>QKGH01000158.1 GCA_003250495.1 Marinobacterium sp.
ATTGCCGGCGCGCGTCAGGATGACGAGATCGTGTGCCGGGAGGTGTTCGGCCCGGTGGTGTCGATCACCGAGTTCGACTCCGAGGAGCAGGCGCTGAAGTGGGCCAACGACTCCGACTACGGTCTGGCATCGTCGGTATGGACCGCCGATACCGGTCGGGCTGCGCGCTTGAGTGCCCGTCTGCAGTACGGCTGCACCTGGGTCAACACGCACATGCTGATGGCCAACGAGATGCCGCACGGTGGCATGAAGATGTCCGGTTACGGCAAGGATATGTCGATGTACGGGCTCGAGGACTACACCGCGATCCGCCACATCATGATCAAACACTGAGTTCGTTGCGGCAGACCGGTTCTGCCAGTTTTCAGCCGCTGCCCTGCAGCGGCTTTTTTCGTTTTAGCGGTGGGTCGGAATCAGCCCCGGTTGGTCGAGAACGCCGCTTCGATCTTCTTGTCGGTCTTGTACTGGCTCAGGGCATAAACCGACCAGATGGCGGCGGGCAGCCAGCCGATCAGGGTCAGCTGCAGCAGCAGGCAGATGATGCCGGCCAGCGGGCGGCCGATGGTAAAAAACTGTAGCCAGGGCAACAGGATGGCCAGGATCAGGCGCATAGTCGATCTCCATTCGAGAGTGTGTTTCAGCGGGTATACGGCAGTTAGCCTGCTTCTGCAAGCGCGCTATCGATTGTCTATCTGTCATCGATCAGCGAAAATACACGCCATTTTCAGATTAACCGCACACAGCGGGCGCAACGCCCTGTCCCTGCCAGAATAGAAGACTACATCGATGTCCAGCACCGCGCTTTCGCAGGAAGTCGCCAAACGGCGCACCTTTGCCATCATCTCTCACCCTGACGCCGGTAAAACCACGATCACCGAAAAGCTGCTGCTGATCGGCCAACTGATCCAGGTGGCCGGTACCGTCAAGGGTCGCGGTAGCGACCGTCACGCCACTTCCGACTGGATGAGCATGGAGCAGGAGCGCGGCATCTCGATCACCTCGTCGGTGATGCAGTTCCCCTACAAGGGGCGCATCGTCAACCTGCTCGACACCCCGGGACACGAGGACTTCTCCGAAGATACCTACCGTACGCTGACGGCGGTGGATTCGGCGCTGATGGTGGTCGACGGCGCCAAGGGGGTCGAGGAGCGCACGATCAAGCTGATGGAGGTGTGCCGTCTGCGCGATACGCCGATCTTCTCCTTCGTCAACAAGCTCGACCGCGATATCCGCGACCCGATCGAGCTGCTCGACGAGATCGAGCAGGTGTTGAAGATCGAAGCGGCGCCGATCAACTGGCCGATCGCTTCAGGCAAGCGCTTCAAAGGTGTGTATAACCTCTACACCGACACCCTGCACCTGTACACCCAGGGGATGGGGCATACGCTGGCGGAGGAGAAGCTGATCCACGGGATCGACTCCGATGAGGCGCGGGCGCTGCTCGATGACGAGTACGACGATTTTGTCGACGAGATCGAGCTGGTGCGCGGTGCGACCCATGAGTGGGATCAGCAGGCCTATCTGGAGGGGCGGCTGACGCCGGTGTTCTTCGGTACCGCGCTGGGCAACTTCGGGGTGCGCGAGATGCTGGATGACTTCGTCAACTGGGCGCCGGCACCGCCGCCGCGGCCGACCGAAACCCGCGCGGTCGACGCTGGCGAGGATAAGTTCAGCGGTTTCGTATTCAAGATCCAGGCGAACATGGATCCGAAACACCGCGACCGTATCGCCTTCATGCGCGTCTGCTCCGGCTCCTACACCCGCGGCATGAAGATGAAACATGTGCGTATCGGCAAGGATATCAAGATCGCCGATGCGGTGACCTTCCTCGCCGGCGATCGCGAGAACGTCGAGGAAGCCTGGTCCGGCGATATCATCGGTCTGCATAACCACGGCACGATCCAGATCGGCGATACCTTCACCGAAGGGGAGAGCCTGAAGTTCACCGGTATTCCGCACTTCGCGCCGGAGATGTTCCGCCGCGTGCGTCCGACCGATCCGCTGAAGATGAAGCAGCTGCAGAAGGGGTTGCAGCAGCTGTCGGAGGAGGGCGCGGTACAGCTGTTCCAGCCGATGCGCAACAACGATCTGATCCTCGGTGCCGTCGGGCAGCTGCAGTTCGAGGTGGTCGTGTTCCGCCTGAAGGATGAGTACAAGGTGGATTGCGTCTACGAGGGGATCAGCGTGGCGACAGCGCGCTGGGTCGAGTGCAAGGACAACAAGATGCTGGCCGACTTCGAGAAAAAAGCCTACGACAACCTGGCCTACGACGGCGCCGGGCTGCTGACCTACCTGGCACCGACCCGGGTCAACCTGTCGCTGACCGAAGAGCGTTGGCCCGATGTGCGTTTCCGCGCCACGCGGGAGCACTGATCGGATCGGGTTGGCGGCGCCGCCCCGGTGGGGCGTCGCCAATCGTTATCTACCCAACAGATCGGCTCCCCGATCCTGTTTCGGTCCGGGTGGTCGACCGCTCCAGCCCTCCTCCCATAAGGCGCCGCTGACACCGTCGCTGTGTCATACTCCAGCCATGCTGATCGATACCCACTGCCATCTTGATTTCCCTGCGTTCGACGGCTGGCGCGCCGAGGCGCTGGCGGCGGCGGCACGGGCCGATGTCCGGCGCATCGTCGTGCCCGGTGTTACCCGAGCAGAATGGTCGCGGCTGTTGCAGCTGGTCGAGCAGCAGCCCGATCCGCGGGTCCGGCTCTATCCGGCGCTGGGGCTGCACCCCTGTTTCATGGCCGAGTATGGCGACGGCGATATCGATGCGCTGGCGCAGTTGCTGGAGCGGCGGCGGGATCTGGTTGCCATCGGTGAGATCGGACTCGACTTCTTTATCGAGCCGCACGACGCGGCGGCCCAGATCGCGCTGCTGCGCCAGCAGTTGCAGCTGGCCAAGCGTTTCGAGCTGCCGGTGCTGCTGCATGTGCGTAAGGCGCACGACCGGGTGCTGCAGCTGCTGCGGCAGGTGAAGCTGGCGCGGGGCGGTATCGTGCACGCCTTTTCCGGTAGCGAGCAGCAGGCGCGGGTCTATGCGGGGTTGGGTTTCAAGCTCGGTTTCGGCGGTGCAATCAGCTATGCGCGGGCCCGCAAGCTGCGGCGGCTGGTGGCGGAGTTACCGCTGGAGTGGCTGGTGCTGGAAACCGATGCGCCGGACATGGTGCTGGAGGCGTGGCGCGACGAACCTAACCGTCCGCAGCGGGTGGCCGATGTGGCGCAACTGATTGCGCAGCTGCGCGGTGAGCCGCCAGAGCGGGTGGCGGCGGTCACCACGGCCAGCGCCAGCGCGCTGCTGCGTCTGGATAGGGGCTGAGCCCGGGTCTCAGTCGCGGGGGGTGTCGTAAAGCGTATCGAAGGAGCGCTGCAGTGCCTGCCAGGTGGCATCGGTCTGCGCGTTGCCCGGCAGCTGGTAGTAGCGGCCGTTCTCATCGATGACCTTCGTCTGGTACTCGCCTCCCGGCGGGTTCAGCAGCATGCGTGCCAGGCTCAGCGGATAGTTGGGTCCGGCGATCTTGGCGTTGAACGCGCGTTCGATGGCCGGGCGGTTTTCGCCGCCGAAGGCGATCAGGCTCAGATCGAGGCAGCCGCCGCTCAGTCCCTGGCACATCCGCAGTTTCTGGGTGTCGAGGCGGTAAAACTCATAGACCGTGGGGTCGCGTTGCAGCAGGCTGCCGCTGCAGCCGGTCAGTGTCAGTAGCAGCAGTAACGGTGTCAGGTAGCGCATCTTCATCCCTCGATAACGTGGGTCAGGGTGCCGAGATTCAGCACATATCCTTGTACGGGTTGTCGACATCAAGACTGATCGGGTTGGCGTAGCCGGGCAGTTCGATCTGACGGTCGCTGATCCGCAGGTCGTCGCCGTTCAGTACCTGATGGTCGTACAGGTAGGTCGGCCGCGCGGTGCCGCGGGTGGCATCCAGGTCGTAGGCGGCGGCGCGGGCGCGGGTCTGCTCGCGCTTCTGGCGCCACTGGGCCAGTGCCGCGCTGCCGTAGCGGCGCTGCAGCAGCTGCTCGCTGACATGGGGGGCGAGCAGGCAGGCGGTGGCGTTGTTGCCGCCGAACCCCTTGGCGTTGATCAGCGCGCTGTCCATCCCATCGCGACCCACCTCCAGATGCGCCAGCGGGAAGTTCAGGTGGCTCTGGTGCACGTCGTCGGCGATCGCCGGCGTGGTGTTGATACCGGGGATGAAGCCGTAGCGCCACTGCCCCAGGGCCATGCTGATCTGGTCGCCGCCGGCGGTACCCTGGGAGTGCCCGATATAGGCCTTGATCGCCGCTACGGTCCAGTCGCCGATGTCGAACGCCTTGGCGATCTCGTTGATGACATGGGATTCGGTGACGCGGTTCTGCGGTGTGCTGGTGCCGTGGGCGTGCACATAGCTGCGCTGGCGCAGCGACTCGTCGCCCAGCAGGCTGCGGATCAGCGCGGCACTCTTGCCCAGGGTCATGTAGTTGCCGATGCCCGGTGCCGAGATCGACTTCTTGTGGCCGTCGGCATGGACGAACACATCCGGCACCGCGCCGTAGATCTCGGCGCCCAGTTCCAGTGCCAGGTCGTCGCTCATCAGGATCAGGAACTGGCTCGACTCGCCGATGGTGAAGCCGCAGTTGTCGCCGAACGGGCGGCAGGCGCGACGGTAGTCGTCAGCGCTGAGCTGCTCCAGGCCGTCCAGCGCCGCCAGCTGTTTGTCCTCCGCCAGCGCGCCCATGGCGCGGAACCCTTCGATCACCTCGGCAGTGACCGGGGCGTCGGAGCCGCCGATCATCGCCATCCGGCAATTGCCGTTGCGGATCGCGTCGATGCCGTGCTTCAGGTTGTACAGGAAGGTGGCGCAGGCGCCCAGCGCACCGCCGGTGGTGCCGACGTTGCCGAGCAGGTAGGCGTTGATGAAGTCCGCCGGCATCTGCGCATACCCGAGCGGCATCTGCTTGGATGTCGTGCGTTTACCGAGCGCCGGGAATTTGGTCAGGCCGCCGAACCCCAGGTCGTCGAGCTGACCGATGGAGTTGCTGGCAAACACCGCGATCTGGTCCGGAGCCAAGTGGCGGCTGATCTCCTCGAACGGGATACCGACCGAGCTGAGTGCATCGGAGGCGGCGTAGACCGCCATCTGCAGGCCGCGCGGATGGTTGCGCGACTGGTACAGGTGGCCCGGTTCGAAGCCGGTCGGCAGCATGCCGGCGCTCTGCACCAGGGCTTCCTTGGTGTCGGGGAAGATCACTTCGCAGCTGCCGCTGACCTTGACTTCGACCCGGCCGGCGTCGATCTCGGTGACCTGCCAGTTATCCGGCAGTTGGGCCGGCAGGTGGCGGGCGCGGAGCTGGAAACAGAGCTGGTCGTCACTGCCGGCGAGGGTCGCCGGGCGGTTGAACATCACGTTGTGGACGTCGAACCAGTCCGGATGAATACGGCGAATCAGGGTGTTGTCGCAAACACTCTGCTCCACGGCCTGGGCCAGGGTTTCCATACTGACCGCCTCGCCGGCGGCATTCAGGTAGCTGCCGTCGGCGAAACTGGCGATCCCCATCAGCGTCGCCAGTCCTACCAGCGTCTGCTGTCGACTCTCCTGATCGAGTTGATCGAGGATCAGGCGTCGGTAGCCGTGGTGAAAGGAAGCCCGGCCCGCTGGACTGATACCACCAAAACCGACGATGACGGGTAGCTTTGACAAAGGGAGACTCCTCGGGCTGAGCGAATGCGGGTAAACGGATTGGAGGGGTATTTTATCGGCTGCGACCGGGACTGGCCAGCACGAGGACAGGCAAACCGTCTTCATCTGCGGTTAAGCTATCCTTGCATCTAATGGGCACTATTTTCGAGCCGCCATTGAACCCGGACGATGATTGCGGGTCGCATCGGGATGGCTTTAAGGCGCAGATCAACAAAGGAGAAATACTCATGTACAAGAGTGCAGTCGCTGCAGCACTGTCCGTCTCGCTGCTGGCCGGATGTACCACCATGGATCCGTATACCGGGGAGCAGAAAACCTCCCAGGCCACCAAGGGGGCCGGCATCGGCGCCCTGAGCGGTGCGATCCTGGGCTCGGTGGTGGCCGGTAAGGGCAATCGTGAAGAGGGGGCGCTGGCCGGTGCGCTGTTGGGTGGTGCCGTCGGCGGCGGGATCGGCTACTACCAGGACCAGCAGGAGATGGCGCTGCGCCAGGAGCTGGAGGGGACCGGGGTGCGGGTGGAGCGCGTCGGTGACGATATCCGTCTGATCATGCCCGGTAATATCACGTTCGCAACCGATAGCGACCGGGTCGACAGTGGCTTCTATCCGGTGCTCGACTCCGTCGGCCGGGTGCTGAACAAGTTCGACAAAACGGTGATCGATGTGGAGGGGTATACCGATTCCACCGGTTCCGACTCCTATAACCAGCAGCTGTCCGAACGCCGCGCCGAAGCGGTGGCGCGCTACCTGATGTCGGTGGGTGTGGATCGTCTGCGCATCAGTGCGCGCGGCTATGGCGAGCGCAACCCGATCGCAGACAACAACTCGGTTGCCGGGCGGGCACTGAACCGTCGCGTCGAGGTGCGTATCCGCGGGACTCAGCAATAAGCGCGGGGCGGTAAAAGCGGCGGCTTGATCGCCGCGAAAAGAGGGCGGTCCGTCTGACGGGCCGCCTTTTTTTGCGCGTAAATTACAGGTCGGCGCTGTCGGCCAGGCGCTCGAACTTGCCAAGCAGGCGCTGCAGGCTCTGTTCGGTCTGCTGCTGCTCGGCCAGCAGGGTATCGCGTGTCTGACGCAGGTCGCTGATCTCCAGACGCAGGTTCTCGACCTCGTCGATCAGTGTGACCAGTTTGGTTTCCAGTTCGGCAAACAGCTCGTTTGGCATCCTTCGCTCCCGTCGCGGTATATCGGTTACAGCTGGTGAAAGCGAGGCAGACTAGGGGGTGCCGTGGGCGCTGTCAATCGCTTTCAGTTGGCGATGACGATGTCGTCGCGGGCGATGTTCTCGCTCTCGGTGTTGGCGTTGATCCGGCCGCGGGAGAAGCCCGGTTGAACCTGCTCCAGGGTTAGCGTGAGGCGGGTGTTGCTGAGCTCCGCATAGCTGCGCAGCTGATCGTCGTAGTGGGTATAGCGGCGGAACACGCTGAGCCGGTCGCCGGCCTTCAGCCCCTGGACGCTGCCGGCATCGATCCATACCTCGTTGCCGCGGGTTTGGGTGATGCGCGCCGCGAAGGGTTCGCAGGCCAGGCGTTGGGCCAGGTCACTGGCGATCTGCGCGCCGAGCTGCCGGATCTTCTGGCCATACGGCTGCTGCCAGAACAGGGCGCTGCCGAAGCCGGTGCGCTCCTCCTGCGGGCGTGTCCACAGCCCCTCCAGCTGATAGTGGCGCTGCTGCAGCAGCTCGCCACTGAAACCGTCGTGGATATAGAGGTCGAGCACGAAACTGCGCAGGTGCTGCTCGCCGTTCTTGTCGTAACGGTTGTACAGGTCGACGAAGACATTGGGCTCGCGCGGCCCCGCGGGCGTGCGCATCGACATGTCGCGGATGACGCCGCTGACCAGATACTGGGCATCGAAGCGGCGCGCGCTGCCCAGCGCATTGCTCAGGACCCCCTCCGCCAGCTGTTGGCTGGGAGCGCTCTGGGTGTTGGCCAGCAGGTTCAGTTGGGTGGCGTTCAACGCTTCGAACCCGGGATGGGCGTCGAGCTGCTGCAGGATCAGCGCCGGCAGGCCGCTCTGGATGGCGTCGAGCTGGCCATTGCTGGCCTGCGCCGGGTACTGCAGCGGGAACAGGGTCAGCGCCAGGCGCTTGCGGTAGGCGGTGGCGGCCTGGCCGTCGGGGCAACCCTGGTCGATATCGATCTCGGCGCGGATACGCACATGCAGGGTCTGCTGTTCGACCCGTTCGTCCAGTACTTTCAGGTCGTGGATACGCCCCAGGGTGCGGATGCGCAGGTTGTCGATCTCGAGGATGCCGTCGTTGATCTCCTGGGTGGTGGAGATATAGGCCGCCGCCTGCAGCGAGGCGAGTTCGCTGGCGTCGCGGATCGCCGCCTCGCGTGCGGCCTGCAGGTCCTGGTTGATGATCGGCGCCTGGCCCTCGGCATCGACGGTCACCGCCCGTGCGGGCAGTGCCAGCAGCAGCGGCAACAGCAGCAGGAGTTGGAAGGCGCGACGAACAGGGCTCAACATAACGGGTGCTCGACCGATATATATAGGAGTTGAACAGCTAGCGGAATGTACCATAACCGCCAGGTACGTGCTTGTTGAGTCAACCGGTTATGTTAGATTAGCGCGACGACAGCAGGGATAAGATGTGAAGATGAGAGTGTTCGGCTGGGTGGGGGCAGCGCTTCTGCTGGTGCAGATGAGCGGCTGCAGTCGTGCCCTGATGAGCGATCCGGTGCCGGTCAGCGTGGAGCGCCTGGGGCCGCAGGCGCAGCAGCAGCTGGCCGCCGCTGGAGGTACGCTGACCGCGGAGCCTGGAGCGGACAACCTAACCAGCGCCGGACTGGCCCAGGTCGCCGGTCAGTATACCGGCACCGATCCGGTCAGCGAGGCGGTGCAGCAGATGGCGCTGCAGCTGGCGCGGGGACTGGATGAGAATCGGGTGCGGCGTCTGCCGCTGGCGGTTTTGCGTTTCTACGACCTGATGCAGCGCGACAAGAGCGGTCCGTTGGGCGAGCGACTCAGCGACAGCTTCCTCTACCAGTTGCAGCATCGCGGCTATAACCTGGTCGACTACCGCGCGGTTAGCCTGACCACCAGCTGGAAACCGGAGACGGACGTCAACAACCTGTCCCTGCTGTATAACCGCAATCGCATCTATTTCGTCCTGACCGGCACCTATGCCCGCTATCCCGACGGGCTGGTGATCAACGCCCGGGTACTCGATACCACGACGCGGCAGGTCCTGGCCGCGGCGCAGACCCATATCCCCAACGAACGGCTGGAGGGGCGCTGGCCGGGATACGATCCGCTGGCGGCCCAGGAGAGCGGCCGCATCATCGAGAATCGCCAGGGTCCGGTTGGAGCTGCCCCATGAATGTCGGTCAAAACCTGTGTGTGCGTGTGATCACGCTGCTGTGCTTCGCGCTGCTGGCGGCGGGGTGTGTCGAAACCAAACCCAATCGGATGATCGGTAACGAGTCGTTGCCGGGGGGCGAAGCGGACCGCGGGCAGGTGGTGCCGGCCGAGCACTGGGTCAGTGCCACCGGCTATGCGCCGATCAGTCTGCAGCCGGGACAGACGCCGCAGCAGAAAGCGATCATGGCGATGCGTGCCTCGAAACTACGCGCGTACCAGGAGCTGGCGGCGATCATCCATGGCCAATACCTGTACGGCACCACCTCGGTGCAGGATATGGTGGTGCAGAGCGACAGGTTCCGCGCCGCGGTGGCCGGCATCGTGCGCGGGGCGCGGGTGGTGAAGAGCTACCCGGTCCAGGACGACACCTATGCCACGGTGCTGGAGGTCGACCTGAACCAGGTGCAGCGCGCCTGGGTGCAGAGCAGCCGCTGACGGCCGGGGCGACGCGTCAGGCCTCGGGCTGGTTGCGCGCAAAGGCGGCCAGCTGTTCCGCCGACGCCTCCTGCTGGTACTTCGCCTTCCAGTCCGCGTAGGGCTCGCCGTAGACGACCTCCCGTGCCGCTTCGTAGTCGACCGCTTCGCCGCGTTGCTGGGCTTCGGCGGCGTACCATTTCGCCAGGCAGTTGCGACAGAAACCGGCCAGGTTCATCAGCTCGATGTTCTGCACATCCTTACGCTGGTCCAGGTGCGCCAGCAGACGGCGCAACACCGCCGCCTCGATCTCGGTGCGGGTGGTTGAGTCCATAAGCGCTACTCCTCTTGCCGCCGCTGCGGCCTATTACTGCGTGTGCTGAATATGCTGGTCGAGCTGCTGGCAGACCGCCTGCTGCAGTTGCAGGCACAGTTCGGGGTCGCTGATCGGGCGGTCGTTGCGGTCGGTGATGAAGAAAAAGTCCTCCACCCGCTCGCCGACGTTGGCGATTTTGGCCTTGCGCAGCGTGATGCCGTACTCGACGAAGATGTGACCGATCAGCGCCAGCAGGCCGGGGCGGTCCGCCGTGGTCACCTCCAGCACCGTCTGTTGCAGGCGTGGGTCGTTACTGATCAGCACCCGGGTCTTGGTGGCGAACGCCTTCATCTGCCGCGGTACCCGGCGCTGTACGATGCTCGGATAATCGTTGGGATCGTCCAGCTCCTCGATCAGGCGGTGCTGGATATTGGCCAGGTAATCCGGGTTTTCCGACAGCGGCTGGTTATCCTCGGTCAGCACCGTGTAGTTGTTCAGCGCGTAACCGTTGTCGCTGACGATGATGCGGGCGTCCTGCACGCTCAGGTGCAGCTGGTCGAGGGTCGATACGGTGGCCGCGAACAGGTTCGGCGCATCCTTGGTATAGATGAAGATCTCGGTGGCCCCCTCATGGCTGCGGAACGAGGTCTTCTGCAGCGTGACCAGCGGCGTCGCGGGGTCGTTGTGTTCGAGCATCGCCTGGGTCTGGTGGGCGATGGAGCGCGCGTCCTCGCGCAGGAAATACTCGTCGCCCAGGCGCTGCCACAACTCCCGTGCCGCATCGAGCGAAACCCCGAGGCGTGCCAGCGTCTGCAGCGCCTCGTGCTGCGCCTGCTCGATCCGCTCCTCCTTGTTGACCGGGTTTTCCAGGCCGCGGCGCAGCGCGCGTTTGGTTTCCATGTAGAGCTGGCGCAGCAGCGTGGCACGCCAGCTGTTCCACAGCGTGTGGTTGGTGGCGTTGATATCGGCGACGGTCAACACGTACAGGTAGTCGAGGTGGATCACGTCGCACACCTGCTCGGCGAAGGCATGGATGATCGCCGGGTCGGAGATGTCGCGGCGCTGGGCGGTCATCGACATCGTCAGATGGTTGCGCACCAGCCAGGCAACCAGTTGCGTGTCCCACTTGCCGATATGGTGGCGGCGACAGAACGCGATCACATCTTCGGCACCCAGGGTGGAGTGGTCGCCGCCGCGCCCCTTGGCGATATCGTGGTAGAGGCCGGCGATGTAGAGCAGCTCGATCTTCGGCAGATGGTTGACCACCCGGTGCGCGACCGGGAAGGTGTCGCGGTGATCCCGGTGGCGGAACTGGCGCATCTTCTGGATCACTTTCAGGGTGTGGGCGTCGACGGTGTAGATGTGGAACAGGTCGTGCTGCATCTGGCCGACGATGCGGCCGAACTCGGGCAGGTAGCGCCCCAGCATGCCATAACGGTTCATCCGCTTCAGTTCGGTGGATACCCCCTCGGGGGAGCGCAGCAGCTCCATGAACAGCGAGGTGTTACGGATATCGTGGCGGAAGTTTTCGTCGATCAGGTGGCGGTGGTCGCGGAACAGGCGGATGGTCGAGGCGCGGACCCCCTGAATTTCCTGATGGTGGGCCATTAGCACGAACAGCTCCATCAGCGCGAACGGGTGGTACTCGAACACCTTGTCGTGGGTGACCTCCAGATAGTCGTTATGGATCTGGAAGCGGCTGTTCAGCGGGGTGATGTGCTGCGGCTCGGAGGCGCGCAGGATCACCTCGTCGAAGTACTGCAGCAGCATGTCGTTGAACTCCGACATCGCCTTGGCGACGCGGTAGTACTTGTTCATGAACTGCTCCACCGCCAGCGCGCTGTCGTCATCCTTGTACTCGAAGAACGCCGCCAGCGAGCGCTGGTGGTCGAACAGCAGCCGGTCTTCGCGCCGGTTGCACAGCATGTGCAGCGCGTAGCGCACGGTCCACAGGTACAGCTCGCCGCGGTTCAGGGCATCCAGTTCCGACTCGGTCAGGAAGCCGTGCTCCACCAGGTCGCGAATGTAGGTGGCGCCGAAGTGACGCTTGGCGACCCAGCCGATGGTCTGCAGGTCGCGCAGGCCGCCGGGGGAGGTCTTCAGGTTCGGCTCCAGGTTGTACTCGGTGTTGTTGGTCTTCTCGTGCCGCTCCTGCTGCTCCGCCAGTTTGGCGAGGAAGAACTGCTGGTCGGTCCAGGCCCCCTCCGAGGTGACCCGCTCATACATCTGCTGCTGCAGCGCCGGGTTGCCGGTCAGGGTGCGGGATTCGATCAGGTTGGTGGCGATGGTGATGTCGTTGCGCGCCTCATTGTAGCAGTCGTCGATGCTGCGCACGCTGGAACCGATCTCCAGGCCGATATCCCAGAGCAGGGTCAGGAAGCAGCTGATGCTGTCCTGCAGCGTATCGGTATCGAGACCGTCGGTCAGGATCAGGATGTCGACATCGGAGAAGGGGTGCAGCTCGCCGCGACCGTAGCCGCCCACGGCAACCAGGGCGATCTGCTTGGCATCCGGCCACTGGAAACGATCCCAGGCCTGGGTCAGGATCTGGTCCAGCACCCAGGCACGGCCGTAGATCAGGCGGCGGATATCCTCGCCCTCCTTGAACGCCCGGTTCATCGTTTCCAGCGAACTGCGCAGGGCGTCCTTGAGTACCTTGATCGGGGGCTCGTCCTGCAGTCGTGCTTGTAACTGCTGCAGATCCAGGTACTCGTCGAATCGCTCCAGAACCAGGGGGGTACTCATGCTGCGTTGGGCTCCGCTAAGACTATTCAGCTGTTAAATCTGTTCGCCGTGACGCAGGGTCAGGACTTCACAGCCCTCGGCGGTGACCAGGAGGGTGTGCTCATACTGCGCCGACGGCCGGCGGTCGGCGGTCTCGACGGTCCAGCCGTCGCGCTTGTTCAGCTTCACGTGGCGCTTGCCGGCGTTGATCATCGGCTCGATGGTGAAGCACATCCCCTCCTGCAGCACTTCGCCGGTGCCGGGGCGGCCGTAGTGCAGTACCTGCGGGTCTTCGTGGAACTCACGGCCGATGCCGTGACCGCAGTATTCGCGCACCACGCTGAAGTGGTTGGCCTCGGCATGCTGCTGGATGGCGTAACCGATATCGCCCAGGTGCACGCCGGGGCGCACCATGCGGATGCCGAGGTAGAGGCACTCCTGGGTTACCTGGCACAGGCGCTGGGCATGGGGAGCCACGTTACCGACCATGAACATCATGCTGGTGTCGCCGTGATAACCATCCTTGATGACGGTGATGTCGAGGTTGATGATGTCGCCGCTCTTCAGTTTCTTGTCCGCCGGGATGCCGTGGCAGACCACCTGGTTGATCGAGGTGCAGATCGACTTCGGGAAACCGTGGTAGTTGAGGGGGGCGGGGATCGCCTGCTGCACATTGACGATGTAGTCATGGCACAGCTCGTTCAGACGTTCGGTGGTGACGCCGGGAACCACTTCCGGGGTGATCATCTCCAGCACATCGGCGGCGAGGCGGCCGGCAACGCGCATTTTTTCGATCTCTTCCGGGGTCTTGATGGTGATACTCATAATGCTCCGCTGATTCGGGTGGGTCAGGGCGACCGGTCAGGGGCTGCCGGCAAGCAGGCGTGCTGCGGCAGCGCTTCGGACGGATACCAGATTTGATTAGTTGGGGATTGTAGCCAAAAAAATGCGGGTAGCGAAAGGCGGCTTCAATCCGGGGGGCGTTTGTGGTATAAAAGCGCTCCCAAAATCCGTGCCCGAATTTTTCGGGTACATCTATACAACACACACATACCGGCACGGTGCTCCTGGGTGCTGCCGCAAGGCGGTTGGATACCGGGGTATGTGGAGGTTTAAACCCGTTTAGAGGACTAGATCTACAATGGCTAAAGTCAACATGCGTGACCTGCTGAAAGCAGGCGTCCACTTCGGTCACCAGACTCGCTACTGGAACCCGAAGATGTCCAAATTCATCTTCGGCGCACGTAACAAGATCCATATCATCAACCTCGAGCACACCCTGCCGGCGCTGAACTCTGCGCTGGACGTGGTTCAGGGCATGGCTGCCAACAAGAACAAGGTTCTGTTCGTCGGCACCAAGCGCGCTGCCGCCAAAGTGGTGAAAGAGGAAGCGCTGCGTGCGGGTATGCCGTACGTCAACCACCGCTGGCTCGGCGGTATGCTGACCAACTACAAGACCATCCGTCAGTCAATTCGTCGTCTGCGCGATCTGGAGACCCAGTCTCAGGACGGTACCTTCGACAAGCTGACCAAGAAAGAAGCCCTGATGCGTACCCGTGAAATGGAGAAACTCGAACTCTCCATCGGTGGTATCAAAGAGATGGGCGGTCTGCCGGATGCACTGTTCGTCATCGACGTCGATCACGAGCGCATCGCTGTCAACGAAGCCAACAAACTGGGTATCCCGGTCATCGGCGTGGTCGACACCAACAGCAACCCGGACGGTATCGATTTCGTTATCCCGGGTAACGATGACGCGCTGCGTGCGATCCAGATCTATGCGCAGTCCGTTGCTGACGCCTGCATCGAAGGCGCTGGTCAGAACGTTAGCGATAAAAGCGAATTCGTAGAAGTGGAAGAGCAGGGCGCGGCCGAGTAATCGGTCTGTCAACAGCGACCACTAAGCTAGATAGATTCGCAAAGGGGAGCCGGGCTCCCCTTTTTTGGATTTCGATTTAACGCGAACAAATTTGAGAGGAAGCGTCATGGCGAACATCTCTGCAGCAATGGTGAAAGAGCTGCGCGAACGTACCGGTCTGGGCATGATGGAGTGCAAAAAAGCACTGGTCGAGGCTGAGGGTGATATCGAAAAAGCGATCGACGATCTGCGCAAATCTTCCGGCATGAAAGCTGCCAAGAAGGCGGGTCGTGTCGCTGCCGATGGTGTGGTTGCGCTGAAAGTGGCTGACGACAACAGCTACGGTGTGATCATCGAAGTGAACTCCGAAACCGACTTCGTTGCCCGCGATGGTAGCTTTCTGGCGTTTGTCGGCACGGTTCTGGACAAGGCGTTTGCCACCAAGGCGACCGACGTTGCCGAGCTGATGGCTGGCGATCTGGAAGCGGCTCGTGAAGCGCTGGTACAGAAGATCGGCGAAAACATCACCGTGCGTCGCGTACAGCTGGTGGAAGGTGCCGTGGTCGACGGTTACGTACACAGCAACAACCGCATCGCGACTCTGGTCGTGCTGGCCGGTGGCGAGTCTGAAGTTGCCCGCGATATCGCGATGCACGTAGCGGCCGTCAACCCGCGCGTATGCAAGCCGGAAGAGATGCCGCAGGATGAGCTGGATCGCGAAAAAGAGATCATCATGGCTCAGCCGGACATGGAAGGTAAGCCGCAGGAGATCAAGGAGAAGATGGCGGGTGGCCGTCTGAAGAAGTTCCTGTCCGAGAACAGCCTGGTCGAGCAGGCGTTCGTCAAGAACCCGGAACAGACTATCGCCCAGCTGGTCAAGGCTGCCGGTACTGATGTGCTGTCTTTCATCCGCGTTGAAGTGGGTGAAGGTATCGAAGTCGAGAAAACCGATTTCGCTGCCGAAGTTGCTGCTCAGCTGAAGGGCTGATAGTAACTCCCCACAGGGCCGTGCGTCGCACGGCCCGCTGCTTTGCTTTACACTCTGTCGACCGCCCCCTTTCTCGGAGAACCCACCCATGCCTCCTGTTGATAAACACTCCAAGTACAAACGTATTCTGCTCAAACTCAGCGGCGAAGCCCTGATGGGCGAAGAGAACTTCGGTATCGATCCGAAGGTGCTCAACCGTATGGCGCTGGAGATCGGACAGTTGGTGGGGATCGGTGTCCAGGTCGGGATGGTGATCGGCGGTGGCAACCTGTTCCGCGGTGCGGCGCTGAGTGCGGCCGGGCTGGACCGGGTGACCGGTGATCACATGGGGATGCTGGCGACGGTGATGAACGCGCTGGCGATGCGCGATGCGCTGGAGCGCTGCAATATCGCGACCCGGGTCATGTCGGCGATTCCGATGAGCGGTGTGGTGGATCATTACGACCGGCGTAACGCGATGCGCTACCTGCACCAGGGAGATGTGGTAATCTTTGCCGCCGGTACCGGTAACCCGTTCTTTACGACCGATTCGGCCGCCTGTCTGCGCGGGATCGAGATCGATGCGGATGTGGTACTGAAGGCGACCAAGGTGGATGGTGTCTATACCGCCGATCCGATGAAGGATCCTAAGGCGGAGCGCTATACCCATCTGAGCTTTGACGAGGTTCTGGAAAAACAGTTGGGTGTCATGGATATGACCGCGATCTGCCTGACCCGAGATCACAGCATGCCGGTGCGGGTGTTCAATATGAACAAGCATGGCGCGCTGGTGAACCTGGTCGTGGGCGGGGAAGAGGGCACCCTGATTGACTGCGGTCCTGCCGCTGGAGACTAAGATGATTAACGCGATTATCTCAGACGCCGAAGGGCGCATGAAAAAGAGTGTTGAAGCGCTGGTTGAGCACTTCAAGAAGATCCGTACCGGGCGCGCTACACCGGCGATTCTGGACTCTGTTCAGGTCTCCTATTACGGCTCCATGATGCCGATCCAGCAGGTTGCCAACGTTAACGTCGAGGATGCGCGGACGTTGACGATCATCCCCTGGGAGAAAAAGATGGTGCCGGAGATCGAGAAGGCGATCATGAAGTCCGATCTCGGCCTGAACCCCAGTACCACCGGTGATGTGATCCGCGTGCCGATGCCGGCGCTGACCGAGGAGACCCGCAAGGGCTATATCCGTCAGGCGCGTCAGGAAGCGGAGAACGGGCGTGTCGCGGTCCGCAATATCCGTCGCGATGCCAACGGTGAATTCAAGAATCTGCTGAAAGAGAAAGAGATCACCGAAGACGAAAACCGTCGTGGCGAGGATCAGATCCAGAAACTTACCGACAAATACGTGGGTGAGGTGGATCAGTTGTTGACGCAGAAAGAAGCCGATCTGATGGAAATCTAATCCCACGCGCGGGCCGGATAACGGTCCGCCGGTCTATCACATGTCCGAAAATAAATTACCTCGAATCATTCACAGCAAAGCAGCGCCGCAGCATATCGCCATCATCATGGACGGCAATAATCGCTGGGCCAAACAGCGTCGCCTGCCGGCGCTGGCGGGTCATAAGGCGGGCGTGGACAGTGTACGTGAAGTGATCTCAGGATGCATGGAAGCTGGTGTCGAGGTATTGACGCTGTTCGCATTCAGTAGCGAAAACTGGCGTCGTCCGGCGTTGGAAGTGCGGGGGTTGATGGAGCTGTTCCGGCTGGCGCTGGATCGCGAAGTCAAGAAGCTGCTGCGCAACAACATCCGCCTGCGCATCATTGGCGACTGTTCGCGCTTCAGCGTCGACCTGCAGCGCCGTATCGCCGCGGCGGAAGAAGCCACGTCCGTGTGTACCGGGTTACAGCTCAATATCGCCGCCAATTACGGCGGCCAGTGGGATATCGTGCAGGCGGCCAGGCAACTGGCCGAGGCGTGTGTAGGGGGCGAACTGCAGCCCGAGCAGATCGACGAGCAGCTGTTCGATCGTTACACCTCCCTGTCCGACCTGCCGAAACCCGATCTCTGCATCCGTACCGGTGGCGAGAAGCGGATCAGCAATTTCCTGATCTGGCAGTTCGCCTACACCGAATTCTATTTCACCGATCTGTATTGGCCCGATTTCGGCAAGGAGGCGCTGTCGGCCGCGTTACAGGACTACTGTGCGCGGGAACGGCGGTTTGGCCGTACCAGCGAACAGCTCGAAGAGGTCAAGGGTGTTTAAACAGCGTTTTATTACGGCTGTATTGCTCGGAACGGCGGTCCTTGCCGCCGTTTTTCTCCTGCCTCCGCTGCCGTTTGCGGTGGGTGTGGCTGCGGTCGTGCTGCTCGCTGCCCGTGAGTGGGGCAACTTCTGTGGCCTGGCGGAGTCTGGTCGCCTGCTGTACGGGGCGGTCATCGCACTGCTGCTGCTCGGGCTCGCCCTGGTCCCGAAAGCGCTGGCTGGTCCGCTGCTGCTGGGTGTGGCCGCGCTATTCTGGATCTGGGGCTGCTACCTGGTGTTGCGCTATCCCGCGACCCACGGCTTCGCGGCGCGCAACTCGCGGCTGCTGATCGGATTGTTCGTGCTGCTGCCCACCTGGCTGGCGCTGGTCGAGCTGAAAGCCTCCGCCAATGGCCAGCTGGCGCTGCTGCTGCTGTTGCTGCTGGTGTGGGGCGCCGACACCGGTGCCTACTGTGCCGGCAAGCTGTTCGGGCGTACCCGCCTGATCCCCAGGGTCAGCCCCGGTAAAACCCTGGAGGGGCTGGTCGGCGGCGTGTTGACCTGTCTGCTGATCGGGGCCGGGTTTGCAATTTGGCGCGAACTTCCTATGGCGGCGTCGGTCTATCTGGTGCTGCTGTCACTGGTTACCTGTCTGGCGGCGGTGTTTGGCGATCTGTTCGAAAGCATGTTCAAGCGCGAACGGGGGATCAAGGACAGCGGTAGCCTGTTGCCCGGTCATGGCGGGGTGCTCGATCGTATCGACAGCCTGACCGCCGCGGCACCGATCTTTATGCTGGGACTGTATTGGGCGCCCGCGCTCTGACCCCAGCGGAATCTAACCCGGGAGATACACACGCGGTATGAGTATCCTGCAGACGCTGCTCGCAACGCTGATCACCCTCGGTATCCTGGTGACGATACATGAGTGGGGTCACTTCTGGGTGGCGCGTCGTTGTGGTGTCAAGGTGCTGCGCTTTTCGATTGGCTTCGGTAAGCCGATCTGGATGCGTACCGGGCGCGATGGAACCGAGTATGCGCTGGCGGCGATCCCGCTGGGCGGCTATGTGCGCATGCTCGATGAGCGCGAGGAGGAGGTGCCGGAGGCACTGAAACCCCAGGCGTTCAACAACAAGCCGGTACTGCAGCGGATGGCGATCGTCGCGGCGGGGCCGCTGATCAACCTGTTGTTTGCCGTCCTGGCGTACTGGTTCCTGTTCCTGTACGGGGTCAGCGTGGCGATCCCGGTGGTCGGCGATGTGCGTCCCGACTCGCTGGCGGCGCAGGCGGGCATTCCTGCCGGCGTCGAGCTGCTGGAGGTCGACGGTCATCCGGTGCAGTCCTGGGACGAGATCAACCTTCGCCTGGCGGCCAGGGTCGGGGAGAGCGGCGTGCTGCAGCTGCGCGCCGCGCTGCCGGGCAGTACGTTGGCCGAGCGTTACCCCGTACCGCTGCAGGAGTGGGCCGTCGACCTCGAACGGGAGTCGCCGTTGGCGGCGCTGGGCATCGAGCCCTGGCGTCCGACGCTGCCGGCAGTGATCGGCATGCTGTCGCCGCAGGGGCCGGCGGAACGGGCCGGCCTGCAGACGGGTGATCGGGTGCTGCGTATCGCCGGTGAGCCGGTGGCGGATTGGGCGGCGCTGGTGCGTCTGGTCAGGGCGCGACCGGGGCAGGCGACGGAGTTCGATATCGAACGCGCCGGGCAGCTGAGTTCGCTACGCATCACGCCGGCCGAGCAGTTAACGCCGGATGGCGAGCGCTACGGCTTTATCGGCGCCGGCGTACAGACGCTGCCCTGGCCCGATTCGATGTTGCGCCGGGTGCAACATGGACCGCTCGACGCGCTGTGGGTCGGGGCACAGAAAACCGGGCAGATGATCGGCCTGACCCTGGACTCCATCGGCAAAATGATCGTCGGTGCGATCTCGGTAAAAAACTTGAGCGGCCCGATAACCATTGCTAAAGTGGCGGGGGCCTCTGCGGCGTCAGGACTGGAATCCTTCGTCAGCTTCCTCGCATACCTGAGTATCAGTCTTGGCGTGCTCAATCTACTGCCAATCCCGATGCTCGATGGCGGCCATCTTCTATATCAGGTGATCGAGCTGGTCAGAGGGCGCCCCGTCAGTGAGAAAGTTCAGATGTTCGGTATACGGATCGGAATGGCGTTGCTGTTCAGTCTGATGGCGCTGGCCATCATCAATGATCTCGCTCGCCTGTAACTCGCTCCTGATCTCAACAAAAATCGACGGAAATTAAGAATTACGGCATGAAACGCAAGCTGGGTTTGTTACTCGTATCGATTCTATGGACAGTTCAGGCATACGCAGCTGAATTCCCGTTTGTTGTTAGCGACATTCGCCTCGAGGGGCTGCAGCGGGTCGAGCCCGGACTGGTCTTTCGCTACTTTCCGGTCAACGTCGGCGATCAGCTGACGCAAAACCAGCTATCGGATGCCACCCGCGAGCTGTTCCGTTCCGGCTATTTCGATGATGTGCAGATCCTGCGTGACGAGGATAACCTGATCCTGCAGTTGCACGAGCGGCCGTCGTTGGCGCTGATCCGCATCGAGGGTAACAAGTCGATCAAGGAGGAGCAGCTGCGCGACGGGCTCAAGCAGTCCGGGGTGCAGGAGGGCGACGTATTCCGCCGCTCGGCGGTGGACCAGATCCGTCTCGATCTGCTGCGCGTGTACGTGGGGCAGGGACGTTACGGCGCCGAGATCCAGACCGAGGTGGAGCCGATGTCGGGTAACCGCGTTGCGCTCAACGTCAATATCACCGAAGGTGCCGAAGCGACGATCCAGCATATCAATATCGTCGGCAACAGCGTGTTCAGCGACGAGGAGCTGAAGAACCTGTTCTCGCTGAAGCTGCCCAGCTTCTGGAGTTTCTATACCAAGAGCGACCGCTATTCGCGGGAGAAGATGTCCGGCGACCTGGAGCGTCTGCGCTCCTATTACATGGACCGCGGTTACATCAACTTCAAGGTCGACTCCTCCCAGGTATCGATCACACCGGACAAGAAACACGTCTACATCACCGTCAACATCACCGAGGGTGCGCGCTTCACGGTCAAGGAGGTCTCTGTGGCCGGCGACATGGTCGTGCCGCAGAACGAGCTGGAGCAGACCTTCGCGCTGAAGAGCGGCGACACCTTCTCGCGCAAGGCGATGACCGATACCCAGGAGAAGCTGGTGCGGAGCCTGGGCGATGCCGGCTTCATGTTCGCCAACGTCTCCCCGGTACCGGAACTGCACGACGACAATACCGTTTCGCTGCGTTACTACATCGAGCCGGGTAAACGCACCTACGTACGCCGGATCAATATCCGCGGCAATACATTGACCGCCGACGACGTGCTGCGCCGTGAGATGGAGCAGATGGAGTCCGGCATCGCGACCACCAAGGCGATCGAACGCTCCAAGACTCGGCTGGAGAAGACCGGCTATTTCAAATCGGTCAATGTCGAAACGCGGCCGGTGCCGGGTACCGACGACCAGGTCGATCTGGAATATAGCGTCGAGGAGCAGCCCTCGGGCCAGTTCACCGCCAGTATCGGTTTCTCCGACGCGGAGGGGATCATCTATCAGTTGGGGGTGCAGCAGGACAACTTCCTCGGCACCGGGCGCAAGGTGGGCTTCAACATCTCCAACAGCGATACCCTGACCGAGTACAGCATCGACTACACCAACCCCTACTACACGGTGGATGGTGTCAGCCGCGGCTTTAGCGCCTACTATCGCGAACGCGACTACGACGCCAGCGACGTCAGCTCCTACACCACCAACGAGATCGGCGGCGGGGTCAACTTCGGCTATCCGATCGACGACTATCAGCGCCTGAACTTCGGCCTGGGCGTGGATCTGACCGAGATCAACCTGTACAACGACACCGCGGATCTGATCAAGGATTTCGTTGCCGAGGAGGGGGAGAACTACCTCACCTACAACCTCAGTGCCGGCTGGAGCGACAACCACCTGAACAAAGGGTTCTTCCCGACCCGCGGTTACGCCCAGGGCGCCAATATCGAGATCGCGTTGCCGGGCGGGGACCTGACCTACTACCGGGCGACCTACAACGCCAAGTGGTACAAGCCGCTGGATGAGGACGAGGTGTGGATCGCGAGCCTGCGCGGACGTTTAGGGTATGGCGACAGCTTCGGCGACAACAGCTACCCCTTCTACCGCAACTTCTACGCCGGCGGCCTGAAGAGCGTACGTGGCTACTCCAACAACTCGTTGGGCCCGACCGACGGCTGCGTCACCTACAGTGACGGTACCTCCGACTGCAGCGACCAGAACTCCTATGGTGGCAACATGCTGCTGACCGCCAGCGCCGAGTTCATCTTCCCGATGCCGTTCGTCGACGACAAGAGCGGTTGGCGCACGCTGCTGTTCCTCGACGCCGGTAACGTGTTCAGCACCGAGTGCCGCAGCGGCTACGGCCAGAAACGTTGC
>QKGH01000241.1 GCA_003250495.1 Marinobacterium sp.
GAAGCGGGCATGACCGACCCGGCACAGGCGGAACAGCTGCTGACCAAGCTGGACAAGCGGACCCGCACCGGCCTGACCATCATCGTCCCGGCCGCGGCGATCCTGGCCCTGCTGTTTCCCGCCTACTGGATGTTCACCGCCGCGTTCACGCTGCTGATCTGCATCTGGCTGGTCAAAACGACACAGAAGGCGCGGCTCTATATCCGCCGCTACGTGGCGGAGTACCTGCCCCCGCAAGCGGATAACGACGCCGGCCGCAATAACCCGGCAGAGAGTAACGGCTCAGCTGATAATAACGGCGTGGCAAATAGTCACGGCGAGGCAGAGGCCGGCAGCGACCAGGAGCCACCGGCGCCGCGCGCCTGAGCGATCGAGCAGCACGCGTAAATGATGGGGCCGGGCCCGCAGCAATGCGTCCCGGCCCACGCCTGCAGCAGCATTTCTGTCGCTGGAGGTATATGCGCCCCCCCCTGTGCGGGACTTCACGCCCGGCGACAACCTCGGCGACTATCCGGGTACTTGCAGGGGGAGGAGGTAAAGACTAGCCATGGCCGCCCGGCGCCGGTGCGCAGGGCGGTTGGCCGGTAACGGCGGCCCTAATATAGGCGTTCCTATTGTAGGGATCTCGGATGTCGGTATCCCGGATGTCGGGAAGCAGGCACCGTCTGAGCGTCTTGCCGTTCAGTGGTGGGAGGCCCAGATCGCCAGTTTGTGACGCATCGCCTGTTGCGAAACCTGATCCTCCGGGATCGGCTGGATCACCTTGTCATGCACCAGCAATCGGTAGATATACTCGATCTTCAGTTCGGCAGAGTCGGTTGCTTCGAACTCCACCACACCGCGATCCTCGCCGTAGCGTACGCCATCGGCAATCGCTTTCTTGACCAGCTCCTTCTCGTTCTTGAGCTTTTTCATTGCGAACTCCTTAGATGGCTGTAGCGGTAATAGCTGCAGCGGCCGGCTCAAGGTCAGCATAGCCGCAACTGATCGCAACGCCAACGAAACAACGGACTCGTCGCGGTGCAGCTGCTGTAGCTCAAGCCAACAGCTTCGCCACCCGTTCGCGCAGCGCCGGCAGCAGCTCCGCCTCGAACCAGGGATTGCGACTGAGCCAGAGGTTATTGCGGGGACTCGGATGGGGGAGTGCCAGCAGGTGGGGCCAGGTTTCGTGCCAGCGCTGCACCGCCGCGGTCACCGACTCCGCCGGTTGCGGCAGGTAGCGGGCCTGGGCATAACGCCCCAGCAGCAGCGTCAACTCGATCCCCGGCATCCGCTCGCACAACGCCGGGTGCCAGAGCGGCGCACATTCGGGGCGTGGCGGCAGGTCGCCGGAACGACCGCTGCCGGGAAAGCAGAAACCGATCGGCAGGATCGCGAACTGCTCCGGATCGTAAAACTGCGCGCGGCTCACCCCGAGCCAACTGCGCAACCGCTCGCCACTGGCATCGTCGAACGGGATACCGGCAGCGTGCGCCCTACGCCCGGGGGCCTGCCCAACGATCAATATCCTGGCGCCGACACCGGCCTGCAGTATCGGCTTCGGTCCTAACGGCAGCTGCGGCGCGCACCGAGTACAGGCTCGCACCTCGCCCAGCAACTGCTGCAGCGCCCGGGCTTCGGCTGCTTTCGCTGTCGGCATATCGCCCCCTTGTCCGGCCAGTGGCCCAATCTCAAACCCGTCACCGCGTATCGATTATTGGTGCTACCGAATACGGGCGCAATTGCTCGTTCTATGGTGCCAACGGCCGGAACTGCAGGATCGAACCGTCAGCCAGCGTCGTCAGGTAGAGCGCCCCGTCGCGCAACAGGAAACCGCGTACATAGCCCAGGTCGCCGAGGAAACGAGCATCGATGGAAGCCTCGCCGCAGAACATCTTGGTAACGGCGATGGGCCCCAGTGTCAGCCTCGAGGGTGCTTCCAACTGCCAACGTCCACTGCCGCGATTGCAATCCGCCCGCACCTGCAGACGCCCGTCCGCCAGGAACTGCAGCGTGAACTGTCCGTCGCGGGCGGGGGTATAGAGCGTATCGTCCATCGACTGAATCTGTACCAGCGACCAGACCGGCCCCTGCAGCGCATCGGACGGCACCGTCTCCGCCGCCGTCGCAACGCCTTTGGCTGCATCGTCCCGTGGCCCGGGGCCGCTACAGGCGCCGAGCCAGGGCAACAGGGCCAGCACCAGCAGTACGCTTCTTCGCATCGTCGCTCTCCTCTCTCCGTGTCCTAACTGTGTACTCACTGCGTCCTATCCCTAACCCTGTCCCAAGCCGTCTCCGCTGTACTAACCCTTGCGCTGCAGCAGCGGATGCAGCAGATACTCCAGCACCAGGAACAGCACGCCACCGGCCAGAACACCGGTGATCATATTGATCAGCGTCGGCAGTACGCCGTTGACGATGACGCCCAGCGCCGGCAAACCATCGGCGGACTGCGCCAGGTGGTGCAGCCACTCGTGGGAGCCGGGAATGCCGTGCATCAGGATGCCGCCGCCCACCAGGAACATCGCCGCGGTACCGATCACCGACAGCGCCCGCATCAGCCAGGGCGCCAGCCGCAGCAGGAAACGCCCGAGCCAGGCGGCTACCTGGCGCCGTACCAGGTAGAGGCCGGCATCGTCCAGCTTGACGATCGCCGCCACCAGCGCGTAGACCCCGGCCGTCATCACCAGCGCAATCGCCGCCACGACGACCACCTGCACCGCAAACGACGCCTGCTGCACCGTGCCCAGCGCAATCACCACGATCTCCGACGACAGGATGAAATCGGTGCGGATCGCCCCCTTGATCTTGTTGCGCTCATACTCCACCAGGTCCAGCGTCGGATCGGCCAGCGCCTGTAGCTCCTTGTGCGGCGCCTGCGGATCGGGTTTGACACTATGCAGTACTTTTTCAAACCCCTCGAAACAGAGGTAGGCGCCGCCCAACATCAGCAGCGGGGTGATCAGCCAGGGCGCCACGGCGGCGATCAGCAGCGCCGCCGGCACCAGGATCAGTTTGTTGACGATCGAGCCCTTGAACACGGCCCAGACCACCGGCAGTTCGCGGTCCGCCTTGACTCCGCTGACCTGCTCCGCGTTCAGTGCCAGGTCGTCACCGAGGACGCCGGCGGTTTTCTTCGCCGCGACCTTCGACATCAGCGCGATATCGTCGAGCAGCGTTGCGATATCGTCGATCAGTGCTAGCAGATTGGTTCCAGCCAAGGTCGGCTCCTTCCATGCAATCGTGAGTAGTTAATGCGAGGTTCCAGCTCAGTGGCTGCGACCAACGCTCTAGCGGGCCCTGCTGCCGCCGCCGTCTTGACCGTTACCCGGTCGGGACCAAGCGCACCGCCCGCCCCGACCGGCCCGGTTCAGTCTACGAGGTAGTATTCGACGGTGGAAACCACCCGTACCCGTTTGATATGCGGGTTGTTCTTGTCGCGATCGCTGATCGAGAACTGCCCCTGGGAGGCCTGGCGGATCTTGCCCAGGCGGCTGTCGGAGTCGGCGGCAAACTTCTGCGCCACCTCGCGGGCATTACGCGTCGCCTCCTCGACCATCTCCGGCTTGATCTCGTTGAGGCGGGAAAACAGATATTCGGTTTTCGACTGGTACTCGTCTCCGGTGAACACTATGCCCTGGCGCCCCAACTGCGACAGTTTCCCCATCACGCTGCGCACCGTACCGATCTTGGGTGAATAAACGGTGACCGTGCGCTGCGCGGTATAGCGGAATTCGGCGCCGTTGTTGTTGCCGTACTGCTGCGCCGACTTATCGGTGATCGCCGCCGGCGCATCGCTGATCTGCTCCGGGGCGATGCCGCGGGACTGCAGGAAATCGCGGATCTTCGCCGCCTGGTCGTCCAGTGTCAGGTACAGCTGCGCCAGGTCGTTGCTGGCGACGGTGAACTGGATCGGCCAGATCACGATATCGGCCTCGTACTCGCGCTCGGCCAGCCCCTTTACCGTCACGCTGCGCTCCAGGCGTTTGACGTCGAGCGCCGCCTGACTCAACTGATAGCCCAGCACCGCGGCCGCGGCGAGCAACAATAGTCCCAGGATCGCCGCGCTCAACCAGCCGTTGCGTCGTTCACTCATTCCTCTCTCCCTGTATCGTTATGGTGTTGGCGCCGGCTCTCCTTGCCCCATTGGCCGCCGGCCCGCACTGCTGTAACCGCAGCGTTAGGTTAAAGTTCAATGGTCTGACGACAGCGGCGGCGAAACTGCGCCTCATCCAGAGGGCGGATACACCGGCGAATCAGTCTCCGCGGCGGTCAGACATAGCGCATTATGGCGCGGTTAACCGTTTTCGGCGTGAATCTGGCGCAGTTTGGCCGGAATCTCGCTCGGATGCAGGACACGATGATGCGGCTCGATCCCCAGCTCCGCATCCAGCGGCTGCTGATGCTGGATCCACAGCGAGGTGATCTGGCTGTTGTGCGCGCCGGCGATGTCGGACGCCAGGCTGTCGCCGACGTGGATCGCCTCGTGCGCCTCGCAGCCGGCCAGCCGCAACGCTTTTTCGAAGATCGACCGCGCCGGTTTCTGCTCCGGCTCCTGGCCGCCGATGATGATGTGATCCACATGGGACGCCAGGTCCACCGCCTGCACCTTGGGTACCTGGGAGAACTCGGGACCGTTGGTGATCACCACCAGCGTGAACAGCTTGCGCGCCTCGGCCAGGAACGCCTCGATGCCGGGGTAGAAATCGAACGCTTCGAGACGGTCCTCGTCGAAGCGGTTCTGCAGTTCCCGCGCATCGGCCTCGCTGACCCCGTCGATGCCATACCGCTGCAGCAGGTCGCGGATCAGCTGGATGCGAAACGCCCCCTCGCTCTGGTTATCGATGATCGGCTGGTAGCGCGCGCGCTGCTCGTCGCTCCACTCGCGATAGATCGCATGCACATAGGCGGCGGCAAAGGCCGGGCCATCCACCTGGCGGCCATATTTCGCCTCCACCGCCTCGCCCAGCAGGCGGCGGGCGATGTCGTTGGCCTTGCGGGTATCGCACAGGGTGTCGTCCATATCAAAAAACAGCGCTTTCAGCATCGGGGGACTCGCTCTACAGACTCTCGGGAAACGGCCGCCCTATTGTAACCAAGCCGGCGCGTAAATGTTGCAACGCCGCCCGCCGTTGGCTGGTACAGGGGTTGCAAAAGACCCTGGTGAACAGCGTTTTTTTATCACAATCCCGACAAAGCGCCGGCCGCGATGCATCCGCGGGCACCGGCGTTGTCGGGCTCACGACAGGACGGTGCGGCAGGATGAGTAAAATCGGCATATTTTTCGGTACCGAAACCGGTACCACGCGGCTGATCGCGAAAAAGATCTACAAGCTGCTCGGCGATGAGATCGCCGCCAAACCGGTCAACGTCAACCGCATCACCCCGGATGAGCTGCTGCAGTACGACGCGCTGATCCTCGGCACCCCCAGCTACGGCGTCGGCGATATTCCCGGCCTCAGTGCCGGCTGCCTGGAGCGCAACTGGGAGGAGTTCCTGGCCCAGCTCGACACCCCGGACCTGTCCGGCAAGCGGATCGCCTTCTTCGGCCTCGGGGCCCAGGAGCGCTACTCCGACCGCTTCGCCAGCTCGCTGATGGCGCTGTATACCCGGTTCAAGGGCTGGGGTGCGGAGATGATCGGCGACTGGAGCGCCGAGGGTTACACCTTCGATCATTCGGCCTCCGTCGTCGATGGCCGCTTCGTCGGCCTGGTGATCGACCAACGCACCCAGGGGATGCATACCGACGAGCGGCTGCGGCAATGGATCGAACAGGTCAAACCGCAACTGCTGGAAAAGCTGGCCTGCGCTGCCGCCTGATCGCGCCACTGCGGCGGCGGCCGGTAAGGCAGCCAAGCAGCGCTTAACGGCACCCGCCCATCCCCCTTCGGCGGCGGCTTAGGGTACACTGGGCGCCCTTCAGCCTGAGTGCCCGGTAAACCGTCATGCCCGCCCGATCCGCCAGCCGTAACGCCAGCAATGCGCCCCGTATCGCCATCATCGGAGCCGGTCCCGCCGGACTGATGGCCGCCGAGCGGATCGCCGCGGCCGGCTACCCGGTGCAGGTGTTCGATGCGATGCCGAGCGTGGCGCGCAAGTTCCTGCTCGCCGGTATCGGCGGCATGAACATCACCCACGCCGAGC
>QKGH01000324.1 GCA_003250495.1 Marinobacterium sp.
GATCGCGGTCAGGTATTTCAGCGCGCGCTCGAACACCCCCATCTCATGCGCCAGCGGCACCGGGCCGTGCCATTCGGAGAAGCTCATGCCGGCATCGAACGCCAGCGACCAGTCCGCCGGGCAGGTAACGATGCCCGCATCGAGAAACAGGTCGCCGTCGCGCTGGTCGAGCAGTGCAAAATCGCCCTGCACCTGGCGCCCGATATACTCCATCGGCGGCAGCGGCAGCGTGCTGCTGTCGCCGAAGGTGAAGCTGTCCTTCAGGCTCAGCAACTTGTTCTCCCAGGTCCAGCGGTCACCGTCACGGCTCAGCGCAAAGTACTCCGGGTAGTCGCGCGAGAACGCCAGCATGACCCGCTCGATCATGTCCCAGCAGGCCAGGTCCATGTGCGGCATCGCCAGGCAACGCTTGGGGTTTTCCTGCAGCACGATACCGCGCTCGGCCATCTCCGACAGGTAGTGTTCATCGACATCGAGCAGGTGTTCGTAGACCGAGCCCGCCGGCCCCGGTGTCACATGGGGCTCGATATTGACCGAGTACATGTACTCATCTTCGGGAAACGGGAACGGAAAACGCGCGACCGCCCCGGGGCTGTTGCTGTAGCTGAAATCGTCGCGGAAACTCTGAATCGGCTTGGGGGCCATGCGCATGGTGGTGCTCCTATAGATCCAGTTTCAGACGGTCGCCGGCGGCGCGCGACACGCAGGGCATGATGCAGTCCTGGCGCGCCTTGTCATCGGCACTGAGATAGGTATCGCGATGTTCGATGCCGCCCGCCAGCACCCGGGTCGCACACTGGCCGCAGACACCGCCGCGGCACAGGTTGGGAACGGCTACTTCGGCACTCTCCAGCGCCTCGAGCAGCGTGGTGTCGCAGTCCACCTCTACGACCCGGCCGCTGCGCGCCAGCTCGACGCGGAACGGGTTACCCGGCGCCGGCGCGGCAAACGCCTCGTAATGCACCGCGTCCTCGGGCCAGCCCAGCTCCCTGGCGGTACTGCAGACGCCGTCGATCAGTGACTGCGGACCGCAGATATAGACGTGGGTACCGGGCTTCTGCTGCGCCAGCAGCTCGCCCAGGTCGCAGCGGCATGCTTGTTCGGAGTCGTAGCGCTGCAGCGCCGGGCCAAACTGCGCGGCCAACTCGTCGCTGTAGGCACCGGTCTGGCTGCCGCGGTACAGATAGTGCAACTCGAACTCGGCCCCGCGCCGCTTAAGTTCCGGCAGGAACGACAGGAACGGTGTGATGCCGACGCCGCCGGCGATCAGCAGGTGCCGCTTGGCGTACCAGCAGGGAGTGAACAGGTTGGACGGCGGAGTGATCTTCAGCAGATCGCCTTCACTGACCTGTTCGTGCATATACCGCGAGCCGCCGCGCGACTGCTCCTGCTTGCGCACCGCGATGCGGTAGGCGCTCGGATCACGCGGATCACTGAGCAGCGAGTAGGCGTTGCGGTGGGGGCGCGGCTGCGCCGGCATCTCCACCACCACATGGCTGCCCGGCGCGAAGGCCGGCAGCACGCCGTCGACCGCTTCCAGCCGGAACTCACGGATCAGCGGCGCC
>QKGH01000283.1 GCA_003250495.1 Marinobacterium sp.
CAGCAGTAAGCTGGAGTTGGGGTCTACCGCCAAACTGCGAGTGCTGGCGACCTATCTGGAGATCATCGCCGAGCTGCATGCCCGCTATCAGGAACAGCCAGTTGAGGTGCTGAAGAAAGCCTTTAGTGAATCCAAGGACAACCTCAGCCGCTGGTCCCTCGACTATCTGGCCACGGCCAGCGACCGTAGCCTACCGTTGATGCTGGAAGCGGCGCTGGAGCGTAAATACTCAGCCAGCCCGGCGGAATCGTTTTTCACTGGCGGTGGCCTGCACACCTTCAACAACTTCCGCAAAGAGGACAACGGCCGCACCCCGACCGTGCGCGAATCCCTGCGTGAGTCACTGAACCTGCCGTTTGTGCGGATCATGCAGGATATCGTCCGTTACACCGTGCACCAGGCCCCTGGCGGCAGTGCCCAGCTGCTGGCTGACCGCAGCGACCCACGGCGCCGCGATTATCTGGAGCGGTTCGCCGACCGCGAGGGCAAGGTGTTCCTGCAACGCTTCTGGCGCAAGTATGTGGCCAAGAACAGTGCCGACCGGGTCGATACCTTCCTGGATGGTTTGCGCCAGACACCGGATCGACTGGCGGCGGTATACCGCTACCTCTACCCTGACGATGACAGCCAGGCGATGGCCCGTTTTCTCAAGGAACGGCTGCCCGAGGAGAGCCTGAGCGACAAACGGATCGAAGGGCTCTACCAGCAATATCGTCCCGGCGCCTTCGACCTGCCGGATCAGGGCTATATCGCCCGCGTTCACCCTCTTGAACTGTGGTTGGTGCGCCACCTGATCAACCACCCGGAGTCGACCCTGAGCGAGGCGATTGCCGCCAGCGGTGCTGAGCGTCAGCTTGTCTACAACTGGCTGTTTAAAACCCGCGCCAAAAACGCCCAGGACAGCCGTATTCGCACCATGTTGGAGGTGGAGGCGTTCCTCGACATCCATCAGCGCTGGCAGCGGCTCGGCTACCCCTTCGACCATCTGGTGCCATCGCTGGCTACCGCTCTTGGCAGCTCGGGTGACCGGCCGGTAGCGCTGGCCGAACTGATGGGGATTATCGTCAATGATGGGGTGCGGCTACCCACCCGCCGCATTGAATCCCTCCACTTTGGCGAGGACACCCCCTATGAAACGGCGATGACCACCGCCGTCTCCGGCGGGGAACGGGTGATGCTGCCCGAAGTGGCGGCCGCCCTGCGCGACGCCCTGTCGCAGGTGGTGGAAGGGGGCACTGCCCGGCGATTGGCGGGCAGCTTCAACCATGATGGTCAGGTGGTGCGGGTAGGGGGTAAAACCGGGACCGGCGATAACCGTCTGATCAGCGTTAGCGCTGGCGGCGCCCGCACCGTCGGCCGCTCCACCAGCCGCACCGCGACCTTTGTCTTTTACATCGGAGACCGCTTCTTCGGCACCCTTACCGCTTACGTCGCAGGTGAGCAGGCCGGGGCCTTCACCTTTACCTCGGCGTTGCCGGTCCAGGTGTTGAAAAGCATGGCGCCGACCCTGCTGCCATACCTGATCGATGCCGACAAAGGCTGCCCGCAACCGGCGGTGTCACCC
>QKGH01000205.1 GCA_003250495.1 Marinobacterium sp.
GGTAGCCGAGGTGGCGGGACACGCACTGAAGCTGTTCGCCGACCGGCCACTGCAGCCGGGGCAGCACGTCGGCCTGCAGTTCGCCGACGCTGCGCTATTGCACTTCAGCTGAAGCCCCCTAGCCGCTAGCTGAAGCTAGGCGCGCCAGCTGAAACTGGACGCGCCAGAGGAGGTGGCGCCGGAGCGTCAGACCTCCTTCTGCACCACTTCGCGGATCGCCTGCATAAAGGTCTCCACCGGCTGTCCGCCCGACACCGCGTAGCGTTCGTTGAATACGATGCAGGGCACCGAACTGACGCCGCGCTGCTGCCACAACTGCTCCTCGGCGCGCACCTCAGCGGCGTAACGTCCGCTGGCCAGCACTTCGGCCGCTTCGCCAGCGTTCAGCCCCACCTGCTGCGCCAGTTCGCACATCAGATCCGGATCGGACGGGTTGCGGTTGTCGGTGAAGTAGGCGGCGAACAACGCCCGCTTCAACGCCAGCTGAGCATCGGCACTCTGCTCGCCGGCCCAGTGCAGCAGGCGGTGGGTGTTGAAGGTGTTCCACTTGCGGCTGTCGGAACGGAAATCGAAACGGAATCCCAGCTCGGCGCCGCGGGCGGTGATCTGCGCCTGGTTCTGCGCCACCTGCTCGGCACTGATACCGTACTTGGCGCTCAGGTAGGGGATCACCCGCTCCCCTTCCGCCGCCATCTCCGGCGTCAGCTCGAACGGACGGAAATGGATAGTCGCGTCCACCTCGTCGCCGAGCCGCTCCAGCGCCTGCAACAGGCTGTGCAAACCGATGGCACACCAGGGGCACATCACATCGGAGACGAAATCGATCTTGAGCGGTTGGGTCATGGAGAGGCCATCTGTGTTTAGGTGTCGGGTCAGGGCTTAGGGTCAACGAGATACCGTGCTCGACTGCTCGCTCAGGGCATCCAATTGACGATACCCCCATTCTCGCCGGCATCCGCCCGCGATGCCAGCCAGCGTTTGAACGCCTCCAGGCTGCGCACACCGTCCTCGATAACGGCACGATAGACCAGGATCGACGGCACCTTACTCTGGCTCTGGCTCTGGGCCACACCGGCGTCCTGCGCATTGTCGCCCGCCATGCCCGACAGATCGTTTTTGATCCGCAGGATCGCCCCCCGTGTCGCCGGCGTCAGTACCTCGGCGATGCGCTCGGCCACCCGCTCGAAGTAACCGGCATAGGGGGAATCGTTGAGGATATGGATCATATCGATCTGCCACTCCCGCCCCTGCCGGTCTTCATACCAGGCGTGCCATTCGATACAGCGATCCTCGGCCGCGAGCAGATTGCTATAGCTGACCCGTTTCACGCGGGGGTTCTGGGCCAGCCGGGAGATGGCGAGAAAACTGTCGGCGAGGTTGAACGGGTCGGTATAGATATGGAAATCGATATCCCGGTTGCCGATCATCAGTCCGGTCTTCAGCGATCCGACCAGATTGATCCTGGCGCCAATCGAGCGCCAACTGGCGATCACGGCACTGTCGTCGATAACGGCCCTGGCTTCCGCCTGGAGCCGGTCGGCCTGTGCCAATAACGCGCCCATCG
>QKGH01000227.1 GCA_003250495.1 Marinobacterium sp.
AGTTGTTCCAGTACCCGCTCCAGCGCCACCAGCAGGCGGTCGGCATGGGCCGGGGTAAAACAGAGCGGCGGGCGGATCTTCAGCGTGCTGCCGTGCTTGCCGGTAGCGCCGATCAGCACCTGCTGCTCGCGCATGCCGTTGATCAGCGCCGAGGTCAGCAGCGGATCGGGCGCACCGCTGTCCGGGTTGCGGATATCCACCCCCAGATAGAGGCCGACGCCACGTACCGCCGCGATCGCCGACCAGCGCTCAGCCAGCTGGTTCAGCGCCTTCTTCAGGTAGCGCCCGCTGTCGCGCGCCTGCTGCGGGATCCCCTCCTGCTGCAGCGTATCGAGCACCGCCTGCGCCGCCGCAACAGCGGCGGTGGAGCCGCCGAAGGTGTTGAAATAGCCCTGCTGCTCGCTGAACGCGGCCAGAATCTCGCGTCCCGCCACGACCCCGGCGATCGGATAGCCGTTACCCATCGGTTTGCCGAAGGTGACGATCTCCGGCACCAGGCCATGGCGCTGGAAGCCCCAGAAGGTCTCGCCGCAACGACCAAAACCGGGCTGCACCTCATCGGCGATCAACACCCCGCCGGCGGCGCGCACACGGGCCACGGCGGGACCGAAAAAGCCCACCGGATCGGCGAACACCCCATCGCTGGACAAGATCGTATCCACCAGCAGTGCGGCGCAGCCATAGCCGCGCTGCTGCAGCAGCGCCAGCGCCTGCGCCACCTGGGCATCCAGTTCTGCCGCGGCGGTGGCCGGATCGTTCAACAGCGGATCGATAGAGAGCGTGATCACCCAGTCCGGCACACTGCCCTGCTTCAGCCCCGACGGCGACACTGACGAAACCAGGTCGGTGTTGCCGTGATAGGCAGCCTCGGTGACGATCACCCCCTGCCGCCCGGTCCAGTGTCCGGCCAGACGCAGCGCCAGGTCGTTCGCCTCGCTGCCGGTGCAGGTCAGCACCAGACGACCATTCGGCAGCGGCAGGGTGTCGAGCAGCTGCTCGGCATAACGATGCAGGGCGCGGTCCAGATAGCGGGTGTGGATATTCAGCTGGCCGAGCTGGTGCGACACCGCTTCCACCACCTTCGGGTGGCAGTGGCCGAGCACCGGCACGTTGTTGTAGGCATCCAGGTAGACCCGGCCATCGGCGTCGTAGAGCCAGACCCCTTCGCCACGCACGATCTCCAGCGGCCGTTCGTAGAACAGCATCGAGGTCGGGCCCAGGGTATCGAGGCGATTCTGCACCAGGCTGTCGAGCCCGGCGTCGCCGGTGGCGGTAAAGCGGCAGGCGTTCTGGTCCAGGATCGGACGGACCCGGTCTTGCGGCTGTCTCAAAGGCATATCCGTTCCTCCGACGCCTGTGATTCCTGACTCTGCTGACTGTGCAGACTTTCTAGATAGCGCTGTGCCAGCGCCAGCGTACCGCGGGTAAACGCCTCGCCCTGCGACTGCGCCAGCTCGGTTTCGGCGTGGGAGCCGATCCAGGCCAGCAGCGTCATCCGCCGCAGCATGATGAAGGTCGGAATCTCGGCCACCTCGGCGTCGGACAGCTCGGACTGGCTGCGATAAACCCTCGACCCAGGCGTCGATCAGTTGCTCCAGGTCGGGGCGGGTCTCGATGAAGCTGACCGCGCTGGCGAAGTCGTACAGGAACCAGCCCTGCCCGGCGTCATCGAAATCGATCACCCGGGTATCGCCATCGGTCTCCAGCAGGTTGGCCAGGCGCAGGTCGGCATGAATCAGGCCGAAACGCCGCGGCGTGCGACCGAACCGCTCCAGGCGCGTGCGCAGCAGTGCATCGGTGCGCTCCAGCAGGGCGATATCCTCGGCGCGCAGGCCCGGCCCGGCGCGCCAGTCGCCCCAGAGCTTGACCGCACCGAGGCAACCGTCGTAGTCCCAGATCAGACGTTCGAAGAAGGGGGGACGCTGCCAGCAACGGGCATGATCGTGCATCCGCGCGGTGACCGCGCCGAGACGCCGAAACGGCGCCAGCAGTTCGTTTTCGTTCGGGGCCTGCCCGGCGATGAAATGAAACAGCACGACAAAGCGGGCTTCCTGTAGCGTCGGCGTTTCGAGGCATTGCACCGCCTCGCCGTCGAGCCCGGCCAGCGCCTGCGGCGTTTCGATAGCGGCCTCCTGCTGCAGCGCCCGCATCCAGCTCAGCTCGGTACGGATCGCGTCGCGGCTGTGGTAACCGGTACGGTGCACGCGCAGGATCAGCGGTGGCTGCCCGGGATCCGGCGTGACCCGGTAGGTGGCGTTTTCCGACAGGCTCAACAGCTCGATCCGGCTGTCGGGTGCCAGGCCCCAGCGCGGCAGAGCCCGCCGCGCCACATCCTGCAGATGCGCCAGCTGCTGGTCGAAATCCAGCGTATGGAACAGGGTATTATTAT
>QKGH01000191.1 GCA_003250495.1 Marinobacterium sp.
GGGCCTGCGCCCAGCTCGGCGGTTGGGACGGTGCCCGCCTGATGATCGACAACCTGCTGTGGAAGCCGGTGGAGGGACGACCGATCGGCTTCCACCAGGACAGCATGTACTCGCTGTGGATCGACAAGCCGGCGCTGGTCAGTTGCTGGGTCGCGTTGGACCAGACCACCGCCGAGGGCGGCACGTTGGTCTATATCCGCGGTTCGCACAAATGGGGCGAAGCCAAGCCGATCATGCAGTTCCACGGTCCGGAGGACGACCTGAAGGAGGTGCGTGAATGGGCCGAAACCCACGGCCTGGAACTGGAGCTGGTACCGATCGTGGTGCCGCCGGGCGGCGGCGCCTTCCACGACGGCTGGCTCTGGCACGGCTCACGGGTCAACCGGGCCGAGGTCCCGCGCCGCGCCCTGGCCGCCCACTTCTTCCAGCACGACATCCAGTTCAACCCGGAGCTGATGACCATCGGCAACGGGCCGATCTACGGCAAGTACAAGAAGTTCGGCTCCAACGAGGTGGACGAGGGTTACTTCCCGATCACCTACCGCGCCGACGGCTACCGCACACCGGGGCTGGACCAGTATCTCGAGAAGGGGATCATCTGATGAAGATAGTCGCCATCATGGCCGGCGGAATGGACGGTCCCGTCGAGTCCGGGCGCATCGGGGAGGTGGTCGCCGCACGCGGCGCCACCCTGCAGTGGTTCTATCGCCGCCACGGCGATCCGCTGCCCGCCAGTTGCGACGGCTATGACGCGCTGATTGTATTCGGCGGCGAGCCGAGCGTACACGACCCCGAACTGCGCGACTATTTCGACGCGCTGGGCCAGCTGATCCGCCAGTTCCACGATGCCGGCAAGCCGGTGCTCGGCTCCTGCCTCGGCAGCCAGGCGATCGCCTACGCCTTCGGCGCCGAGGTGATGCCGCAGGGGTTCCTGGAGTACGGCTTCACACCGCTGCAGCTGACCGAGGCCGCCGCCACCGACAGCCTGCTGGAGGGCCTGCCCGCCACCCCGGTCCTGTTCGAGATGCACTCCGACACCTTCGCCCTACCCAGCGGCGCCACGTTGCTGCTGCAGGGCGAGCAGATCGCTCACCAGGGCTATCGCATCGGCCACAGCACCTACGGTTTCCAGTGCCACTTCGAGGTTACGCCGGCGATCGTCGATACCTGGACTCGGCGCGAACTGATCGGCAACCCCGCCCGCGACCAACAACAGGTGGCCGCGCTGGTGGCGCAGCTACAGCCCGATTTCGACCGTTTCCAGAGCGCACAAACCGAGTTTGCCCGTACCGTCATGAACCGCTGGCTCGACCTGGTCGACGCCGCACGTCCGCAACAGGAGAACCGATAGATGGCGACCGAACAGTTGACGCTCGAAAGCCTGCAGGCCGCGCTCCAGGCGCAGCAGGCGCTGATCGAGATGCATGAAGCGATGAACATGGAAACCTTCTACTGGTGGTGCACGGCGCTGATGCTGATGATCCACGCCGGTTTCCTCGCCTACGAGATGGGCGCCTCGCGCAGCAAGAATGCGCTGGCCGCCGGGATCAAGAATATC
>QKGH01000225.1 GCA_003250495.1 Marinobacterium sp.
GAACAGATCCTGGAGTTGAAGTGTCGCAAACGCCATATCAAGAGCGTGGCGGGTATCGAATACCTGACCGAACTGCGCTTCCTGGACCTGACCCGCAACCAGTTGACCCGCCTCGACCTGTCGAAAAACACCAAGCTGACCGACCTGTTCGTCGGCAGTAACGAGTTGAGCGAACTGGATATCAGTGGCTGCAGCGAACTGGCCTGCCTGGAGATCTTCTCCAACGCACTGGAGCGGATCGACCTGAGCCACAACCCCCGGCTCGAGGAGATCTGCGCCATGGAGAACGAGCTGGCCAGCATCAGCTTCGCCGCCAATCCCGAGCTGCTGATCGCCCGTCTGAACGGCAACTTCATCGCCGCACTGGAACTGCCGCCGGCGTGCAAACTGGAGTCGCTGGAGCTGAAGAACAATCCGCTACCGGGCGAGTTGCTGACCCAGCTGCAACAGCTGCCCGAGCTGCGCCTGCAGGTCTGACCGCGTTAGCACCTGCGATCCGGGCCGGCGGGAGATCGATTCCGACCCGCTGTGCCCCTGATCAGACCGTGTGCAGGTACCAGGTGTATTCCAGGTCCGAGATCGTCTGCTCGAACTGCTCCAGTTCGTGCTCCTTGCAGGCGATGAAGATCTTCAGGAAGTCGTTGCCGAAGTAATCGCGCATCATGCCGGAGCTTTCCAGCTCGCGCAGCGCGTCGCGCAGGTTGCCCGGCAGGCTGATCTCCTGCTGCTCGTAGGCGTTGCCGGCGATCGGCGGCGGCGGTTCGATCTTGTGGGTGATGCCGAAATGCATCGCCGCCAGCATCGCCGCCATCAGCAGGAAGGGGTTGGCATCGGTCCCGGCCAGGCGGTGCTCGATCCGCGTCGCCTCCGGTTCGGAGGCGGGAACGCGCAGCGCCGTGGTGCGGTTTTCCACCCCCCAGCAGGGCCAGCTCGGCACGTAAAAGCCCTGGCCGAAGCGGCGGTAGGAGTTGATGTTGGGGCAGAGGATCGCCAGGTAATCCTCCATCGTCTCCATCAGTCCACCGAGGGCCCAACGCATGATCTCGTTGGGAGTATCGGTGTCCGGGTCGATGGCGAACACGTTATGCCCGTTCGCATCCACCAGGCTGATATGCAGGTGCATGCCGTTACCGGCCTGGTCGGCGTAGGGCTTGGCCATGAAGGTGGTATCCATCTCATGGTCGTAGGCCACGCTCTTGATCGTGCGCCGCAGCAGCGTGGCGTTATCGCAGGAGCGGATCGGGTCATCCACATGCTGCAGGTTGATCTCGAACTGCCCCGGGGCCGATTCGGCGACGATGGTATCCGCCGGCAGCCCCTGGGCCCGGGCCGACTCGATCACATCGACCAGGAAGTCGGTATATTCATCGAGCTCGTCGATGGAGTAGACCTGCACCCCCTCCGGGCGTTTGCCGGAGATCGGCGAGCGCGGCGGCTGCGGCCGCCCGGCCACGTTCTCCTGGTCGATCAGGTAGAACTCCAGCTCGAACGCGGTGACCGGCCGTAGTCCCAGCTCCTCGAAGCGTGCCAGCACCTTTTTCAGCACCGTGCGCGGATCGGCAAAGAAGGGGGTGTCGCGATCCTCGTACATGGTCATCAGCAGTTGCGCGATGGGGCGGCTCTGCCAGGGCTCCATCGTCAGCGTGCCGGGGATCGGCAGGCAGGTCTGATCCGCTTCGCCAATGGCGAGGCCGAGACCGGTGCTCTCCACGGTCGAACCGAGGATATCGAGGCCGTACAGCGAGGCCGGCAGCGCCACCCCCTTCTCGTAGACCTTGAGCAGGCCGCTGCGGTCGATACGCTTGCCGCGCACGATACCGTTCATATCGGCGATCAGCAGGTCGACGAATTTCAGATCGGGATGTTGGGCCAGGAAAGCGTCGGCTTCCGCCGGGTCCGGCAACTCCTGCCGGGGTTTGAACTGTTCACTCATGGGATATCACCGGAGCCTGGTCCGGACCGTCTGCACTTGGGTATACGTTCCGAGTGAAATCCAAGCCTCCTTTAAAGTCAACCAATTAACCACCGGCGCGACATTTCCGTCGAGCAATTGCGCACCTTGGCGCAGCGGCACATAATGAAAAAATCGGATCAAACTGGAGTATTTTCGATGCAACGGCTCGCCACCTGGCTCAAGGAGAACCAGGTAACTGAGGTTGAATGTGTAGTCAGCGATCTGACCGGTATCGTGCGCGGTAAGATTTCACCGGTCGACAAGTTCTTGTATGAAAAGGGGATGCACCTGCCGGAAAGCGTGCTGTTGCAGACCGTCACCGGCGACTGGGTCGACGACGATATCTACTACAGCCTGCTCGACCCCGCCGACATCGATATGGTCTGCATTCCCGATCCGGACGCCGTGTTCCTGCTGCCCTGGACCATCGAACCCACCGCCCAGGTGATTCACGACACCTACGACCGCAAGGGCAACCCGATCATGCTGTCGCCGCGTAACGTGCTGAAGCGGGTGCTGGCACTGTACGCGGAGCAGGGCTGGAAACCGGTGGTGGCGCCGGAGATGGAGTTCTACCTGACCATGCGCTGCGACGACCCGGACCTGCCGCTGCAGCCGCCGGTGGGCCGTTCCGGCCGTCCCGAAACCGGGCGCCAATCCTTCTCCATCGAGGCCGCCAACGAGTTCGACCCGCTGTTCGAGGATATGTACGACTGGTGCGAATACCAGGGGCTGGAGATCGATACCCTGATCCACGAAGAGGGTACCGCGCAGATGGAGATCAACTTCCTGCACGGCGACCCGTTGGCGCTGGCCGATCATGTGCTGGTGTTCAAGCGTACCATGCGCGAGGCGGCGATGAAGCACGGCGTACTGGCTACCTTTATGGCCAAGCCGATCAGCAACGAGCCGGGCAGTGCCATGCACCTGCACCAGAGCATCATCGACGCCAACACCGGCGACAACATCTTCGCCCAGCCCGACGGCAGCATGAGCGACCTGTTCCGCCACCACATCGCCGGCCTGCAGCGTTATATCCCGCAGCTGATGCCGATGTTCGCCCCCAACGTCAACTCCTACCGCCGTTTCCTGCCCGACACCTCGGCCCCGGTCAACGTCGAATGGGGGATGGAGAACCGTACCTGCGGCCTGCGCATCCCGGAATCCAACGCCAAGAACATGCGCATCGAGAACCGTCTGGCGGGAGCCGACGCCAACAGTTATCTGGCGATCGCCGCCAGCCTGCTGTGCGGCTACGCCGGCATGATGGAACGGCTGGAGCCGTCGGCACCCTGTGCCGGCCGCGCCTATGAGCTGAAAAACTTCTCGCTGCCGACCTCGATCGAAACCGCCGTCGTGGCGATGGAGAACTCGGCGATGGTGCGCCGTTACCTGGGCGACGCGTTCACCGACGGCTATGTCGCGGTCAAGCGCGCCGAGCACGAGAACTTCAAACGCGTGATCAGCTCCTGGGAGCGCGAGTTCCTGCTGCTCAGCGTCTGATCCGGTAGGGCCGGGGCGTCAGCGTCCCGGCCACCGCTTACCCGGAACCAAATCGAGCCACATCGGCATCAACAGCGCTCCCACGCCTGCCTACCCTTTGTCCATCCTGCGGCCGCAACGGCGGGCCGCCATCACACCGCTTCTCATCACCGCGCGGGCGACAACGGTCGTCGTTTACAGCGTCGGGCAGGGCGTCCGACGATGCACTGCTCGCATCTGCTGCCTGAACGAATTGTTTGAAAACAGTCCCCGGTGAAACTTTTAGCGCGTTACGCACTACTTTGGGGCATAAAAATGCCCCATTGGGGTCGCTCCTGCAGTTACTCGCTGATATTTCGCGCTACACGCAGCCAATTACGCTGGAGGGCAGCGCAATATCGGGTCTAAAAACTATGGCACGGTTCCTGCGACATCGACCGGCAGAACAATCAAAAACAAGGAGCAGAATCGTGAATCGGGTAAAGAAGACGTTTGCAGCAGGAGTATGTTCACTGGCGCTGGCCGTATCCGCCGCTACCGTTCAAGCCGCTGACGACACCATCAAGGTGGGCGTTCTGCACTCTCTGTCCGGCACCATGGCGATCAGCGAAACCACGCTGAAGGACACCATGCTGATGCTGATCGACGAGCAGAACAAGAAGGGCGGTCTGCTCGGCAAGAAACTGGAGCCGGTGGTGGTCGACCCGGCCTCCAACTGGCCGCTGTTCGCCGAAAAGGCGCGCGAACTGATCGAGAAGGACAAGGTCTCGGCGGTGTTCGGCTGCTGGACCTCGGTATCGCGCAAATCGGTGCTGCCGGTGTTCGAAGAGCTCAACAGCATCCTGTTCTATCCGGTGCAGTATGAGGGCGAGGAGTCCTCCAAGAACGTGTTCTACACCGGTGCGGCACCGAACCAGCAGGCGGTCCCTGCCGTCGATTACCTGAAGAACGAACTGGGCGTACAGCGCTGGGTCCTGGCCGGTACCGACTACGTCTACCCGCGCACCACCAACAAGATCCTCGAAGCCTACCTGAAGTCGATGGGGGTGGCGGATGAGGATATCCTGATCAATTACACACCGTTCGGCCACTCCGACTGGCAGTCGATCGTCTCCGATATCAAGAAATTCGGCTCCACCGGCAAGAAAACCGCGGTGGTCTCCACCATCAACGGCGATGCCAACGTGCCGTTCTACAAGGAGCTGGGCGCCCAGGGCGTGTCCGCCGAGGATATCCCGGTGGTGGCGTTCTCGGTCGGCGAGGAGGAGCTGGCCGGTATCGATACCGCACCGCTGGTCGGCCATCTGGCGGCCTGGAACTACTTCATGAGCGTCGATAGCGACGCCAACGACGAGTTCATCGAGTCCTGGCACAAGTACATCAAGAACGAGGATCGGGTAACCAACGATCCGATGGAAGCGCACTACATCGGCTTCAACATGTGGGTCGAGGCGGTCAAGAAGGCCGGCACCACCGACCCGTCGGCCGTCGAGGACGCGATGATCGGTATCGCGGTACCGAACCTGACCGGCGGCTACGCCACGATGATGCCGAACCACCATATCGCCAAGCCGGTACTGATCGGCGAGATCCAGGATGACGGCCAGTTCACCGTGGTCTCCAGCACCCCGGGTACCGTGGTCGGCGATGCCTGGTCCGACTATCTGGAAGGTTCCAAGGACATCATCTCCGACTGGCGGGCACCGCTCTCCTGCGGTAACTACAACGTCAAAACCGGCAAGTGCTCGGGCCAGAACTTCGAGTAAGCGAACGGCCATCGCCTAATGCTGGAACCGGACCGGCCGCCTCAGCGGCCGGTCTCCGTTTGTCGTTTTGCAGGAAGACCATCATGACAGGGCTCACTATTGGCAAGCTGAAAGGCTTACTGCTGCTGTGCCTGTGCCTGCTATTCGCCCCGCTGCACGCCCAGGCGGCGAGTGCCGGCGCGGACGAGCTGTATGCACAGGCCTCCCAACTGCTGCAAAGTCGCAACTTCGACGACAAGGGCCGCGCGATTGAGCTGCTGGCCGGGTCGGACCTCCCACAGGGTACCCAGATCCTGAGCCTGCTGCTGGAGGGGCGCCTCTACTACCACAAGGGCGACCAGCAGCTCTACCGGATCGACGCTCTGGAGCGGGGCAAACCGGCAATTTCCGTTGTCGATGGCACAGAGAGCGTCATCGACAATAAACGCGATTTCAAACGTATCGCCCTGAACAACCAGCTGCGCGCACTGGTGCGTACGCTGCAGGCGGAGATGGGGCTCGGCGCCAATAGTGTCGAGCGGCGCCGCGCGGCGGTGCGCCAACTGATGGGCGATATGGACGCCGATACGCTGCAACTGATCCGCCGCCATTACGCCGGCGAACAGAATGCCGAGGTGCGCGCGCTGATGCAGGTGGCGATCGCCATCGCCGAGCTGCCTGAGGTGGACGCTGCCGCCGCCCGCAACGCCATCGCCACGTTGGGCGGCTCACTGGAGCCGGGCGCGCGCAATGCACTGAGCCAGTTCGCCGAGCAGACGCAGAATGCCGCGTTGCAGGCGGAGGCGAACAAGGCGCTGGCCGCCATCGAACAGCGCGCCAGCTTCTACTCCGGGCTGGAAACCTTCTACTTCGGTACTGGTGCTGGCAGGGATTGGCCTCGCGATCACCTTCGGCGTCATGGGGGTTATCAACATGGCCCACGGCGAGCTGATCATGCTCGGCGCCTATACCACCTACGTGATCCAGCAGCTGATGCCGGAGCATATCGGGTTGTCGATCCTGGTCGCGATTCCGGCGGCGTTTGTCGTCTCCGGCCTGGTCGGCATCGCCATCGAACGCGGCGTGATCCGCTTCCTGTACGGCCGGCCGCTGGAAACGCTGCTGGCCACTTTCGGCATCAGCCTGGTGCTGCAGCAGGCGGTGCGCTCGATCTTCTCGCCGCTGAACCGCAGCGTCGCCACGCCGGACTGGATGAGCGGGCTGATCGAGATCAACCCGATCTTCTCGCTGACGCTGAGCCGGCTCTACATCATTGTCTTTTGCCTGCTGGTGTTCGTGGCGCTGCTGCTGGTGCTGAAGCGCACCGCGCTGGGTCTGCAGGTGCGCGCCGTGTCGCAGAACCGTGCCATGGCCCGCGCCATGGGCGTGCGCTCGGAGTGGATCGACGCACTGACCTTCGGCCTCGGCTCCGGCGTCGCCGGGGTGGCGGGTGTCGCGCTGTCGCAGCTGACCAACGTCGGGCCTAATTTGGGCCAGGCCTACATCATCGACTCCTTCATGGTGGTGGTGTTCGGCGGTGTCGGCAACCTGTGGGGTACGCTGGTGGCGGGCCTCAGCCTCGGCGTTGCCAACAAGGTGCTGGAGCCCTGGTCAGGCGCGGTGCTGGCCAAGATCCTGGTGCTGGTGTTCATCATCCTGTTTATCCAGAAGCGTCCGCGCGGTCTGTTCCCGCAGCGCGGCCGTGCGGCGGAGGGTTGAGCCGTGGCGATATGGAATCTACTGAAAGACGATCGCGGCGGGCAGATCCTGCTGGCGCTGATCGCTGCCGCCATCGTCCTGGTGCCGCTGCTGAACGGGCTGCCCGCTGAGTCGGCGCTGCACCTGCCCACCTATACCGTAACGCTGTTGGGCAAATACCTGACCCTGGCACTGCTGGCGGTGGCGGTGGACCTGGTGTGGGGTTATCTCGGTATCCTGACCCTCGGTCACGGTGCCTTCTTCGCCCTCGGCGGTTACGCCATGGGGATGTATCTGATGCGCCAGATCGGCGATCGCGGTGTCTACGGCAATCCGGAACTGCCCGACTTCATGGTGTTCCTGAACTGGCAGGAGCTGCCCTGGTTCTGGCAGGGGTTCGATCAGTTCTGGTTTGCCGCGATCATGGTGCTGCTGGTGCCGGGCGTGCTGGCCTTTGTGTTCGGCGCGCTGGCGTTCCGCTCGCGGGTGTCCGGGGTTTATCTGTCGATCATCACCCAGGCGCTGACCTACGCGCTGATGCTGGCGTTCTACCGCAACGAGATGGGGTTCGGCGGCAACAACGGCCTGACCGATTTCAAGGACCTGCTCGGCTTCAGCCTGCAGGACGACCGCACCCGTGTCGGCCTGTTCATCGCCTCGGCGCTGGCGCTGGCGTTCGGCTACCTGATCTGCCGCCTGCTGATGCAGAGCCGGCTCGGGCGGGTCTGTGTGGCGGTGCGTGATGCCGAGGCACGGGCACGCTTCCTCGGCTACCGGGTTGAGAACGTGAAGCTATGGGTGTTCACCGTTTCGGCAATGCTGGCCGGTATCGCCGGGGCTTTATATGTGCCGCAGGTCGGCATCATCAACCCCAATGAGTTCTCGCCGCTGAACTCCATCGAGGTGGTGGTCTGGGTCGCCGTCGGCGGGCGCGCCACGCTGTATGGCGCCGTGGTCGGTGCGCTGGTGATC
>QKGH01000105.1 GCA_003250495.1 Marinobacterium sp.
CAGTAGTCGCGCCAGTGCCAATCGCGCCAGCGCGCCAGCGGCAGTGCCAGCGAGCCGAGCATGATCAGCAGCATCCCCGCCACATCGCGCAGTTCGAGCTGGCTGTTGCCGTACAGCAGCAGGACCAGCAGCGGTACCATCAACACCGGCAGCGCCCGCGCCAGCGGGTAGACCAGGTTCAGGTTACCGGCGCGATAGGCGCGCGCCAGCCCGGTCATGTAGAGGGTCTGGAACAGCCCGGAGAGCAGCAGCAGGCCCCAGAGCCGGGGCGGCAGCGCCAGCAGATCGCGCCAGGCGAACAGGGCCAGCGGGCTGAAGATCAGCAGTCCGAACCCCATCGCCCAGGCGTAGAAGCGCACGGTCTGGGCCGTGCGCTTGCCGATCAGGTTCCAGCCCGCATGCAGCAGGGCCGATACCAGGATCAGGGCGACAGCGGGGGCTGTCACGGTTTTTCACCCCGGGCCAGGCGGGCGTTGATCGCTTCCAGGCAGGGGATCACGTCGGCGATGCTGTCGATCACATAGTGCGCGCCGCAGCCGTGCATGCGCTGGTAGGCGACGCTGCGCCGGCTCTGCTGCTGCTCGGCAGAGAGCGCATTCCACTCCTCCAGGCTCAGTCCCACCTCGTTACCGCTGACGGCGACGCCGATGGTCCACATACCGGCGTTGAGCCCCTCTTCGATACCGGTCAGGGTGTCGTCGATCTTGACGCAGGCGCACAGGTGCTGCACATCGAGCGCCAGCGCGTTCTTCAGACTCATGTGCGGATAGGGGCGGCCCTTCGGCACTTCGGTGGCGCAGACGTTGGCATCCGGCGTATAGCCCTGCTCGGCGGCGCGGGCCAGCAGCCCCTCCACCATGCTGGTGGCGTAGCCGGTGTTGCTGCCGACGCGGATGTTCTGCGCGCGCATCCAGGCCAGGGCATCGAGCATCCCCGGGATCAGCTGTGCGGTCTTGGCGATGCTGGCGATCTGCAGCGGCACGAAGTCAGCGTACATGCGGTCGATATCGGCGCTATCGGGCTCGCTACCCTTGACCCGGGTCCATTCGGCGCGGATCCGCGGGTGGGCGCAGAGCTGGCGGATATGCTCGCGCTTCTCGGTGCCCATCGGGCCGCGCGCTTCGGTCTCGCTGATCGGCACCCCTTCGTTGGCAAACAGCTGCTGGAAGGCGCGAATCGGGGCGACGGAGCCGAAATCGACGGTAGTACCGGCCCAGTCCATGATCACGGCTTCGATCGGACCGGTGTAGCGGCGGATGTAGTGGTAGGGGGTGGTCTGTGCGGTCATCGGGTGTCTCCGTTGGCTCAACAATGTATCTGTTCGGGTTGATCGGTTAAGGGGCGGTGCTGGCAGGGGGCTTCCGGCCCCGTGCCGCGGCAATCCGGTGGTTGCGGTTAGCGACGATGGATCGGTGCCGGCTAGCGCAAGGGTCCGTGCGTCATGGATGGGCCTCGCGCCAGCGCTGGGTACGCTTCAGCAGTTGCCGACTGAGCAGCCAGTGCAGGACTCTGACCGCGGCCGATGTCAGCACGATGACCATCGCCATCGCGGCGG
>QKGH01000347.1 GCA_003250495.1 Marinobacterium sp.
CGACGATACCCGCTCGATGTAGACCGCCACCAGCGTCGGCAGCAGCAACAGCATCCCCACCACCGCGCCGACATTGAAGTTCATCTGGCCGACCACCTGGGCGTAGATCTCGGTGGCGAGGACGCGGAAATCGCCGCCGATCACTGCCGCATTACCGAAATCGGTGATGGTGACCGTGAACACCACGAACGCGGCACTGATCAGGCCGAAGCGGGCATTGGGCAGGGTGATATCGACGAAGCGGCGCCAGCCGGAGGCACCCATGATCTCCGCCGCATCGTAGTAGCGCGCATCGGAGTTACGTAGCGAAGCTTCGATAATCATCACCGCCTGCGGCAGGGCGTACAGGCTGTTGGCCAGCAGCAGGCCCCAGAAACCGTAGATCTGCAGATCGAAGCCGAGGAATTTATTCGCCAGGCCGTTGCGCCCGAGCAGGAAGATCACCCCCAGCGCCTGCACCAGCGAGGGTGCCAGCAGCGGCAATACCAGCGCGCCGCGGATCAGCCAGCGGCCGCGGATAGTGGTGCGCTGCAGGGCGTAGGCGATGGCGAAGCCGAGCAGCAGACAGAGCAGAGTGGTGGCGCCGCTCATCAGCAGGCTGTTGCCGACCACAGTCAGCATCTCCGGGTTCGACAGCACGCTGGCGTAGTTGGCGAAACCGTAGCGACCGTCGGCGCCCTCGAAGCTGCGCCGGGCGACCAGAAACAGCGGATAGAGGAAAAACAGCGCCAACCCCAGCAGCGGCAACAGCAGCGAGGCGCCCAGCAGCAGGCGCTGGTCCCAGGCGACCGGATGGCTGCGCTTGAGCGGGCGGCGTTCGATTACACGTGTACCCATGCGCCGGCCTCCGCTTTGACGGTGACCGATACCCGGTCGCCCGGTTGCAGATGACCACGGAAACGGTGCGCTTCGGCGCTCAGGGTCTTGCCGCCCCAGTCCACCGCCAGGCGGCAGATATTGCCCAGGTAGGTGACGCTCTGCACCTGGGCCGGGCCTTGCTCATCGGCACTGAGTAACAGTTCCTCCGGGCGCAGCGACAGCTCGTACAGCTGCGGATTGTCGGGCAGCTCCTGCATCAGTTGCGGCAGATGATCGCGCACCCAGTGCCGGCTCAGCAGGTTGGTCTTGCCGATGAAGCTGGCGACGAAGCGGGTGCGCGGGCGCGCGTACAGCTCCTCCGGCGTGCCGACCTGTTCGATGACGCCGTGGTTCATGCAGACGATGCGGTCGGCCATGCTCAGTGCTTCATCCTGGTCGTGGGTGACCATGATGGTGGGGATGCCGAGGCGCTGCTGCACCTCGCGAATCTCGCTGCGCATCTCCATGCGCACGGCGGCGTCCAGTGCCGACAGCGGTTCGTCGAGCAGCAGCAGCGACGGCTCCACCGCCAGCGCGCGGGCGATCGCTACCCGCTGCTGCTGGCCGCCGGAGAGCTGGTGCGGGTAGCGGTCGTGCAGGTCCGGCAGGCGGATCAGCTGCATCAGCTGCCTGACCTTGTCGTCGATGGTCGGCTTGTCGCAGCGCCGGATCTTCAGGCCGTAGCCGATATTTTCG
>QKGH01000101.1 GCA_003250495.1 Marinobacterium sp.
CGGCGACGCTCAAGTCGAAACTGAACCATCTGATCGCCGAGTTCGAGGTGGACGAACTGATGTTCACCAACGACCTGTACGACCAGGATAAACGCGAGGATGCGCTGTCGATTCTGACCTCGCTTTAGCGTTGTGCCGGCCCGCTAGTGAACGCTAGCCAGCAGAGCAAACAGCTTAGGGACATGCGGTGCTGAAAACAGCGGGCAAGGTGGATAACACGTTTGCCCAGGCGCTACTGAATGTGTTGCGTGTGTCCCGAGCAACGCTGAAGCGGTCACTGCGCTTTCCGTTCGGTGCTATGCAGTGCCAGGTAGCGCCGATCATCGAGTGTGGATAACAGCACCGCAATCACGATAGCGATCGATGTGCCCAACAGCGTATTGATCACCCGCTCCGGTGCCATCTCGGCCCCCACCAGGTCGGGCGCGGCAAGATAGGTCATCAACAACGCCATCGGCGTGACCAGGATCTGCCCAAGCCCATAATTCGAACCGATGATCACCTCTGTGGAAAACTGCAGCAGCACAAGCAACACGACAATGACCCAGATCGCGGGGGTCTGGGACAAAATCAACCATGCAAACAGGGCTCCGATGACGGTTCCCGCCATGCGCTGCAACGCCCGGTTCATGCTGATATGGAGATGCTCGCCCTGCATCACCGCGATAGCCCCCATCGCGGCCCAGGCGGGATGCCCGGCGCCAGTCGCATAACTCGCCAATAGGGCAAGCGCCGACGCGATGGCGACACGTAGCGCCGCTACCAGCTGGTGGCTGAACGGACGGGCGGACAGTTCGGGAAAGGGACGTTCAGCCGAGGCATAGTGGCGCACCGACTCACTCAACGTGCAGATGAACCAGGCCAGCGCCGAAACCACGGCCGTGGCAACGGTGCGATACCAGACCTCATCGAAGCCGGCCACAGCGCCCATCGAAGAGCCCAGGCCAAAGACAAAGATCAGCGCCCCCGGAGCGCCGAGTCGCGCCGCGACGGAGACGTAGTACAAAATCCCGCCGGCCAGTGCCAGCAGTGCGAGCTGGCTGACGCCAGACCAGCCCAGCCAGGCCGTAAGGGACATGGTGAACACCGAGAGCGTTTGACAGACGCCGGCGATAAACACCACGCGCTTGCGATCCCGTTGCGGGGCGAAACGTCCAAACAATGCAACCAGCGTGCCCATTGCCGCATAGCCGATCAAATGGGGCCAGGCCGAAAAATACACGAGCGGCAGCGCGATCGCTGTGGTCACGGCGGCTTGCAAACCGGCCAGCGTGCTATTCCACACCGAGGGCTGGAGGGCCAGCCGCAGACTCTCCTTCAGTTGCCGCCGCTGCAACAGATGCCGCGCGGTATCGATACGGCGTGGCGGTGGATCGGATGGCTCCGACGAGGCGTTGCGATGCGGCTCGGAACTCATCGAACCGCCTCCCTACGACGGGTTTCATCCAACTCCGCTATGCGCCGCTCAAGCGCCTCGAAATGGGAGAGCATCACGGTAAGATCCTCATCCGACAGTGCTGTCAGTAGCTCTGCTTCGCCCTGGAACAGTTGCCGATGAATCTCTTGGACCCGGGCTTCGCCCTCCGCCGTCAGGTAGATCAGTTTGGCGCGCCCATCCTTTTCATCCTTACGCCGCTCGATCAGCCCCTCCCGGCAGAGGATATCGAGTATGCGAACCAGGCTGGAGCCGTCTACGCCCACTAGCAGGGCCAGCTCCTTCTGCGTCATCCCCCCACCGGTCTGCTCGAGATGAACCAACGGCGCCCAAGTAGCGTCGGTAAGGCCCGTTTTAGCCAGGTGGGCATCGATGGCCCTGCGCCAACGGCGGGCAAGCAATGAAAAACGGATGCCGAATTGAGTTCGTACATAGGAGTCTTGATCTGTCATGCATCGATCATAGCCCCATTTAATTTGATTTGAAATCAAAACTATCTAACGGGTATAGGGCTAAGCAGCGCCCCATGTCACAGCAGGAGGCGGGATTGCATGTGACCGCTCTGCTCTGGCAACAGAATCGTTTCGAGCTGGCGGTGTAACGGCACATCAATCGATTACAGCGCCGGCCAAACGCCAACCAAACCGAGCAGATAGGTGAGCCCGATCACCAGGCAGATGACCGAGGTGACCAGCCAAAATGTTGGTGTGTTATCCGGGAACGCGGGTTTGATAAGTGGAAACGCCACCGCCCGCAGCAGATAGATGGTGGTGATCAGCGGCAGAGCCGCTTTGATGAACGGCAACCTCGGCAACACAGCGGCGGCCGACAAGGCATAAGCGGACCAGATAGCGAGCACCGATCCAATCACAAAGGCGATGACCGGCGGATACCAGTGTCCACGTTCGGACAACAGTGCGATACGCTCCCCGGCACCAAGCAAGCGAAATGCCGGTGCGCCGAGAAATATGCACGCGTAATGCAGTAACGCCACCACAAAGCTAAGCGCAGCGGCTAAGTAGAGCGCTGGAGTTGTTAATGTATCGATTAATGTCATTTGACGCCCCTAAAACAAAACCCAGCTAAAAAAATTAGTAGATTTTCAATTATATCCCTTGATTATTTGAATTATGTTTATCACTTAATTTAAATATATAAGGAGGTCTATTCCAGCTACGCCAGGGAGTAAATCTGACTATGAGTTAACACCGTTAATCTAATAAACACGTACCTCTCCGCTTAGCGACATAATTATTGCGATAGAGTTTATTTATTATAAATCTTCACGTAACTTCTCTAACCAGATCGTGCTCACCTGCTAGCAGCCCCAATATCGTCCCCGATATATATCCCTGTTTCATCCTTCGGTATTACAATTTTTTCAATACCAACCAATATAGGTTTAATCAACTTTTCGATATCAGCCTTTTGATATCCCCGTTTGGCCGGGATCCGTACTAAGGGCAGCCCTGCCTGCTGGCAGATCGTTTCCAACAGTTCATCCCGCTGTTGGCGTTTGCTCTGTTTATGACTGGCATCGTCCAGCTCAATGGCACACACGGGAGTCAGATCTGCAGACTGGCAAATCACGAAATCGAAATGCTTGGCGTTGATCCGGTTGAACGCGCTTTTCCATTGACCGCGATTGCGGTTGGGCTCCGGTTCGATTAGATCGGCCACGCGTACCTTGCCAAAGATACGGTGCTGTTGGGGGTCGATGACACTATCGAGTACGCCGAGAAGGGAACGCTCGGCGGCGCTGAAGAGGGTTTTGCGACGGCGGTAGCGATACGCTGTCGATCCGCGGTCAGATGAGTTCGCGTTGAGCTTCTGTACGAACAGCGCTAATACAACGAGTACCACGGCCAGCAGAATGATCCATTCCATCGACTGTTTCCCTGTATCCGTGTCGCTTTTACGTCAACAGCCCTATGACGCGTGAGGAAACTCAGTGTGGATTCAGCGCTGTATTTTGACAAGTTTTATCTGTTTCGAGTCGACCTGGTACTGCCAGGGAAAGGGAGATAGCTCTCCCTTTCCCATAACCTCATTAGCGGTTGCGGATCATATCGGCGATACCGAACATCGGCTCCTTCAGCATCTCACGCAGCGCCGGTTCGGCGTCGATAGCGTCCAACGCCCTGTCCATGCACAGCAACCACTGGTCACGCTCCGATTCGCCGATGGCAAAGCCGGCGTGGGGCTTGGTCATGCAGACGCTGCCATATTTCTGGGCGTAGACTGGCGGGCCGCCCATCCAGCCGATCAGGTACTCTGCCAAACGCTCCTTCATCGGCGTCAGGTCGTCCTGGTGCATGGCGCGGATACCGGCCGCCTCGGGCAGGCTCTCCATGATATCGTAGAAGGCGTTGGTCAACTCACGGATGCCCTGCTCGCCGAGGGCTTGATAGGGGGTCGAAAAGGTGGGGGATTGCGTTGTCATAGTTATCCTAATCTCGACATTATTCTAATAAAAAATATTGGCTTTCTCGATAATACGTAAATCGATAAGCCGCGTGTTAACGATAAAAATCCGTCCAATACAGCCATGCGCCACAAAAGGGTAATTTAAATCGCTAAAACTCCTGAAAATTCAATCTGGATTTTTTCGATCTGTTTTATTTTTGTACATTCTCATATCGGCCAACTCAATAAGGGAATCAAGGTTTTGAGTATCCTCCTGATACGATGATGCGCCGATACTGGCCTTGAGTGGATACTGTTTTCCATTGAGCGTTATCGGTTGCTGCAACGTCGACTTAAGACGTTCGACGAAATGCTCCACGCCGACATCGGCGTCCACCGGGGTCAGAATGACGGCGAACTCATCGCCCCCGAGCCGGGCCACGGTATCGGTCGTCCGCGCGATGGCAAGACTCCGCTTAGCCAGCTCTTTGATGAACTTGTCGCCCACCAGATGCCCGTAGGTATCGTTAATCTGTTTCAGGTCATCCATATCGATGACTATCAATCCCAGCGAGCTGTCGGTGCGTGTACACAAGGCCGCACTCTTGCGCAGCCGGTCCATGAACAGCGCACGATTCGCCAGGTTGGTCAGCGGATCATGGGTCGCCTTGTGGTAGAGGTCGCTATCGTCGAAGTGGGTGGAAAAATACATCGCCGAGCCGACCAGGTCGGAGATCAGGCGCAGCAGTTCGATATCCTCCGCGGTAAAACCATCGACCTGTGTCGACATCGCTTTCAGTACCCCGACACTCTCCTTGTTGTGCCGCAACGGGATGGCAACCATCGACCGTAAACCTATCCGCCGGCAGGCTGCGCGGTCCGCATGTTGATCGGTCTCGCTGTCGGCGCAGTAAAGTACCTTGCCGCTGCTGGCGCTGAGCCCGGAAAAACTCTTTTTCAGCTTCAGTCGGAGTCCGAGATGCGCCTCGGCGATGCCCGAGGTCGCCCGGTACACCATGTCGTCCTCTTCGGCCAACTCGATGGCAGCACCATCGGCGCCGACCAGCCCCAAGGTCCGGTCGGTCACCAGCTGCATGACGCTGCCCAGATCGTGACCTAGCTTCACCACATCCGTATGGATCTTTATCACTTCGAGCAGCTTTTTGGATGATGGGATAGCCCTGTGCATAGTTTAACGAGCACGCAATTCAGATAGAGTCTCCCTCTATACACGAAAATCCTAACTGACTATAGATTAGACAAATTTACCGTTGTCGCGGGTCAACAGTTTTCACTGATGCGGCCCGCCAGATGCCCTATTCGCCGATTTTTGGCATTCTACGACAGACCTCGAGTCTGCCCGCTAGCCGAACGCTAACGCTGCAGACAGCTGGAATTACGCACAAGGAGCATTCGATGAGCGCCTACGCCTCGCTCGTTCAACAGTTTTTGCGCATCGACAGGATCGACCACGCCAGCACCTTCCTGGGCTGGGACCAGCAGGTGATGATGCCGCCGGGGGGCGCCGAGGGGCGTGCCCAGGCACTGGCGGAACTGCATCAGATCCACCATGAGCTGCTCACCGCCGCTCATTTGGGCGACTGGTTCGCGCAGGCGCAGCAGGAGTCGCTGAGCGCCGAAGAGCAGGCGAGCCTGCGCGAGATGCGCCGGGTATGGCGCCAGGCCAGTTGCCTGCCCAGCGATTTGGTGCAGGCGCAGTCGCTGGCGGCATCGCGCTGCGAACACGCCTGGCGCGAACAGCGCGGCAACAACGACTGGCAGGGATTTGTGCCGCTGTTCAAAGAGGTGGTGCGCCTGGCCCGCGAAGAGGCCCAGGCACGTCAGGCGGCGGCCGCCGGCGAGTTCGCCACCCCCTACGATGCGCTGCTCGATCTCTACGCCTGCGGCGACAGCAGCGCGTTTATCGCCGAGGTGTTCAGCGGCCTGAAGGCGCAACTGCCGGCACTGATCGATGAGGTGATCGAACATCAGCGCCGCCGTGCCCCGGTCGATCTGAGCGGCCATTACGAGGTGCAGGCGCAGGAGGCGCTGAGCCGCCAGATGATGACCGCGCTCGGCTTCGATTTCCGCCAGGGGCGGCTCGATGTCAGCAGTCACCCGTTCAGCACCGGGGTGCATGGCGACAACCGTATCACCACCCGCTATCGGCAGAACGACTTCATCGACCCGCTGCTGTCGACGCT
>QKGH01000178.1 GCA_003250495.1 Marinobacterium sp.
GTGGCCGCTGCTGCTCGAGGAGCAGCTGTGCGTTGCCGCGCCACAGGTGGAGATCGGTTGCGTGAGCCGCACGCCCGGACGGTTGCAGCTGCAACTGGCCGATAAGGCGTTGCTGCAGCAGTGGGAGGCCCGTTGTCAGGCACTGGCGCTGGTGCCGGAGCGTTATGTCAGCGATTTTCAGCTGCTGCCGTTACCCGATGCCGGCCATTACCGCTGCTGGCGTCACGACAACGAGCTGACGTTGATCCTGCCGGATACCGGTGCCGACGAAACCTCGCCGCGCTGGCGCTGGCTCAACTGGACGGCCGATGCCGACTTGCCCACGTCCTGCCAGACGCTGCAGCGCAGTGAACTGCAGGCAGCGCCCGGCGAACTTGACTGGCAGGTGCTGGCTGCCGGGATCGGCCCCGAGTTGCCGCCGTTACGACGAGGGACGCTCAAGCGCCGCCAGGCGATGCCGTTGTCGTTGTCGCTGGCGGCGTTACAGCCGCTGCGCAGCGCGTTGGTGGCATTGCTGGTGTGCGGTTTGGCCTATCTGGGCGCCGAGCGTTGGCAGCAGGGACAGCGGGCGACGCTGGCGCGCCAGCAGCTGCTGGCCCAGCTGCAGGTTCCGGCCAACGCGTCGGTCGAGCGCGCGACGCGGTTGCTCGCTGCGCGCCTGGATCAGCAGCAGGCGGCGTTGGGACGGCTGGCCGATCTGGCCCTGTTCAGCGACAGCGTGGCCGGCTGGCTGGCGCAGCAGCCGGGGCTCCGGGTCCAGCGTTTCGCTTACGACAATAACGACGGCAATGGCAAGGCACAGCTGCTGTTGGCCGCTTCTGTGGAGGGTGCCGCCGACGCCGTGGACGCGCAGCGGCTGCACCAGATGCTGGCGCAGACGATGGGAATCGATCTGGCCGCGGGATTGAGTGTCCAGCTGCAGGACGCCGAGGCGCCGATTCGCATCGACTACCAGATCGCTGGACAGGCGATAGCACAGGAGAGGGCACGATGACGCCAGGGGCGGGGTTGATGAGCTGGTGGCGGGCGCGCCCGCCGTCGGAGCGGCGCCGGTTGCAGGCGGCCGCATTGCTGATCCTGGTACTGCTGGGCTATCTCGCGGTGCGTCAACTGGGCGCCGTGGCGGCACGGCAAAATGAATGGTTGCAGCTGGAGCAGCGCAGCCGGCAACTGCTGCAGACGCAGGCGTTGGATAGCGAGCAGTGGCAGGCGCTGGGGTTACGGCACCAACTGACGCTGCAGGATATCGCGCAACTGGAGCAGGGCTGGCGGCTCAGTGGCCGGGTCGCGCAACCCCGGCAGGTGGAGGCGTTCCTGGCCGCGGCGCTGCAGCTCGGCTGGTATCCGCTGGGCTGGCAGTTGCAGGCCGGCGGCACTTTCAATGGCACCGCCAACGGCATTTCCAATGGCACCGCCGGTCTCGAGTTCAGTGTACAGCTGGTGGCGCTGACGCCGCCGCGGGAGGGGTGATGCGGCGCGCGTTATGGCTCGGCGGCTGCGGCCTCAGCAGCCTGCTGGTGTTCGGACTGACCCTGGTGCTGGGATGG
>QKGH01000197.1 GCA_003250495.1 Marinobacterium sp.
CGAATACTGGCGTACCAGGCCGCCGGGCAGGTACAGGTCGATATGGGCGCCGGCGCTGAACGCCGGCAGCGGGGCACCGTCGGGACGGGCCAGCTCGAGCAGACAGATGTCGTCAGTCTCGTAGCGTTTGCCGGTTACTTTTACATCTATCACAGCATAGATCTCAGCAGGGTCTCCTGGCTCGCAGAGGAGTCGGAGTGGTTGTTGTTATAGGTGTTACTCAGACACTGGTTATTGAGGCCGATCGCTTTGTAGGATCGAGCGGCCCTGCCGCCGTCAACCTGGTGTTCAGACGCCGACACTGGCGATCCGCTGCGTGGAGGCGGCTTGCTCCTGCTGCAGCAGTTTGTCGATGATGCGCCGCGCCTGCACGCCACCGGCGTCGATGTCGAGCTTGAGCAGCTTGCGCTCCGGGAACTCGGTCAGGTTGCGTTGCTGGCGCTCCAGCATCTCCATATCCTCGGCGAAAATGCCGCCCTGGCCCTCGCGGATCTGGTCGGTCAGTGCCGCATCATCGGCCTTGAAGTTGCGTGCCATGCCCCAGAAGTACCAGTGGCTGGTTTCGGTTTCCGGGGTGATGAAGTCGACCACGATACTGTTGGCCTTGTGCTGCGGGGCCGCATCGTAGCCGCCATGCCCGGCGTGGGCCACGCCCACTTCGATCAGCACATGGCTGGGCGGGTTGAAACGGCAGATCTGCCAGCGGTCCACCGGCACATCGTCGGCCAGCCCGTTGGCGCGCAGCGCGGCCTGCCAGAAGGGCGGCGCCTGGATGTTATCCATGAAGCGGCTGGTGACCACCTCGCCATCGACGGTACGGGTCTTGACCGGTGCCTCGTCGATCTCCTTCTGGCCGATGCTGCTGGCGTGGACGTAGGTCTCGTGGGTCAGGTCCATCAGGTTATCGATCATCAGCCGGTAGTCGCAGGCGATATGATAGAGGCCGCCGCCGTAGGCCCAGTCCGGGCTTTCCGCCCAGTGCAGCTGCGGGATGTCGTCAGGGTTGGCGAGGGCCGCGTCTCCGGTCCAGACCCAGACAAAGCCGTAGCGTTCCTCGACCGGGTAGCTCTTGACGCAGGGGAAGCCGCCGACGCGCTGCTTCGGCATCGACAGGGTCTTGCCGTCGCGCCCCATCTTCAGACCGTGGTAGCCGCACACCAGCTGGCCATCCTCGATGTAACCCAGCGACAGCGGGGCGCCGCGGTGGGGGCAGAAATCCTCGACGGCGGCGACCTTGCCGGCGCCATCGCGGTAGAAGGCGATCCGCTCACCGCAGATCTGTCGGCCCAGCGGTTGGTCGGCAAATTCGTCGGGCGTGCAGGCTACATACCAGCAGTTTTTCGGGAACATGGAACTCTCCAGAAATCGGTTCTTGTTGTAGTTATGGATCCAATATGTCGGCAATACTGCCTTAAAACGGTCTGGTATGGCGATAATGGATCCATTTTATTTTTAAATTGGTTTCTTTGTATCCATTGCGCATCGCTATATTTGAGGGGGTGTCGCTCGTTATCTGCTTGTTTTATAGGGTTGCTGGTGTGGGGCGGGCGAGCTTATACAGGCCGCGATATTGGATCCGGTAGCAGGATGCAATTACAGAATGGATCCAATATGCTGTTGCCTTCTGATGTACTAGCTAGCCGCCCCAACGTCCGGGGCGGTGCCGATCGGGATGCGAATAACCACGATGAACCTACTGCTGTTACCCGGATTGCTGTGCGACGCCGTGGTCTGGCGCGAGCAGGTTGCCGGCCTGCCGCAACTGAACTGCCAGATCGCCGACTATGGAGTTGCCGACTCGATCGTCGCGATGGCGGAGCGGGCGCTGGCCGACGCGCCGGAACGCTTCGCGCTGGCGGGACACTCGATGGGCGGGCGTGTGGCGCTGGAGATCTATTGTCGCGTGCCGGAGCGTGTCAGTCACCTGATCCTGCTCGATACCGGCTTCGAGCCCCGCGCCGCCGGCGAGCCGGGGGCAGCCGAAGAGCGCAAGCGGCTGGCGCTGCTGGAGCAGGCTCGGCAGGACGGGATGCGGGCCATGGGCCACACCTGGCTGCAGGGGATGGTGCATCCGCAACGGCTGGAGGAGCGGACGTTGATGGAGGAGCTGCTGCAGATGGTCGAGCGCAAGACCCCGGAGATCTTCGCGGCGCAGATCCGGGCCCTGCTGGCGCGCCCGGATGGCGGAGCGGTGTTGTCCACCATCGACTGTCCGACGCTGTTGATCTGCGGCCGCCAGGATGCCTGGAGCCCGCTGGCCAGGCACGAGGAGATGGCGCAGCTGATCGCCGGCAGCAATCTGATCGCGATCGAGGCGTGCGGACACATGAGCACGCTGGAGCGGCCGGCGGCGGTCACCCAGGCGATCGGACACTGGCTGGGGGTGCTATGAGCAAGTCCGATCAGCGTGTGCTGAGCTCGCTACGGCAGATGATCATCTCCGGCGAACTGGCCGCCGGCGAACGCGTGGCGGAGATTCCGACCGCCGAGCGCCTGGGGGTGTCGCGCACGCCGGTGCGTATCGCCTTTCGTGCGCTGGAGCAGGAGGGACTGTTGATCCGCCAGGAGCGGCGCGGCTACCGGGTGCGCGAGGTGACGCCGGAGGGGGTCAACGGTGCCGTCGAGGTGCGCGGTGTACTGGAGGGGTTGGCGGCGCGTCAGGCCGCTGAGTTGGGGTTGAGCGCGGTGCAGCGGCAGGGGCTGATCGACTGCCTGCTGCTGGGCGACGCACTGTTCGACAAGGGCTACGTGACCGAGGAGGATCTGGAGCAGTACCACGACCTGAACCGGCGTTTCCATGCCCTGATCATCGAGGCCAGCGCCAACCCGGCGATCAATTCGGCGCTGGCGCGTAACGAGCATATGCCGTTCGCCTCGGTCAGTTCGCTGGCCATCGACCGCCACAACCTGAAGCGGGAGTTCCGCCGCTTCAACTTCGCCCATATGCAGCACCATGCGGTGTTCGATGCCATCGACCACCGCCAGGGCGCGCGCGCCGAGTGGATCATGCGTGAGCATGCCAACGCGACGCTGCGCTACGCCGAGCTGTTCGATGCCGGCAGCGCGCAGGGAGAGATGCGGGTGATCGGCCAGGACGCGATGCTTTAGGCATCGGCTAGGCATCGGTTAGCCGTCTGTCAGGCATTTCTGTTAGGCATTGTTGCCGTCGATCCAGGCCGGGCTGACCACCCGCGCCGGTTCGCGCCGCATGATCACCTCACCCTGGCGCACCGACAGCAGCACGTCGCCCTGTTTGCGCAGCACGCTGTAGTCATCCTCGCCGTCGAGCAGGATCAGGTTGCCTGGCTTGCCGACCTCGATGCCGTAGCGATCCTCGATATGCAGCGTACGCGCGCTGTTGTCGCTGATCAGGTCCAGCGCCTGGCTGAAGTCGTCGTAGCCCATCATCTGGCAGATATGCAGGCCGAAATCGAGGGTGCGCAGCAGCTTGCCGTTGCCGAGCGAATACCAGGGGTCGAAGATCGAGTCCTGGCCGAAGCAGACGTTGATCTCGGCGGCGTTCAGCTCCTTGACCCGGGTCAGCCCGCGCCGCTTCGGGTAGCTGTCGAAGCGCCCCTGCAGGTGGATGCTCTCGGTGGGGCAGGAGATGAAGTTGATGCCGGAGCGCTTCAGCAGGCGGAACAGCTTGGAGCAGTAGGCGTTGTCGTAGGAGTGCATCGCCGTGGTGTGGCTGGCGGTGACGCGCTCGCCGAGACCGTGGAACAGCGCCTCGCAGGCCAGCACCTCGAGGAAGCGGGAGTTCGGATCGTCGATCTCGTCGCAGTGCACATCGACCAGGCGGTCGTATTTCAGAGCCAGTTCGATCACCTTTTTCATCGATGCTTCACCCAGCTCACGGGTGTATTCAAAGTGCGGGATACCGCCGACCACGTCGGCGCCGATCTCCAGCGCCTGTTCCATCAGCTGCACGCCGTTGGGGAAGGAGAGCAGCCCCTCCTGCGGGAAGGCGACCACCTGGATCTCGATCTTCTCCTTCAGCTCGTCACGCAGCGCGCACAGGGTGCGCAGTCCGACCAGGCTCGGGTCGGAGATGTCGGCGTGGGTGCGCACGAACTGCACCCCCTGGCTGACCAGCAGTTCCAGCGTCTGCAATACCCGGCGGCGGATATCCGCTTCGTTGAGCAGCGGCTTGCGCTCGGCCCAGCGCTCGATCCCCTCGAACAGGGTGCCGCTCAGGTTCCAGTTCGGCTCACCGGCGGTCAGCGCCGCGTCGAGGTGGATATGCGGCTCGACGAATGGGGCGCAGGCGAGTTTGCCGGCGGCATCGATCTGCGCGCCGGTCGCGGCCAGGGCACCGCTCTGCTCGCTAATCGCGCTGAAACGTCCCTGCTCGATGCTCAGGGTGTGCAGCGCAGGGGAGTGGCGCAGGCGGGCGTTGATGATCTGCATAGTGGGGGCCTCGTGTATTAATTGTTGGGTTCCGCATCGATGGCGTGATGCTGGAACAGGATCTGTTCTATCAGCAGTGCGTTCTGCAGGTTCAGGCGCGAGAACGGGTCGCTGAGAGTGTGTCCGGTCAGGCGTTCGATCCGCTTCAGGCGGTGGCTCAGCGTGTTGCGGTGGATGCCGAGCAGTTCCGCGGCCTGCTGCTGGTTGCCGAACTGGTTCAGGTAGTGGGTCAGGGTCTGCTTCAGCAACAGCGACTGCGGGTCGCGGGCAAAGCAGAGCGTGCCCAGCTGCTGCTGGCAGAACTGCGCCAGCAGGTTGCGTTGCGGGATTGCTGCGAACAGTCGCGCGATGCCCAGCTGCTCGTTGAAAAACAGCCGTTGGTGCTGGTGTTGCACGGCGAACTGCACCGCCTGGCGTGCCTGCTCCACCGCTTCGGCCAGGCGAGACAGGCCCGGCTGCTGGTCGCTGACGCCGGCGTACAGGTCCAGCTCCGGCTGCTGCTTCTGCAGGAACGCCAGCGCCTGTTCCAGTTCGTCGCTCAAGGCCGCCGCATGGCCGGCCTCGCTGGGCCAGATCGCCAGCAGGTCCTGCTCGTGCACCAGTACCGGCCAGTCGATGCCGCGGCGCTTGAGCAGTTCGCCGAACTGCTGCTCCAGTTGGTTGCGCTGGTGGATCAGGCGCCAGTGCTGCTCCGGGTCGTCGATCAGCAGGCGCTGGTGGAAGCCGGCCAGGCGCACCGCCAGCACCGCGTAGGGTTTGTCGTCGCTGAGGCCCAGCTCGCCGGCGCGCAGGTGGATCAGCTCCGGCGCGTCGGCGAAGCCGTTGATCAGCCGGGTCAGGAACAGTCGCACCGACTGGCCGAGCAGGTTGTCCTGCACGATCGCGGCGCTGATCACCTCGGTGACGATCACCATCTGCAGCGAGTAGGGCTGCTCCAGCAGCGGAAACTCCAGCGCGTTGGCCAGTTCGATGACGCTGGCCGGGATCTCGCGGATGAACTCGGGGCCGGTCAGGATCACCAGCCCGGCCACCTGCTTGTCGACCCCCTCGCGGATCAGCCGCTGCAGGTTCTGCTCGCTGCGGCGGTGGTTGATGCCGGTGACGAACACCAGTTCGCCGCCGCGGACCCAGGGTGCGATGTTGTCGTTCTCGGCCACATAGGGCCAGCGCACGACGCGGTTGCCGCCCTTGAGTCCGGCCCGGAAGCGGATGCTGTCCAGACCGGGTAGGCGCGGGATATCGGCGCAGCAGATCGTCATCAGCCCTCCGCCGGATCCAGCGCCGGAGCGCCCAGCGGCAGTTTCAGCAGCACGCCGTAGGCTAGTGCTGCCACGGCCACGCCGACCACCGGGGTCAGGACCGGGGTGAAGTAGGCGGCAGCGGAGCCGAGCGCATAGGCGATCAGGCCGGTCCAGTTGAATGTTGGCAGGCTGGTTTCGGCCAGTTTCGGATAGCTGCCCTTATGGTTGAACCAGAAATCGGCCATGATTACGCCCCCGATCGGCGGGATGAAGGTGCCGAGCAGGATCAGGAACGGGATCAGCAGGTTGTACATGCCGCCCACGGCCAGCACGGTGCCGATGGCGGCCCCGGCAACGGTGACCAAACGC
>QKGH01000028.1 GCA_003250495.1 Marinobacterium sp.
GGTTCTGCTCTATCTGGTGTTGGGGGTGGCGGCGGGCTTCGTCGCCGGGTTGTTCGGAATCGGCGGTGGATTGCTGATCGTGCCGGTACTGGTCTTCAGCTTCACCCTGCAGGGTTTCCCGGCCGAGGTGCTGACCCATGCGGCGGTGGCGACCTCGCTGGCGACGATCGTGTTCACCTCCATCGCTTCGATCCAGGCCCACAATCAGAAGGGCGCCGTGTGCTGGTCGCTGTTTCCGTCCCTGAGTGCCGGCATCGTCGTCGGCGCGCTGGCCGGGGTATGGATCGCCGACCTGCTGAGCGGTCCGTTGCTGCAACTGCTGTTCGGTTTCTTTGCGATCGCGGTGGCCGTTCAATTGGCGTTCGATCTGCGTCCCGCCAGCGGTCGGAGCGATCCGGTGGCGACCGAGCTGTCGCTGGCCGGCGGCTGTATCGGCTGTGCGTCGGCGATCTTCGGGATCGGCGGCGGGACCTTGACCGTGCCCTATCTGCACTGGCGCCGTCTGACGATGCAGCAGGCGGTGGCGACCTCGGCCGCCTGCGGCCTGCCGATCGCGCTGGTCGGCGCCCTGGGGAACGTGGTGACCGGCTGGGATGCCGGCGTACCCGACTGGCACCTGGGGTACATCTATCTGCCGGCATTCGCCGGTATCGTGCTGACCAGTTCGATCGCGGCGCGTTACGGCGCCCGGGTGGCGCACCATCTGCCGCAACGCACGCTCAAGTGCATCTTCGCGGCACTGCTGTTACTGGTGGGTGCGCGCTTCCTGGTGACCAATCTGTTTTAGGAGTTGGATGTGTGGGTGCATGATATCAATCCGCTGGCGCTCGACCTCGGACCGCTGAAGATCCACTGGTATGGCCTGATGTATCTGGTCGGCTTTGGCGCGGCCTGGTGGCTGGGCAGCGTGCGGGCGCGGCGACCGGGCTCCGGCTGGAGCGAGCAGATGGTCTCCGATCTGGTGTTCTGGGGCGCGCTCGGGGTGGTGATCGGCGGTCGCTGCGGTTACGTGCTGTTCTATCACTTCGATTATTTCCTCGACGATCCGCTCTGGCTGTTCGCGATCTGGGAGGGCGGGATGTCGTTCCATGGCGGCCTGCTCGGGGTGCTGGCGGCGATCGGCTGGTTCGCGCATCAACACCGCAAGCGCTTCTTTGAACTGAGCGATTTCGTCGCACCGCTGATCCCGATCGGCCTGGGCGCCGGCCGCGTCGGCAACTTCATCGGCGGCGAGCTGTGGGGGCGGCCCACCGATCAGAGCTGGGGGGTGATCTTCCCGCGCGCCGCCGATGGTTTGGGGCGGCATCCATCGCAGCTGTACGAGGCGGCGCTGGAGGGTGTCGTGCTGTTTGCCGTGCTCTGGTGGTTCTCCGCCAAGCCGCGGCCGCGCATGGCGGTGTCGGGGCTGTTCCTGCTGCTGTATGGGGTGTTCCGCTCCAGCGTCGAATTTTTCCGCGAGCCCGATGTGCAGCTGGGATTCCTGGCGTTCGACTGGCTGACCATGGGGCAGTTGCTGTCGCTGCCGATGATCCTGGCCGGCGCCGGTTTGCTGCTGTTCGCCTATCGCCGTGCTGCAGGTGCGCACGGTGTGTGAACAGGGTAAAGTATCGGGTCCACGCGAATAGTCTAGAGTTGGCAGCATGCAACAGTATCTCGATCTGATGCGCGAAATCGCGGAGCAGGGCGTCGATAAGGGGGACAGGACCGGCACCGGTACCCGTTCGCTGTTCGGGCGTCAGTTACGCTTCGATCTGAGTCGCGGCTTTCCGCTGCTGACCACCAAAAAGGTGCACCTGAAATCGGTGATCTACGAGTTGCTGTGGTTTTTATCCGGCAGTACCGACAATCGCTGGCTCAATGCGCATGGGGTGACGATCTGGGACGAGTGGGCGCTGGAGAATGGCGATCTGGGTCCGATCTACGGCAAACAGTGGCGCTCCTGGGCCTGTCCCGACGGCCGCACGGTGGACCAGTTCAGTGACCTGCTGGCACAGATCCGGCGCAACCCCAACTCCCGGCGCCTGATCGTCAGCGGTTGGAATCCGGCCGACCTGCCCGACGAAAGCATCAGTCCGCAGGATAACGTGCGCAACGGCAAGGCCGCCCTGCCGCCCTGCCATACGCTGTTCCAGTTCTACGTCGCCAATGGCCGCTTGAGCTGCCAGCTGTACCAGCGCAGCGCGGACTATTTTCTCGGCGTACCGTTCAACATCGCCTCCTATGCCCTGCTGACCCACATGATCGCGCAGCAGTGCGATCTGGAGGTGGGAGAGTTCGTGCATACCTTTGGCGATCTGCACCTGTATACCAACCACCTGAATGACCCCGCTATCGTGACGGAACAGTTGTCGCGTACCCCGCGTGAACTGCCGCGCCTGCGTATCGGGCGGCGACCGGCGTCGCTGTTCGACTATCAGTATGAGGATTTCGAGGTGGAGGGGTACGACCCCTATCCGGGGATCCGTGCACCGATAGCGATCTGAGGAGAACGAGATGCGATTGGCTGTAATCGTGGCCCAGGCTGAGAATGGCGTGATCGGCGTCGCTAACAAGCTGCCCTGGTACCTGCCGGAGGACCTGAAGTACTTCAAGCGGGTCACGCTGGGGAAGCCGATTATCATGGGACGTAAAACCTTCGAGTCGATCGGCAAGCCGCTGCCCGGGCGCTGCAACATCGTCATCTCCCGCGATCCCGCGTGGCAGGCGCCCGGTGTCCAGGTGGCGCGAACGCCGGAACAGGCGATCGAGTGTGCCGAACAGCAGGCGTTGATCGATGGTGTCGATGAAGCGCTGGTGATCGGCGGTGCCGAGGTTTACCGGCAACTGCTGCCGAAAGCGGATCGACTCTATCTGACCCAGGTGCATGCGCAGGTGGAGGGCGATGCCCATTTCCCGGCACTGCAGGCCGATGCCTGGATGGAGCTGGGGCGTGAAGATTTTGCCGCCGAAGGTCCCAACCCCTACGCGTACAGCTTTATCGTGTTGCAACGCAAGGCGGCGGGAGTCGCGGCATGACCTGTCACAAGCTGTTGATGTTGATGGCTGACGGCGCCTTTCACTCCGGCAGTGAGCTGGGGGAGACGCTGGGGATCAGCCGCTCCGCGGTATGGAAGCAGATTCAGCGTTTGCAACAGTTGGGTGTAGAGATCTATAGCGTCAAGGGGCGCGGCTACCGGGTTCCGGACGGCGCCGACCTGCTTGATCTCGAGCGTTTTCAGGCGCTGCTCGACAGCCGGGTGGTCGCGCGTCTCGAGCGGATCGGCTTCGAGCGGGAGGTGGGCTCCACTAACCGTCTGGCGCTGGATGCCCTGAAGCAGGGAGCGGGCAGCGGTATCTTCGCCGCTGAGTACCAATCCCAGGGGCGCGGCCGGCGCGGCCGGGAGTGGATCAGCCCCTACGGCGCCAACCTGTACTTTTCGCTGGCCTGGCGCTTCTCGGTGGGGCTCGCGGCGCTGGAGGGGCTCAGCCTGGCGGTGGGGCTGGCACTGCGCCAGGCACTGGGGCGTTTCGGTGTCGAGCCGCTGGAGCTGAAATGGCCCAACGACCTGCTCAGCGACGGGCGCAAGCTCGGTGGGATACTGATCGAGGTGAGCGGCGAAGCGGCCGGCGAGGCGCAGGTGGTGATCGGGATCGGGATCAACGTCAGCATGCCCGAGGAGATGATCGAGCAGGTCACCCAGCCCTGTATCGATATCTCCAGGCTGCTGGCGACGCCGCCGGACCGCACCCAGTTGCTGGCGGTGCTGGTCGAGGAGCTGATCCGGATGCTGGATCTGTTCGAACGGCAGGGATTTGCCGTGCTGCGCGAGCAGTGGCAGCAGGCCAACATCCATCGCGACAGGCCGATTCGCCTGATCAGCGGTGCGCGTGAGGTATTGGGGATTTGTCGCGGGGTCGACGAGCGCGGTGCGCTGTTGCTGGAAACCGATGGACGTGTGGAGGCCTATTACGGCGGTGAGGTCAGCGTCAGGGCTCAGGGATGAGATAGGAATGATACTGGAGATCGATGTCGGTAACTCGTTTCTCAAATGGCGAGTGCTTGATGCTGCCGGCCAGGTGAGCGGGCGTGGGCGGGTGTCGAGCCGGCAGGGGCTGGCGCCTCTGTTCGAGCAGTGGCCGCACGACCTGCAGCGGGTGCGGGTGGGCTCGGTGGCCAGCGCGGAGTTTGATGCGACCCTGCGCAGTCTGCTGCAGCAGGCCGGAGCGACGGAGATAGCGTTTGCCGCCACACAGCGTGCCGGCGCGGGGGTGACCAACAGCTACGCCGAACCGGAGCGGATGGGGGTGGATCGCTGGCTGGCGATGCTGGCAGCCTGGGCGCGGTGTAAAACGGCCTGCTGCATCGTCGATTGCGGCAGTGCCATCACCATCGATTTTCTCGATGCGCAGGGGGTGCATCAGGGCGGCTATATCCTGCCCGGAATGCGCCTGTTGCGCGAGGCGCTGCTCGGAAACACTGCGCGGGTGTTCGCCGCCGAGGCGGACGGTTTCGACCCCGAGCCGGGGCGGGATACCAGCTCGGCAGTGCTGCATGGTGCGGATTTCATGTTCGATGCGATCCAGTCGGGTCTGGGCCGGCGTCTGGACGCGCTGGCGGTCGATGCACTGTTCGTAACCGGTGGCGATGGCGAGCTGTTCCAGCGGCTGATAGGGCGGGGCGAATGGGTGCCCGACCTGGTGCTGGACGGTCTGCGTCTGGCGCTGGAGTCCTGAATCATGTTGCGCTGGGCATTTCTATTACTACTGCTGGCCGATGCGCTGCTGTTTTTCTGGTATGCGCAGCAGCGCTTGACCTACGTGCCGGCCGAGCAGGTCGAGCGTGCCGGCGTCGCCAGGATCCGGCTGCTGAGCGAGTTGAGTCCGGGAGAGCGGCTGCCTGCCCGGGAGCGGGTGTGTCTGCGCTATGCGCCGCTGTCGACCGCGTATGAGGCGGAGCGGCTGGTGCAACTGCTGATGCAGCACTCGGTCAGCGCCAGCGCGCGACCGTTGCCGGAGCAGGTGGTCGGCTACCATCTGCAGTTGCCGCTACCGGCGGATTCGGTGCGCCGTATCGCGGTGCTGGACAAGCTGGCGGAGCAGGGCTGGGTACCGGAGAGCCGCGGCGGGCAGCTCAGCTTTGCTGCCGATACCAGCAGGGAGGCGGTGGAGCGGGTCCGCGACGGCCTGCCCGAGGAGTTGCGCGTGAGCATCCTGATCGTCGAAGAGAAGCAGCAGGACGGTCGCTACGAGGTCGCTGCAACGCATCTGGTTGGTTATGAAATATCCAATGAAATCAATCAGCTGATCGAAAATAGCTGGCCAGGCATAAAAATTGAAAAAAATACGTGCGAGGGGGTTGCAACCCCCCAGGGTGATCAGTAAGATACGCCCCACTTCGTTGCCAAGGCCGGTATAGCTCAGTTGGTAGAGCAACTGACTTGTAATCAGTAGGTCCAGGGTTCGACTCCTTGTGCCGGCACCAGTTGCGGTGATGAAGCGATTGTGGTGAGGTTCCCGAGTGGCCAAAGGGATCAGACTGTAAATCTGACGCGCGAGCTTCGGTGGTTCGAATCCACCCCTCACCACCATCAATCACAAACGGCATCAAGGTGCTGCGAGTGATCGGTCAGCTGGCCCGGGCGGGTATGGTATAGTGGCTATTACCTCAGCCTTCCAAGCTGAAGAGGCGGGTTCGATTCCCGCTACCCGCTCCACAAACGATGTGCTCATGTAGCTCAGGGGTAGAGCACACCCTTGGTAAGGGTGAGGTCGGCGGTTCAAATCCGCCCATGAGCTCCATATTCAAGAAGGGTAGATATAGTGATATGTCTACCCTTTTTCGTATTCGGCGACTCTGGCAGTCCAAGTTGAACAGGTTGGGATATTAGAGATGGCTAAGCAATCATTCGAACGTAACAAGCCGCACGTTAACGTAGGCACCATCGGTCACGTTGACCACGGCAAAACTACTCTGACTGCAGCACTGACTCGCGTCTGTTCAGAAGTATGGGGCGGCGCTGCTGTCGCTTTCGACG
>QKGH01000005.1 GCA_003250495.1 Marinobacterium sp.
CCGCAGTGGCAGGCGTTGAGCCTGCTGCCGCTTTTTGCCAGCTAAACTGGCAGGTTTTGTCATTGGTGGCGCGCCACTCTTGTCCGATCCTGTATGCATAGCGCACGGCACCTGCCGGGCTGACAGCATAACAATAAGAGGATCGACCGATGCCGGACTACAAGGCGCCGACGCGCGACATAGATTTCGTCCTGAACGAGCTGCTCGATGCACAGCAGCACTACCAGTCCCTGCCCGGCTGCGAAGAGGCGACCCCCGACCTGATCGGCGCGGTGATCGAGGAGGGCGCGCGCTTCTCCGAACGGGTGCTGGCGCCGCTGAACCGGATCGGCGATCAGCAGGGGTGCACGCTGCAGGATGGCGAAGTGACTACACCGGACGGCTTCCGCGACGCCTACCGGCAGTTCGTCGACGGCGGCTGGCCGGCGCTGTCGCACGACCCGGAGTGGGGCGGCCAGGGGCTGCCGGAGTCGCTCGGCATCGTCATCAACGAACTGGTCGCCTCGGCCAACTGGGCCTGGAGCATGTATCCGGGGCTCAGCCACGGCGCCATGAACACGCTGGAGGCGCACGGCACCGAGGCGCAGAAGCAGACCTACCTGAGCAAGCTGGTGACCGGCGAGTGGACCGGCACCATGTGCCTGACCGAAGCGCACTGCGGGACCGACCTGGGGCTGCTGCGCACCAAGGCCGAACCCCAGGCCGATGGCAGCTACAAGATCAGCGGCACCAAGATCTTCATCTCCGCCGGCGAGCATGACCTGGCCGAGAACATCGTGCATATCGTGCTGGCGCGCCTGCCCGGCGCTCCCGAAGGCACCAAGGGGATCTCGCTGTTCATCGTACCGAAGTTCCTGCCCAGCGAGGATGGCCAGCCCGGCGAGCGCAATGCACTGAGCTGCGGTGCGCTCGAGCACAAGATGGGGATCCACGGTAACTCCACCTGCGTGATGAACTTCGACGGCGCCACCGGCTACCTGATCGGCCCGCCCAACAAGGGGCTGAACTGCATGTTCACCTTCATGAACACGGCGCGCCTGGGTACCGCGCTGCAGGGGCTGGCGCACACCGAGTGGGGGTTCCAGAACTCGCTGACCTACGCCCGCGAGCGGTTGCAGATGCGTGCGCTGAACGGCGCCGCGGCACCGGACCAGCCGGCGGATCCGATCATCGTGCACCCGGAGGTGCGCAAGCTGCTGCTGACGCAGAAGGCGTTCGCCGAAGGGGGCCGCGCGCTGATCTACTACTGCGCCCAGTTGGTGGACCAGGTCAAACTGGGTTCCGACGAACAGAAGCGGTTGGCCGATACCCAGCTGGCGCTGCTGACCCCGATCGCCAAGGCGTTCCTGACCGAAACCGGGTTCGAGTCTGCCAACCACGGGCTGCAGGTGTATGGCGGCCATGGTTACATCAGTGAGTGGGGCATGGAGCAGAACGTGCGCGACTGCCGCATCTCGATGCTGTACGAGGGCACCACGCAGATCCAGGCGCTGGACCTGCTCGGACGCAAGGTGCTGCTGACCCAGGGCGAAACGCTGAAGAG
>QKGH01000172.1 GCA_003250495.1 Marinobacterium sp.
AACGCGAGCCCCGTTGTCGCCGGGCTCGTCGTGGGTGCCACTGGCGACGATTCAGCCACGGACGTTATTGCCCGGCGCCGTGCGGACAGGAGATGCGATGAACGACGACAAGCTGAGACTGACGTTGGTACAGGATGAGTTGATCTGGCAGGACGCCGCGGCGAACCGGCGTCATTTCGAGCAGCTGCTGGCGCCGCTGGCCGGGAGCACCGACCTGGTGGTGCTGCCGGAGATGTTCACCACCGGTTTCACCATGGCACCGGAGCGGGTGGCCGAAGCGGAGCAGGGAGCGTCGCTGGCGTGGATGCGCGAGCAGGCCCGGCGTCTCGATGCCGCCGTATGCGGCAGCATCGCCGTACGTAGCGCCCGGGGGTTTTGCAATCGCCTGTACTGGGTGGATCCGCAGGGTGGCGTGAGTTACTACGACAAGCGCCACCTGTTCCGCATGGGCGGCGAGCACGAGCACTATCAAAGCGGCAGCGAGCGGCCATCGCTCGAGTACCGGGGCTGGCGCATCCGGCCGATCGTCTGTTACGACCTGCGCTTCCCGGTTTGGTGTCGCAACGACGACAACTACGACCTGCTGCTGTGCGTGGCGAACTGGCCGGCCGCGCGGCGTCAGCCCTGGCGCCTGTTGCTCCAGGCCCGGGCGGTGGAGAACCTGTGTTATGTCGCCGGCGTCAACCGGGTCGGTCGCGACGGCATGGGGCTCGATTACAGCGGCGATTCGTTGCTGGTGGATTTCAAAGGCCAGCTCCTGGTCGATGGCGCCGATGCCGCCCCGATGCTCGCTACGGCCGAGCTGGAGCGCTCCGCCCTGCAGGCGTTTCGCCAGCGTTTCCCGGCTTGGCAGGATGCCGACAGCTTCAGGCTCGAGCCCTGAGCCCGCGTCAGGCGTGGACGTAATACAGATCGTCGCTATCGCGCTCGACGAACAGAAAACCGCAGCTCTGGCCGGCCAGGTCGACATAGAGGTAGGGCTGGCCGACGAACGCCTGCTGCGGGTAGGCCTCATGCAGAGCGCGCACCGCGGCATACAGGTCGCCCCAGTGTTTACCGTTGTGCGGGTGTTCGAACGGCACCAGGCGTTCGAGCATGAAAGCGGGAAGTGGCGGGTAGATATCGATCTGCATGAGCCTGTACTCAGTTTTCGGGTTGGCGATAGCGCCGACCGAGACTAGCAGAGAACCCGCCAGGCTGTAACGGTTCGCGGCCGCTTTCTGGACGAAAGCCGAATCGGCGTTGGCGCGCGAGGCACAATGGGGCGGCACAACGGGGAGGAGCTCCTGCGTGCACAAAACGGCCGCCGTCGAACGCTGCTGCCACGCCCCTCTCAGCGATCGGCTCAAGAAGGGAGGGCCGGAGAATGCAAAAGGGCGCCCATTGGCGCCCTGGTGACGCTAGCCTGCGCTTACTGGCGGAAGGATTCGACCAGCGCCGGGATGCCGGGCAGCATGCCGACGGCGGCCATCACCCCGACCAGCACGATAAAGGTCAGCGCGGGGATGATCCAGCGGTCGATATGGGCCAGGTCCTTGCCGCGTTCGCGGTCGCCGATCAGCCCCAGGTTATCCAGCAGCATCGTCAGCGACCAGCCGAACACCGGGTTCACGAACGCCGAGGCGAACATTACGATGCCGGCGGACTGGCAGGTCTTGGCATCGCGGGTCATCTGCATACCCGCTTCCAGCAGCGGCAGGAACACCCCGACCAGCAGCGCCACGCGCAGCACCGGCGGCCAGACCGCCAGATCCATCGGGTAACCCCAGATCGCGGCGATGACGCACAGGACACCGGTGACCACGGCGCCGGCCGGGATCGGGCGCTTGGCGATGGCCGCCGGGATCATATAGGTACCCCAGGATGAGGCCAGGTTACCGCCGCCGAGCACGCTGCCGACCACCTGGCGCACGGAGGCGACAGCCATGGTGTCATCGACGTTCATCAGTACCTTGTGCGCCTTGTCCGGGTAGTTCAACTCCTGAAACACGCGATGACCGAGGAAGTCCGGCGACCACATCGCCACGGCCAAAACCGCGAACGGCGCCACCGCGATGAAGCTGCCCAGATCCGGCCAGCCCATCTGCCAGCCGGTGCTCTCGCCCCACCAGTAGGTCGGGCTCAGGTGGGGAACGCCGGGTTCGGTAACGAACTCGAACGGGGCGCCCAGCAGCAGCGCGATCGCCAGAGCGATACCGGCCCCCAGCGGAATCGACAGCCAGCGCATGTGCCAGCGTGCCAGCAGCGCGTACATCAGCACCGTGGCCAGGATCACCGCAAACGCCACGTAGCCCATGCCGAGGCCGTCGGCCCAGGCGAACAGCGCCTTGACCTGACCGATCATGCCCACGGCACCCAGGTAGATCAGCAACCCACCGCGGACCCCCTCGCCGGTCAGCATCATCAGCTTGGTGCCGCCCTTGGTGACACTGAGGATCAGGCCGAACAGGCCGACCATCACCCCCAGGGCCAATGGATGGCCGCCGGAGGCTACGATCAGCGGAATCAGCGGGATCATCGGGCCGTGGGTACCGGCCAGGTTGGCGTTGGGGTTCAACACACCGGAGAACAGGATCACGAACAGTAGCGCGGCGATCAGCATCTCGAAGCGTACGTTCTCGATCACGAAACCGTCGGAGAGTCCCAACGGGGCGGCGAAGGCGGCGACGACGGCGGCCACCATGACGATCTTACCGATCGTTGCGGCCAGCGCCGGGACGAAATCTTCGACCTCGAAGTGGTAGTCTCGGAACGGCAGGTTCAGCCGCCAGCGGCGTGGCGACATGATGGATAGTTCGTGCTCCAGATAGGCCGCACGCGAGTCGAAGTGGTGACTCGGTTTGCGCTGGGAGCGATAGCTCTGGGAATCGGACATGGCTGCGTGCTTCTTGATTTGTAATTATGGGCCCGCGCACCGACAGGTGAGGCGGAAATCGGCTTGTTACCTTCGGTAACAACGCGCGATGTTACGGTCTAACCCGGCTTCGCTCTACGCGACGTAAGTCTGTGAGACTAAAGTGGAAATGGGTTTCTTCGGGGTGCGGTCGCAACGGTAACATCGTGCTGTTCCGGTGTATCCGGGTAACAGCGGCGGCGGCGGCGGCGGCGGTGGTGGCGGTGGTAGCGGTAGCGGGACGAGCAAGGTAGCTCGTGACTGGTTAATACCCGGGCGGGTGCAGAATATTCGACAGATGCGGCCCCTGCGTTCCCGCGAGTCGTTCGACACCGAGCGGATCATGCCACCTCCGTTCTGGCGCTCGTGCGCTGCGGTCAATCCATTGCAGAGGGGGGCGGAGGACCCGTTTGGCCTCAGGCTTGCTCGATAGTGGCTGGATTCGACAACAACGGCGCAACAACCCTATTGAACGCGATAGCGGGATACCACCTTGGCTTTAATGTGCCAGCGCAGGGACGAATATTTAAGCGGTTCTGGTGCAGTAACGATGGGTTAAATAATCGGGCCAACTTTAAATAACAGGGTGTGCGGAGGTAAGCGAATAAGCGGGGGCATGCGGAGTGCCAGTCCTTCGAGAAAACGACGTTATCCGGGCAATAGCTTACTTGGCGCCGGCCACCGGGATCACATAGTTGGCAGGGGGCTCTGGCTGTTTGTCGGTGAGTGCCTCGACCAGGCCGAAGTCCAGCAGAATGGTGCGGGTAACGGGGGGATTGGCGATAGAGCCGGACGTTTCTCGGCCATCCAGCGTGGTGCAGCGATAGTTGACGGGGCCATCAGAGGGGCGTGCCTGGGTGGTCGTCGGGATCATCTCGTCCCATGAGCCGTGCTTATTCTCGAAAACGCAGTGTCCGCTGCTACCGTCACTAAAAGAAACGGCAATCGGTGACTTGGAGTCGTTGGTGATAATCGCACATCCGCTGAGCCCGAGTACGAGAGCGGGGATGATCAGCTGTTTCATGAAAAATCCTTTTTGATTGGGCTGGCACACCCTGGACGTCCTGTCCGACGATGATTATACACAGCCGTATTTAAAACTGAATATTATTTTTATCCACAGCTATTAATGAGAGGATTTTTGAATAATTAGTTTAATAAAAGCGGGTTGATCGGCTTTTCTACGTGATCTGTCGACCGTTAGTTAACAATATGGCCCGGCTTTTAAAAGCCGGCATATGTTTTAATATTTTTGTATGTCGATGCTTAATGTATTGCAATATATTGCTGCTACAACTGGCCGTTACACCGGGGACGCGGTGTGGTACGCGATATGGCATGGGCGATAGCGCTTGCCCAAGTGAAAGCTAGTGGCCCATCCGGCCTGGTCTAGAGCGATGCGTGGCTGAATCGATACCCTGCAGGGGCGCTGTGCGCCCGCCGGTCGTGTTTGCGCGCTGCGTGAGAGGTGGAAATAGTCGAAATCAGAGCGCAGGAGCAAGTTAAGTGGCCCCGACTATTGGATATGGAGTGCCAGCCCCAGATGGTTTTAGGTGGGGTTAATTGGATCCCGTTGCGTTTTCCAGTTGTGCGATTGGGATGACGTAGCTGGATGGGTATTCACGATGTTTGTCGGTAATCGCGTCGACGATGCCGAAGTCGAGAAATATGGCGCTCGCTACAATCTTGCCGCCCATCGTGCTGGGGATTGCCCCGGCCACCTCACGGCCGTCCTTGGTCGTGCAACGATATTTCAGGGGGTCGTCAGAGCGACGAATCATCGTGGTGGAGGGAATCATCTCGTCCCAAGAGCCACGTTTGTTATCAAAAACGCAGCGACCGTTGCTACCGTCGCTGAAAGAAACGGCAACAGGTGTCATCGCATCGTTAGTTAGAGTGGCGCAACCGGCCAAGCCCAAAATTGCCGAAAGCGCGATTAGTTTTTGCATACAAAGTCCTTTTTCAGTGCTGGCACACCGTTTCATCCTGCGGCGGCATTGTTGCACGGCTCTGGAACTGAGCCAATTGTACAAGTAGTTGTATTTTAAATATTTTTTAATGTTGTTCATCGCCAGTCTCTGGTAACAGGGCGAGAGTGGGCCGAGATGTTAGGTGATGACAGTCTCTGACTATTTCTGACTATCGCCAGATTGGGGGCAGGAGTGGGTGGCCACTATGACATGACGTCCAGCACCGGTTTTATCTGAGAGGCCTGCCGCCAGCAGGGTACCGCTAAGGTCAGGCTGTGAGTTGCTACCTAGCGTCAGGTGATGTGACTCTCACCCTTGCCGTCTCGAGTTTCGAATCGTCCGCTGACACCTGGAAGCGCATTGAAGGATGTCCTAGTGTGACCGGCCTATGGTCCGGGGAGTACCAGGCTGCAGGGTAGGGGCGATCGTCGCTGTCGATAGCGAACCGATGAAGCTGATCCCTCGTAGAGGTCGTCACGCGAGCCGATATCCATTGATCGGATGCCATATCGAAAACGTGCACTACGGAGGTGGAAGTGGGTTCTCTATCGGCTTGGCCGTTATATTCTCAAGGGGAGAGGATCAAGCAAATAGCGGGGTAAAGAGGCTGCTACTGACGCTAGGTCATCGCTCTGAAAAGCCGGGAAACGGGTGGTATGGAGGATCTGATCGAAATGGTGCCAGTGGTCGGACTCGAACCGACACGCTCTTTCAAGCAACGGATTTTGAATCCGTCGTGTCTACCAATTTCACCACACTGGCGGGTGTAGACCGTGCCCTGAACGGGGCCGGTTGGCGAAGCAGGCGCACATTATAAGCGGGTCGCGCTGAACGTCAATCTCCGGCGTCGAGTAAGACTGAAAAAAAGCTGATTGTCTGGTAAACTTTCCGCCCTTTGAGTTCTGGTCCCCTGGTGAGTCTGACCTTTCCAATGCAGGTTAAAGATTTCTATTTCGAACTGCCCGATGAGCTGATTGCGCGTTATCCGCTGGAGCAGCGCAGCGCCAGTCGTCTGCTGTGCGTAGACGGCGATTCGGGTGCCCGCACCCATCGTGTATTTACCGATCTGTTGCAGTTGCTGGAGCCCGGCGATCTGCTGGTGTTCAACGACACCCGGGTGATTCCGGCC
>QKGH01000042.1 GCA_003250495.1 Marinobacterium sp.
GCCATCAATTGTGCCGGCGTCAGGGTCCCGGCCTTGTAATCGGCGCGCAGGCGCGCGATGGTCATCTTGTTCGGCATCTCTCTCTCCTCAGGCCTGCGGTTCCAGCCCCGTCTGTTCATCCTCAAGCACCACCAGCGCCTGGCCGGCGTGCACCCGTTGTCCGGCACTCAGCAGCAGGTGGCTGACCACCCCGTCGCAGGGTGCGTGTACCGGTATTTCCATCTTCATCGATTCGAGAATCATCAGCGTCTGCCCGGCTTTTACGGTATCCCCCACCTGCACCTCGGTTTGCCAGACGCTGCCGGAAACCAGGCTGTCGACCACGGTGCTCTCTTCCGGCCAGCTGACGCTCTCCTCGACGCTGTCGGCCTCCTGCGACTCGTAGTTGAACTGCCCCGTCGCATGCCAGTGCGCCAGCTCCGCCTCGAACGCCTGCTGCCGCTTCATACGGAAGCTTTCGATGCTGAGCGAATGGTCATGCAGGAACTGGTCGTAGTCGCCCAGCGAGAAGGTCGATTCCTCGATCCGCAGCGGGTAGCGCCCCTGCGGGAAGTCGCGGCGGATCTGCTGCAGCTCGTCGTGGCTGACCTCGTAGAAACGGATCTGGTCGAAGAAGCGCAGCAGCCAGGGGTTCTCGAACTCGCGGGTCTGGCGGTAGCGGTTCCACATCTGCAGCGTGCGGCCGACGAACTGGTAACCGCCCGGCCCCTCCATACCGTAGACACAGAGGTAGGAGCCACCGATACCGACCGAGTTCTCCGCGGTCCAGGTGCGCGCCGGGTTGTACTTGGTGGTGACCAGGCGATGTCGCGGATCCACCGGCGTCGCCACCGGCGCACCGAGGTAAACGTCGCCCAGCCCCATCACCAGGTAGGAGGCGTCGAACACCACCTGCTTCACCGCATCGATACTATCGAGACCGTTGATGCGCCGGATGAACTCCAGGTTGCTCGGACACCAGGGTGCACTCTTGCGCACCGACTGGTCGTACTTTTCGATCGCCAGTCGGCACGCCACATCGTCCCAGGACAGCGGAATATGCACGATGCGCGACGGCACGCTAAGCTCGGTCAGTTGCTGCGCCAGCGCCAGCTCCGCCGTCTCCAGGTGCGTCAGCAGCGCGCTATGGCTCAACTGCTGGGCATCGAAGTGGATCTGCAGCGAACGGATCCCCGGCGTCAGCTCGCGCAGCCCCGGCAACGGATGCTGCTGCAGCCACTGCATCAGCGCGTGGGCACGGAAACGCAGGCGGATATCGAGCACCTGCTCGCCATACTCCACCAGCAGGAAGTGATCGCCGGCGGCGCGGTAGACGATCTCGTCGCCGAACTGCTCGGCCCCGAGGCGGGCCAGGACCGGGGTATCCACCGTCTCGGGCTGCCACTGGACCGACTGCTCCTGCAACGTTGCGATCTGCCGCTGCTGCGCCGCTTCCAGCGCTATCGCCTGCTCGATCGAGATCGGCACGAAGCGCACCTTGTCGCCGGCCCGCAGCTGCCCCAGCTTCCACAGATCGGCGCTGATCACCGTGGCCGG
>QKGH01000219.1 GCA_003250495.1 Marinobacterium sp.
GGACGGGCTCGGGCTCGATGTTGCAGATACTCTACAAGGTTACTGACGCGAACATCGATTTATCCAATGTGACGCTCAATGTCAGTGGCGGCCAGGACATCCATGGCAACCTGATGGCCGATCAAACGGACGTGATCAGCTTCTCCATCGACACCCTCAATCCAACCGCGACGATTGTTAACGACAATGCCGACGGCATCGTCTCTGACCTGGACATCAATGTAACGTACACCGTCACGTTCTCCGAAGCCGTCCAGGCTGTTGCTGCGGGCGACCTCACCATCACCGGCGGCATGCTCACCGGCGATCCGGTGCTGGCGGCCGATGGCAGGTCCGCAACCTTTGTCGTCACCGCTTTCGACGAAAGCACCCAGGATCTCCAGGTCACGGTCAACAACACCGTCCTCGACCTCAACGGCAACAAGCTTGTCCCCGTCAGCCACGTGCAGCTGGTGGACACGATCGATTATGCGCCCGATTTCAAGTGCGGGATGTACACCCCGGACACCTTCAAGGTGACCGGTGGCAGCGGAGCCCCTGCCGGCTCCTACGTCGTTGGCGCCACCTCGATCGCACATGACCTGGCGTCAAGACCCGAAGCGCAGGCGACGCGCGAGCAGATTGTCGGCAGCGACCTGGCTGACACCATCATTCATAACAGTGCGTTCAGCGGCAGCGAGGCGCAGTGGACCAGGGTTCTGCACACCAACTTCACGGTGTTTGACGACATCACCTCGATCGTTCTGACCGTGGACCCGGCAGTGGCCGGGATCCCCAACTTCGACATTGTCGGACCCGGCATTACCGCGACCGGACCCTATACCTGGACCATCACCCCGGATGCCGCGATGTCGGCAAGTCTGCTCCTTAACGGCCTCGACCTGAACATCGTTTACGACGTGACCGATGCCGGCGGGCCGATCGATTTCACCGTGCAGATGGATGTGTCCGGCACCGACCTGGGGATTGTCTACGATTTAACCAAAACCCTCAATATGACCTGGCGTGATGCTTCTTCCGTCGCCGACTTCAACGTGGTTGCCGCCGATGGCAGCCAGGTCATGGTCTTGCCGCGCGAGGGTCTGGGCGTCGACATCTATGCCGGCGGCGGGGCGGATATCATCGCCTCCGGCGCCGGAAACGACACGATCTACGGCGGCGCCGGGGCCGACACTATCGATGGCGGCAGCGGCAGTGACACGGTGAGCTTTGCCGGTTCGGCCGTGGGGGTCGTCGCCGACCTGGCTGCGGGGACCGGCAGCGGTGGTGACGCCCAGGGCGATACCTACCTCAACATCGAAAACCTCATCGGCAGCGACGGCGACGACACCTTTGTCGCCAGTTCTGCCGTAAATTTCCTCGATGGCGGGCTTGGCATCGACACCGTCAGCTACGAAGGATCGATTGCCGATATCTCCGCCTCGTTGCTGACCGGCATCGGCCTCGGCGGCGATGCCGCCGGTGACGTCTACGTGGGCATCGAGAACCTGGCCGGTGGGGCCGGCAACGACTTCCTCGAGGGGGACGCCGGTGACAACGTGCTGCACGGCGGCGCCGGCGCCGACGTGCTGCACGGCGGGGCCGGCATCGATACGGCCAGCTATGCCCACGCCACCAGTGGCGTCATCGCCGCCCTCGATCCCGGCCTGGCCGATTTCCAGACCGGCGACGCCGCCGGTGACAGCTTCGACGGCATTGAAAACCTGACCGGTTCCGACTGGAACGACTCGCTCTACGGTAACACCCTCGACAACGTGCTCGATGGCGGTGCCGGCGATGACAGGCTCTACGGCAGCGCCGGTAACGACACCCTCTACGCGCATCAGGGCCACGACATCGCCTACGGCGATATCGGCAACGACACCCTCCACGCTTCGGTCGACGCCAGCAACCTGCCGACCATCCTCAACGGTGGTGCGGACACCGACACCCTGGTGCTGCACGACATGGCCTCGGTAGCCGGGACCTACGACTTTACCGCCCTGGCGGGGGTCGACTCCCGTCTCGAGTCGATCGAGGTGCTCGATATCCGCGAGGGGACCGACGCCAGCCGGGTCAACGCCGACAGCACCATCGCCATCACCGGCCAGGATATCTTGAACATGGTCGACAATGGCGTCGGCAGTGAGCTGACGGTGCTGGCCGACAATGGCGACGTCCTCGACCTGACCGCCTTCGCTGCCGCCGGTGAGACCTACGTTCAAAATATTATTGCCCCCGATCATACCGAGTATGTCATCTCTGACAGTGGCGGCACGGAGCTGGCGCGCATTCAGTGGCATACCGCCTGATCGCGGCAGTGAAGAAGACCTGAGTCATGAACGATAGCCAAACACCCCCTGTCGTTGCAACGGCGTCGCTGCTGAGCGCAACCGCGGTACTTAAAGCCGCGGCGACCCTGGTCGACTGCGACCGCACCGCGCCGCTGCTGCGCAAGGGGCTGCGCTTTCTGCTCAACCACGACGCCTGGCCGGAAGCGGTCAGCCGCCTCGAATCGCTGGGCCTGGCGGTACAACACGGTCAGGCGCCGTTGAACGAGCTGCTGGAGCTGCCGGGAGAGCTGATCCTGCTGCGCCGCGAGGCCGGTGCCTATGCGCTGCTGCATCGCCAGCAGCAGCGCTGGCTCTATCTCGACGCCAACGGCGAGCCGTTGCCGCTGGCGGTCGAAACCGACGATGCGACCCCGCTGGAGGCGATGGTCTTCACCCTGCCGCGCAGTGGCGGCAGCTTCTCCTCGCTGGCGGCGCTGTGGCCGGAGCTGCGTGCGGCCTGGGCCGAGGTCGGTGGCGCCAGCCTGTTCGTCAACGCCGGCGCGGTGATGCTGCCGATGTTCGCGATGCTGGTCTACGACAAGATCGCGCTTAACGGCCTGTTCGAAACCCTCTGGGCGCTGGTGATCGGCATGTGCATCTACCTGCTCACCGACACGGCGATGCGCCAGGTGCGCAGCTGGACCACCGAGCGGATCAGCACCTCGCTGACCCGTCGCAGTGACGAGACCCTCTGGTCGAGGCTGCTGGCCCAGGTCGAGCTCCCCCCGGGCGGTTTCCCCCGATTCATCTCCAACTACCGCGACCTGACCCTGTCGCGTGATTTCGTCTCCTCCAGCTATCTGCTGGCGATCGCCGACATCCCGTTTCTGCTGCTCTATCTTGCCGTCATCGGCACCGTCTCCTGGCCGATGATGCTGGTGGTGCTGGTGCTGATCGCGATCTACGCCACCGGCGGGCTGTTGCTGCAGCGGCGTCAGATCCTGCTGGCGAAGGAGGCCGAGATCCAGAACACCCAGAAGCTCACCTTCATGGGCGAAGCCCTCAATAACCTCGATGTGGTTCGCACCACCCCCGGCGCCGGCTCGTTTCTGCGCAGCTGGCGGACGCTGGTCGACCAGTCGAGCCGTGCCGACGCCCAGCGCAGGCTGGCGATGCAGCATAGCGGCATGTTCAACAGCTTCATGCAGACCACCACCTCGGTGGTGGTGCTGACCGTCGGCGTCTACCTGATCTACGCCCAGCGGCTCAGCACCGGTGGCCTGATCGCCTGCAACCTGCTCGCCGGCCGGTCGATGGGGCTGGTCGCCTCGTTTTACAATGTCATCGCCAAGTGGCAGGATTTTACCCGCTCGGCCGGGCGGATGGAGAAGAGCCTCGAACCGGTCGACGAACACGCCTGTACGCCGCGTCCCGAGGTGCTCGGTCAGATTGCGGTGCTCAAGATCGACAAGCATTATCCGGAACGGCCGCCGGCGCTCGACCAGGTCAGCTTCAACGTCGCTCCGGGCGAGCGGATCGCGCTGCTCGGCCGCCCCGGCGCCGGCAAGTCGACGCTGCTGAGCTGCCTTGCCGGGCTGTGTCGCACCGACGGCGGCCAGATCCAGGTCGACGGCCTCGACCTGGAAGATATCGCCCGCTTCGACCGGGTACGCTGGCTGGCCTACAAGGGGCAGGATCCGGCGGTGTTTGCCGGCACGCTGGAGGACAACCTGCGGATCTCCGGCTGCAGCGACCCGGAGCGGTTCAAGCTGGCGTTGTGGGCGTCGGGGCTGGATACCGAGTTCGCCAGCGGGCGGATGTCGCTGGGCATGACCCTGCAGGAACGCGGCTGCAACCTCTCCGGCGGCCAGCGGCAGAAGGTGGCGCTGGCCCGGGCACTGGCGCAGCCGAGCCGGATCCTGCTGCTCGATGAGCCGACCCTGGGGCTCGACCCGGAGAGCGAGCGGCAGTTCGCCGAGCGCTTGCCGAAGCTGCTCGATGACAGCATGGTGCTGGTGATGACCACCCACAGCCCGACGATGCTGCAGATGGTGCAGCGGGTGATCGCCCTCGAGGGCGGCAAGGTGGTCGCCGACGGACCGCGGGAGAAGCTGGTCAGGATGCAGGCCCAGCCGATGCGCCAGGCGCAGGCGTCGTAGCACTTTTATCCCCGAACAACAAACTTTAAGGCCGACGGTTCAACTATCTGAATCGTCGGCCTTTTTTATTGCAAGTTGAAGCGCAGGCGCAGGGGAAAACGCAGGGCCGGAAAGCGGTCAGCTGCAGACCTGGTTGCGGCCGCCCTCCTTGGCCCGATAGAGCGCCTGGTCGGCGGCCTTCATCACCGCCTCGGGCTGGCGCTGCTTGTCGCTGCGCTGGGCGACGCCGATGCTCACCGTCACCTTCAGCGCGTTCTCGGTCTGTTTCGGTTTGGCCGATTTCGGTTTCTTCGCCGGCCGGTTCTTGCTGCGGATGACGAACGGCGCGCCGGCGATCTTCTCGCGCAGCGCCTCGAGGTGCGGCCTGGCACTGTCGCGCTCGACGCCGCTAAAGACGATGCAGAACTCCTCGCCGCCGTAGCGGTAGGCGCGACCGCCGCCGGAGCAGCCGCGCAGCCGGGCGGCCACCATCCGCAGCACCTGGTCGCCGACGTCGTGGCCGTGGCGGTCATTGAGCTTCTTGAAAAAGTCGATATCGACCATGGCGATGCTGTAGCTGCCGCCGAGGCGCTTGAACGCCTCCATCAGCGCCCGGCGCCCGGGAAGGGAGGTCAGCTCGTCGCGGTAGGCCAGGGTGTAGGCATACTCGATCAGCGCGATCGCCAGGGCCAGCGCCGCACCGCCGCGCAGCAGGGTGGCGATGGTTGGCGGCAACGGGCCGGAGGCGCCGACCGCCGCGGCAAACGCCCAGAGCAGCGCCCCCTCCAGCGCGGTCGGGTAGCGCCAGAAGCGGCCGGCCTGCAGCAGCATGGCGATCGCCGCCGGCAGCAGCGTGACCAGTTGCCAGCCCGGCGGCAGCGGCAGCGGCTGCCAGGCCAGAAGCGGTGCCAGCTGCGGGAGGATTTGGGCGGAGAAGAGGCTGAGCAGCAGCGCCTGCCAGCCCGGCAGCGACAGCAGCAGCGCGCCGCGCAGCGAGTGCATGCCGCGCTCGACCAGCAGGGCGATAAGCAGCAGGTTGCCGGCGGTCAGCAGGGCGAGCAGCGGCCGCAGCGCCGCCGGGAAGGTGCGCTCGGCCAGCTCGGCGAAGAGGACGAGCAGCAGCAGGTAGAAGCCGCGACTGCGGTCGAAGCGCCAACAGAGCGTCGCGGCGCCGAGCGCGGCGGCGATGCAGCCGAGATCGATGCTCAGCGGCGTCAGCTTATCGTGCAGCGGCGTGGCGAGCAGCAGGACGAGCAGGGCGGCGGTCAGCCCGCCGGCGAGGATGAGGTTGAGAAGACGTGGCACGGCGAGACCTGATAAATCAACAGCGGTTGGGGGAAGGATATGCTCCGAGACGGACGGCCATTGCCCGTAGACTATTTCTTCGCCACCGGCTGGCAGGGGAGGTCGATCTCGATCACCGCGCCGCGGCGCTCGATGAAGATCGAGTCATCCGGCACCTTCGGCAGCCAGCGCTCGCCGCTGCAGCGGACCTCGTAGCGGCCGTTGTAGTCAAGCCCGGGGATGAACGCCGGCACCGGGTAGTCGATCTTGTCGACGGTGCAGACGATCTGTTTGACCAGCGCCGG
>QKGH01000112.1 GCA_003250495.1 Marinobacterium sp.
CGTGGCGAACTGGGTGTAGAGCATCTCGATCGGTTCATTGATGACATGCAGCCACTGCAGCACCGAGTTGACCACGCCGTTGGTCTGCAGCAGCGCGATCCAGGCGGTGGTACGCACCAGCAGCGAGGTCCAGAACGGCAGCAGCACCAGGATCATCAGCGTATTGGCGATCCGCGACGGTGCATTGGCCAGGTACCAGGCCAGCGGGAAACCGATGATTGCGGTCAGTACGGTGATATAGAAGGCGATCTTCAGGCTCTTCCAGTACAACTGCAGGTAGATCTGGGTATCGCGTTGGACGATCTCGCCGGAGGGCGTGCGCTCCAGGTCCAGCGCGGTCAGGTAATAGTTGTCGGTGAAGATAGAACCGGCGCGGCGTATCGTCTGCCACACTTCGACTTCACCCCATTTCGAATGGGCGGCGAGCAGCAACTGGTCGCCCTGGCTCTGCAGTTCGGCGTCGTCGGCGCGCTGCAGTTTGCGTGCGGTGGCCTTGATCAGGCTCGATGAGCCCGGCATGCCGCGGTTGATCTCTTCCGCCAGCTTGCCGGACAGGCGCTCAGCGGCCAGCCGTTTCAGCTCCACGGCGAACAGGGTCAGGGTCTGTGGCGGCGGCAGTTCGCCGCTGTCGGCATCCCAGTCATCGAGCTGTTGCAGGGTATCGGGGATCAGCTCGGCCACGGTCGGATGGTAGACGCTGCGGTAGAGCATGGTCGCGATAGGGGCGACGAAGGTGATGAAGATGAACAGCAGCAATGGCGTCACGAACAATATCGCCAGAATCTTCTTACGGCGAATGTTGCGGTTGGCCTCGCGGATCTCGTCGCGGCTCAGCTCGGTGTTGGACATAAGGTACGGCCCTTATCGGGTGGGGGCGCCAGGCGCCCCCGGTTGGTGTTGCGTGTTACAGGGGTCTGCTTACAGCGGGTGGCGGCTTACTTCAGCAGCCACTCGTTGAACTTCTCGCCCATCGATTCGCCGTAGTCGGCCCAGAACACGCTGGAGGCGTTCAGACCTTCATCCAGGTGCGCGGAGGGCAGCTTCGGCACGATCGCTTCGTCGATGTAAGCATAGGATGATTTGCGGGTCGGACCGTAGGCCACGTCCGGCATACCGGCCAGCGGCTTGGAACCGGTAGCGAACTTGATGAAGTCGATCGCCAGGTCCTTCTTCTTGGTGCCTTTGACGATGGACCAGACATCCAGGTCATACAGGTGGCCGTCCCAGACCATTTCGAACGGCTTGCCTTCATCCTGGATCGCGGCGAAGAAGCGGCCGTTGGCGGACTGGACCATCACCGCACCGCCGTCGTTCAGCAGCTGCGGCGCCTGGGACCAGCTGTCGAACCAGACCACGTCGTTCTTGATGGTGTCGAGTTTGGCGAAGGCGCGGGCCTGACCCTCTTCGGTTTCCAGCATGGCGTAAACCTGGTCCTTCGGCACGCCGTCAGCCAGCAGCGCCCACTCCATGTTCACCTGCGGACGCTTGCGCAGCGCGCGTTTGCCCGGGAAGGTCTTGGTGTCGAACAGG
>QKGH01000311.1 GCA_003250495.1 Marinobacterium sp.
CTGATGCACGGTATCAGCGGCAGCGGCAAGAGCTACCTGAGCGAGCAACTGCTGGATGTGTTGGGCGCCATCCGCCTGCGTTCGGAGACCGAGCGCCGCCGCGTCCATCGCGAGGCACTGCGTGACGAGGCGCTTGATCTGTACAGCTCCGAGATGAACGTGCGCACCTTCCACCGCCTGGCCGATATGGCGCGGGTGATCCTGCGCAGCGGTATTCCGGTCGTCATCGATGCGGCCGCCATCCGCCGCCGTATGCGGACGTTGTTCATGGAGCTTGGGGAGCAGCTGCAGCTGCCGATGCGGATCATCCACTGCCAGTGCGACCGCAATCTGATCGAAGCTCGCTTGAAACGCCGCCATGAGGAGCAGCCAAACCCGGCCGACGCCGATGTCGACGTCATGCTGCACCAATTGGAGCTGCTGCATCCGCTGACGCCGGAGGAGCAGTTGATCACGCTGGAGGTGGATACCCGTGACGACGAAGCGATCGAGCAGTTGCTGGCGCAGTTACGCGCGCAACGACTGATCGCTGTCGAAGAGGTCGCGGCGGGCAGCGCCAGCGAATGACGGCCGCCCACTTCATCGAGTTGTGCCCGATCGACGAGTTGCCGGACGGCGAGGGGCGGGGGTTCGAGCGGGAGGGGCAGGCCCTGGTGGCAATCCGCCGCGGCGACCGAGTCTATGTATACCTCAACCGCTGTCCGCACCGCGGCATCCGCCTGGAGTGGCAGCCGGACCAGTTCCTCGACTACGAACGCCAGTTTATCCAGTGCGCACTGCACGGCGCGCTGTTCACCATCGACAGCGGCACCTGCATCGCCGGCCCCTGCCCCGGTGAGCAGCTCGACGCGGTCCCGACCCGCATCGAGCAGGGCCGGGTCCTGGTCCAGTTGCCCGCCGCTTAACGCCGGCCGCGCCGCGCCAGCCGCTCCAGCGCCAGTTCGATGCGGTCGATGCCAGTGGTATAGGAGAAGCGCACGAAACGATTGGCCAGGTGAGTGCCAAAATCGGCACCGGGCGTGGCCGCCACCTTATCCTCCTCCAGCAGCGACCAGCACCAGTCGAAACTGTTGTCGGTCAGGTGCCCGGCGTCGGCATAGACGTAGAACGCTCCCTCCGGCAGCAACGGCACATCGAAACCCAGCTCGCGCAAGCCGGAAACCAACAGGTCCCGGCGCTCGGCGAACTCGGCGCGGCGCGCCTCCAGGATCGCGATCGTCTCCGGCTCGAACGCCGCCAGCGCCGCATACTGGGAGACGGTGGTCGGCGAGATGAACAGGTTCTGCGCCATCTTCTCCATCTCCGCCACCGCATCAGCCGGTGCCACCAGCCAGCCCAGGCGCCAGCCGGTCATGCCGAAATATTTCGAGAAGCTGTTCATCACCAGTGCCTCGTCATCGACACTGAGTACGGTCTCGGCATCGAAGCCATAGGTCAGGCCGTGGTACAGCTCATCGACAATCAGCGCGCCGCCCAGCTCCCGTACCGTCGACGAGATCTCGCGCATCTGCGCCATCGGCACCACGGCCCCGGTCGGGTTCGCCGGCGACGCCAGCAACACCCCGGCGGTCTGCGCTTGCCAGTGCTGACGGATCAGCTCGGCGGTCAATTGATAATTAGTGCTCGCATCCACCGGCACCGACTGACCGCGCGCCTCCACCAAGCGCAGGAACTGGCGGTTACAGGGGTAACCGGGGTCGGTCATCATGAAGGTGGTACCCTGCTCGGCCAGCAGGGCAAAGGCCAACAGCAAACCGCCGGAGGCCCCGGCCGTCACCAGGACCCGCTCCGGTCCGATAGCGATACCGTAGCGCTGCTGGTAGTAGTGGGCGATGCGCTCGCGCAGCTCTGGAATGCCGCCGGCCGGCGTGTACTGGGTGTGCCCGGCATCGATCGCCCGGTGTGCAGCGGCGGCGATCGGCGCGGCGGTACGAAAGTCCGGCTCCCCCGCCTCCATATGCACCACGTCGAAACCGGCGGCATCGAGTTGCTTGGCACGCTTGAGCAGATCCATCACCTTGAAGGAGTCGATCTCACGGGCCCGGGCGCTCCAGTTATCAATTGTCATTCCAATCTCCAAAAAATATCACCGGCATATTCGCGAAAAGAAAAAATATTTCACTAATCAATCCAAACTATCCGGCCATTTAAACCAACCTTTCGATGATAAACCCTACCCAACCTCCGTCAACACGGCGCGTTGACGGCGCCACAGGAAACTGCCCAAAACCCCTTTTCAGGTCTAGCCTAAAGGATGGGCTTCTGGTAATTTCACCGGCTTTTAAGAAACCGCGAAAATCGGTTCCTATTGTAAGGTTGCAGGTCTTGAGCGGGAAAACCCCGCCCCAAGGCCCCAGACGTGAGGCTGCGCCAATGCCAACTACAACAGAATCACAGTTCACGCAATTCGTGCCCTACCCGCTGGATACCGGCGAAGAGTATATGAACGATGCGCAGAAGGATCACTTCCGCGCCATCCTTCTGAACTGGAAACGTCAGCTGATGGAAGAGGTGGACAGCACCATCACCCATCTGAAAGAGGAAGCGACCAACTTCGCCGACCCGAGCGACCGCGCCAGTCAGGAGGAGGAGTTCAGCCTCGAGCTGCGCACCCGCGACCGCGAACGCAAGCTGATCCGCAAGATCGACGAAGCGATGGAGCGGATCGACAACGACGATTACGGTTACTGCGATGCCTGCGGTGTGGAGATCGGTATCCGCCGTCTCGAAGCGCGCCCGACTGCAACGCTCTGCATCGACTGCAAAACCCTGGCCGAGATCAAAGAGAAACAGCTCGGCGGCTGAGCATGACCGGCGGACTGCAGCCATGCCTGCAGTCCCGCTTGCCACAGGACGCACCCACCTTGAGCCGTATCGGTCGTTTCGCGCCCTCACCGACAGGTCCCCTGCATTTCGGATCGCTGCTGGCCGCGCTGGCCAGTTTCCTCGATAGCCGCGCCAGCGGCAGCCGTTGGCTACTTCGCATCGAAGACCTGGACCCGCCGCGGGAACCTCCCGGCGCCGCCGAACAGATCATCCACACCCTCGACGCCTACGGCCTGCACTGGGATGGCGAAATCGCCTGGCAGAGTCGACGTCTCCCGCTATACCGGGAAATACTGCAACAGTTGCTGGCGGCGGGCCTCGCCTATCGCTGCCAATGCAGTCGTAGCGAATTGAAGCGGCGCCAGGCATTGCTGCGTTACGACCGCCATTGCCTGCAGCATCCGCCGTCGGCCGCCGCCACCTGCGCGATCCGAGCCCGCTATCCGGACCAAACGCTAAGCTTCACCGACCGCATCCAGGGAGTGCGCCGCTACCCCAGCGCGCAGAGCGGAGGGGATTTCATCCTGTTCCGCCGCGACGGCCTGTTCGCCTACCAGCTCGCCGTGGTGGTCGACGATGCCGAGCAGGGGGTTACCGATATCGTGCGCGGTGCCGACCTGATCGACGAAACGCCGCGGCAACAGGTACTGCAGCACTACCTGCACTATCCCCAGCCGGACTACGCCCATATCCCGGTCGTCACCAACAGCAGCGGGCAGAAACTGAGCAAGCAGACCTTCGCCCCCGCCCTGTCGCTGGAGCCCGAACTCATCGTCCCGACACTGTGGAAAGCGCTCCATTTCCTCGGTCAGACGCCGCCTCCGGAGCTGCGCGCGGCCCGGCGCGACGAGCTGCTGCAGTGGGCGATCACACACTGGGATATCACCGCCATTGCACGGCAGACCGCCCGCTGCCAGGAGGGAGAGTGAATGTATTTTCACCGCCTGCTCCTGCTGCTGTTGCCGATCCTGACGCTGACCCTACCGCTGTTGCTGGAGTTCTGGCTGTTCAGCCCAGGACTCTGGTACCGCCCCTTTCTGATCTGGGCGGCCCTGTGTATGCTGACGCTACTGATCGAACAGTGGCACCGCCATGAACTTTGACCTCTCCCTACTGCTGCTGATCTGCTTCGGCTACCTGCTGTTCCTGTTCGGTGCCGCTTACCTGACCGAGCGCGGCTGGCTGCCACAACGCCTGATTCGCCACCCGCTGCTACACACCCTGTCACTGGGGGTCTATGCCAGCGCCTGGACCTTTTACGGCATCTTCGGTATCGCCAACCAGGCCGGCTACGCCTATCTGGCGTCCTATATCGGCGCCGCACTGACCTTCATGCTGGCCCCGCTGCTGCTGGTACCGATCCTGCGCATCACCCGCACCTACCAGCTCAGCTCGCTGGCCGATCTGTTCGCCTTCCGTTTCCGCAGTGCCCGGGTCGGCATCCTGACCACCCTGGGGACCCTGGCCGCGAGCCTGCCGCTGATCTCGATCCAGATCCAGGCGGTGTCCGATTCGCTCTACCAGTTGAACCCCCAGGTAGGGCGCTTGCAGATCGCCTCGGCGTTTTGCGCCATCATCGCCCTGTTCGCAATCCTGTTCGGCGCGCGCCACGCCAGCCTGCGCAACAGTCACAACGGCCTGGTGGTCGCCATCGCCATCGAGTCGCTGATCAAGCTCGGCGCCCTGATCGCAATCGCCCTGTACGCCACCTACACGGTATTCGGCGGCGGGGCCGGTTTGACGACCTGGCTGGAGCAGAACCCCGCAGCCCTGAGCCAACTGCAGACGCCACCGGAAAACGGCGGCTGGCGGGTGATGATGCTGGCGTTTTTCAGCGCCGCCGCCACCATGCCGCACATGTTCCACCTCGCCTTTACCGAGAACACCTCGTCGGAGAGTCTGTACAAGGCGACCTGGATGATGCCGCTGTTCCTGCTGCTGCTCGCCATCTGCGTGCCGCCCATTCTCTGGGCCACCGCGGCGATCGGCGGCGACGGTTACGACGCGGAATTCATGGTACTGACGCTGGGTGCACGCATCGATCAGCCCTGGCTGACCCTGGTCGCACTGCTCGGCGGCCTGTCCGCGGCCAGCGGGCTGATCATCGTCTGCGCCGTCGCCCTGGCCTCGATGCTGCAAAACCACCTGGTACTGCCGCTGTTCCGCCCCCCCGAGCACGCCCGCTTCTACACCTGGCTGCTCTGGCTGCGCCGCTTCCTGATCGTGCTGCTGATCTTTGCCTGCTACCTATTCTTCGTGTTTGCCGGACAACACTTCAAGCTCAGCCAGCTGGGCCTGCTCAGCTTCGTCGCCTTTCTGCATTTTCTGCCCGGCCTGATCGCCACGCTGTATTGGCCCGGCGCCAGCCGCACTGGCTTTCTGTTGGGGCTGGCGGGTGGCTACACCACTTGGCTGGTGGCACTGGCGCTGCCACTGGGCAGCAATCTGCTACAGATAGAGGACCCGTTCGCGGCGGATGAAAACTGGCATCTCGTCACACTGATCTCCGTCGCCGTCAATCTGCTGCTGATGATCCTCGGCTCCTCCCTGTTTCCAGGCAGCGCGGAGGAGAAGCAGAGCGCCGACGCCTGCGTGCTCAACAGCCTGCAACGCCCGCTGCTGCAGTCCAATCCCGCCCAGCAGGTAGAGGACTTCCAACGCCAGTTGCAGCCCCGGCTCGGGCGCGATACCACCGAACGCGAGCTGCAGCGTGCACTCAACCAGCTGAATCTGCCGCCGGGCCCGCTGCGCCCGCTGGATACGCTGCGCCTGCGCAGCCTGCTGGAGCAGAACCTGTCCGGCCTGCTGGGTCCGATCGAGGCGGCGGCGATCCTGGCGCCGGTCACCAGCCGGGGGGCGCAGAGCTTTCGCGCCCGCGAGATCCATCTGCTGGAGCAGCAGCTGGAACATTACGACGCCCGGCTGTCGGGCCTGGCCGCCGAGCTGGACCAGATCCGCCGCTATCACCGCCTGACCCTGCAGCGCCTGCCAATCGGTGCCTGCACGCTGGATGGCGAGCACCGTATCCTGTTCTGGAACCAGGCACTGAGCAACTACACCGGTATCGACGACGAGGGCTGCATCGGCTCCCAGGTCGACAACCTGCCCGC
>QKGH01000127.1 GCA_003250495.1 Marinobacterium sp.
ATTCAATATAATTTATTGATATTAAATAATTAATTATGCAGCCCCGAAGTAGCTGTCGCGGATTCAACTCCGTTTTATCCTATTGCCCTACCCCTGCGCGCAGAGCATCCGCCACGACCCTGAACGCGGCGGTCGGTTGACGCCGGCTGGGATAATACAGGTGGTAACCGGCAAAGGGTTCAGACCACTTCGGTAACACCTCCCGTAGCGCCCCACTATCAAGGTGGGGCTGGACCAGGCCATCGGGCAGTTGCGCCAGTCCAACACCAGCCAAACAGGCATCCAGGATCTGTATCACGCTATTCATAATCAGCGGCCCATCGACCCGGACCCGAAACTCGCGCTCCCCTTCAGCGAACTCCCAGGCATAGAGTCCACCGTGTGTAGGCAGGCGCAAATTGATGCAGCGATGGTCGGTTAACTCTTCCGGTGTTCGCGGTGTCGAATAACGAGCCAGGTATTTCGGGGCGGCCACGGTAACCATGCGCATCTGCGGCACGATCGGAACCGCGATCATATCGGCGGCGATGATACCGCCCAACCTGACACCCGCATCGAAGCGCTCCGCGGCAATGTCGGTCAAACCGTAGTCGGTAACCAGTTCAAGCGTAATCTCAGGATAGAGATCCAGCAGTGGCAGCAGCCGCGGCCAGAGTACATAGCGTACGGCATACTCATCCGCGGTTATCCGTACGATCCCTGCGGGGCGGTCCCGCAAATCCGCGATGGCTGACAGATGCGCATTGATTTCATCCAATAGCGGAGCGACTTCGCGCAGCAGCTTTTCACCGGCTTCTGTCCGCGTCACGCTGCGCGTCGTTCGCGTCAACAACCTCACACCAAGGCGCTCCTCCAACCCGCGCATCGTTTGACTGATCGCGGAGGGCGACACTCCCAGATGAGCCGCGGCACGCGTGAAGTTCCCCTGCCGTGCCACGGTTACGAAAACCGATAAATCATCCAGATATTGCCCCGCCATTATAAAGCCCTGCTTCATACTGCATTAAGCATTTTACATATACAGAACAGAATGAGTCTTTGCTAGATTTTTCATGACACAAACAGAACAACGCCTGGAGATCATCATGGGCAAGACCGACAACCTCCCCACTGGCATGCAGATCATCCGCGCCGGGTCTACACCGGCCATCCAGGGGCCAAGCGAATGGTTCACCGGTAGCGTACGCATCGACAAGCTCTTCAATGCGCCGGCGCCCTCCCGCTTGGGGCTCGCCGTCGTCAACTTCGAACCGGGGAGCCGAACCTATTGGCATACACATCCGCTGGGGCAAACGTTGCTGGTCACCGACGGTGTGGGTTGGACCCAGTGCGAAGGGGGACCGCGTACCGAAATCCGTCCGGGCGACCTGATCTATTGTGACTGCGGCCGTCGTCATTGGCATGGCGCCACAGATACCACCGCTCTCCAGCACGTCGCGGTACAGGAAGCACTGGATGGCAGCCCGGTGACTTGGATGGAACCGGTTTCGGACCAAGACTATCTCTGCGGTCCGATCAAAAAAGACTAAACAGCCACTGGCAGCGCGGCATAGTGGCGCAGCTGCCCCAATGCGACATGGGGCACTCAGTTCACCGAATGAGAATCAGGAGACCGCAAATGGGCAACTATATTTTCACGCTCAGCGATAACGTGACCCGCCAAGCGGTCACTTACGAAAACCGCTTTGGCATCGAATTGTCCGGCGATCTGTATCTGCCGCCGGACTTCGACCCAGCCAAAAGCTACCCGGCACTGCTCATCGGCGCCCCGTACGGTGGCGTTAAAGAACAGGGACCCGGCGTGTATGCCAACGAAATGGCCCAGCGCGGCTATGTCGCACTGACCTTCGACCCGTCGTACAACGGTGATTCCAGTGGCGCACCACGTCACCTGTCATCACCGGAAATGTTCGTGGAAGATTTCCACGCCGGTGTCGATTTCATCGGCACCCGCTGTGCAGGCGTCGATCGCAGCAGGATCGGTGTGATCGGCATCTGCGGCTCCGGTGGCTTTGGTCTCAGTGCCGCTCAGGTCGATCCGCGCATCAGGGCCGTGGCCACTGTCAGCATGTATGATATTTCCCGCATGCATGCGGAAGGCTTTGCCGGTTCGCTGGGTGAGGAGGCGCGCAGGGCGATGCTGGCCGCCCTTGCCGAACAGCGCTGGGCGGAGTTCGAAACCGGGCGCCCGGAGCTGTCCGAGCGCGGTTCGCCACTGGAGATCGACGAAAACACCCCTCCGATCGGGCGTGAGTTCGGCGAATTCTACTCCCGTCCGCGGGGCTACCACCCCAACTCGATCACCCAGTTCACGCAGACCTCCGCCCCATCCTTCATGAACTTCCCACTGCTGGACAAGCTGACGTGGATCGCCCCGCGGCCGATTCTGCTGATCATCGGCGAGGTCGCGCACTCTCGCTTCTACAGCGAAGATATCTACGCCGCCGCGGCCGAACCGAAAGAGCTTTACATCGTTCCGGGAGCCAACCACGTCGACCTGTATGACCGCACCGACGTGATCCCCTTCGACAAGTTGGCAGCCTTCTTCGCTGACGCGTTGCAATAGCGGGATATCGTCGGTCAGCCCCGTGCCGGTTTCTATGCGATCGATGGTGCGTCCTTTTCCAGCTCCCGCCTGTGCGCCGAGCCTTTGCGCCCGTACGTAAGCCCGGGCGGGGCGGATAGCTACATGGCTACACGGCCTGAGCCGTGCACAGCAATAGAGGGTGGAACTGGAGCTAGCTGCTGAGAAACAACACCTTTCGCAGCCGCACCAGCCGCTTGCATGAGTCGGGTCCGACCTGCTCCAGCGGCTAAGCCAACGCCCCGGCCTACTAACGACCAAATTATTGGATACGTAATGAACAACTTTAATTTCTATAACCCGACCAAGATCATCTTCGGTCGCGGGCAGATTGCCAGCCTGCAACACGAGATTCCCGCGGGGGCCCGCGTGCTGATCACCTATGGTGGCGGCAGCATCAAGAAAAACGGCATCTTCGAACAGGTAACGGCAGCCCTCGAACACGTAACATGGACGGAGTTTGGCGGCATCGAAGCCAACCCGCACTTCGAGACCTGCCTCAGGGCGGTCGAACGGATCAAGGCCGAGCAGATCGACTTCCTGCTGGCCGTTGGCGGCGGCTCCGTCATCGATGCCACCAAGTTCATCGCAGCGGCCGCCCGCTACCAGGGCGACCCCTGGGATATCATCGCCACATTCGGCACTGCAGTCACTGGCGCATTGCCGCTAGGCTGTGTGCTGACCCTCGCCGCCACCGGTTCCGAAATGAACCCGACCGCGGTGGTCACCCGCGCAGAGACCCGGGATAAGCTGTTCTTCAACTCGGACCATGTGCGTCCGAAATTCTCGATCCTGGATCCCCGGAACACCTACTCATTACCCGCACGCCAAGTGGGCAACGGTGTGGTCGATTCCTTCGTGCATGTACTGGAGCAATATGTCACCTACCCGGCAGGGGCCAAGGTCCAGGACCGTTTCGCCGAAAGTCTGCTCTCTACCATTATCGAAGAGGGCCCCAAGGCACTACAGGAGCCGGACAACTACGACGTGCGGGCCAACCTGATGTGGAGCGCCACGATGGCGCTCAACGGACTGCTCGCAACCGGCACGCCGAGTGACTGGGCATCACACCTGATCGGCCAGGAACTGACCGGCCTATACGGTTTGGATCACGGCCAGACGTTGGCCATCATGATGCCGGCTATCTGGACCTACAAGCTGGAACAGAAGAGGGAGAAGCTGGTGCAGTATGGCCAGCGCGTCTGGCACATTCAGGAAACCGACCCGACCCTGATCGCCACGCTGGCCATTGAACGTACCCGTGAGTTCTTCGAAACCCTGGGCGTCAAAACCCGCCTGTCCGATTACGGCCTTGACGCGAAGATCATTCCCGAGGTGATCGCCAAGCTGCATCAACATCAGTTCGTCCAGTTGGGAGAACGAGGTGATATCACACCGGAAGACGCAGCCGACATTCTGCAACTGGCACTGTAACAACAGGAAAAGGCGTTAGTTGAGGCTCACCGCTCCACCTTTCGATGGTTCCCCGCCCTTGACGCTAATCCTACCGGCTTAACGTCAAGGGCGGTCGAGCCGTCGATTTTCGCATACCATCGGAAAGGAGTAGTCCAGTTGAAGCGCTTCGGCAGAAAGGGCACCTTCGTCGCTGCCAGTGTGTCCCTGATAGCCACTTACGCCGGATCGGCAACGCCCATCCCGCTGTATGGGCTGTATCGAACTGTCGATGGCCTAAGCTATACGGAACTGTCACTCAGTGCCGTGGTTTACTTTATTGGCGCCGTATCATCCCTGCTGTTTTTGGGCCGACTATCCAATCACTTCGGCCGCCGCAGCACGGCGCTTCTGACGGTAGCGTTAATGGCGTGTGCCGGCCTTGCCTTCCTGAATGTTCATAGCGCTACGCCGTTGCTGGTCGGCCGTCTGCTGCAAGGGCTCTCCTGCGGTTTGGCGTCCACGGCGCTGGCCGCCTGGGTTGTCGATACGGCGCCGAAAAAGCCTGCCTGGCTGGCGCCCGCGATACTCAGTTGTGGTCCGATGACCGGCCTCACGATTGGGGGACTGATGTCGGGGGCACTGGTTGAATATGGGAGCGACCCACGTGTTATGCCCTATAGGGTGATTTTGGCTGTGTTAGCGCTCTGTATGCTGCTGGGTGGTAGCAGTATGGAAAGCATTGCTCGTAAACCGGGAGCTCTATTGTCACTGAAACCCCAACTGGGATTGCCCTCTTCAGCCAGCGGGGCATTCAAGATTGGTGTGTTCGCTTTTATACCGACCTGGGCCTTGGGTGGTTTTTATCAGGCGTTCGGACCTGCCATGGCGATGGAGCAATTACACTCCTCCAGCGCGCTCGCAGCAGCCCTGGTGTTCGCGTCTACCATGGCCCCCAGCCCTATCGGCGCATTTCTGGCCGGACGATTGTCCGTGGCGAATGCGCAGCGCATCGGTATGCTGACCTTCACCCTGTCGGTAGGCGCGATAGTGGTAACGCTGCATTACGGGCTACTAATTCCCTTCCTGATCGCCAGCGTCTGCGCGGGAACCGCCCAAGGCGCAGTGCTCAGCAGCAGTATTCACTCAGTCATTTCGAGGGTCACGCTGGAGGAGCGGGCAAACGTGCTCGGGTTAATCTACGCCACCTCCTACACCGGCGCAGCGGTCCCAACGCTGATTGCCGGACGGCTTTCAGAATCGTTCAGCCTAGTCCAAGTCATTGCCGGCTACGCCGTGATGGCGCTGATCGGCAGCGTCGTCATCCTGCTGTTCGCGAGTTCACGGAGGCGTCATGCCAATCAGACGATCCAACCGTCCGAAACAGATCTGGAGATAACGTCCTAGCCAGAAGTTATCCAGGCTCGGAGCCACTATACGACTTGGTAACAATTCTCAGAATTGGGCAATAAATCTGAAGAATCGTTGTATTCCTCATCTCTCCGACACTGCTTGAATAAAGTGGTCAACTGATTCAATCCCGCCATCGATTAGCGGCATTTAGAGGTTCTTGTGAAATTGCAGCGTAAACATCTGAACGTGATGCTTATGGCGTTGAGCGGGTGTGGCTACAGTCTCGGCGCCATTGCGGAGACACAGTCGGTTTCCCAAACGCTGTACCCCTCGGGCTCTCAGGGTTCATTCCTGGGCCCGGAGAAACTGTTCACGGGTAGTGTTCAAGTCGACATGCTATTTCCAGGCAACGACAACGCTCACTTCTCAGGAGCCTACGTAACCTTCGCGCCAGGCGCACGCACAGCCTGGCACATCCATCCGGCGGGCCAGCACATGATTGTGACTAAGGGGACAGCCCTTACCGGTACCCGCGATGGCAAGGTGATCGAATTCTCGGCAGGAGAAACAGTATGGTGTCCTCCCAATATCGACCATTGGCATGGTG
>QKGH01000090.1 GCA_003250495.1 Marinobacterium sp.
AGCAGTTGAGCAGTTGAGCACAGGAGCTTGGCGAACATGAACGGCTATTTCAGTCTGTCGCATATCACGGCGGGCTTTGTCGCGGTGCTGGTGGGGTATACCAGTTCCGCGGTGATCATCTTCCAGGCCGCGGCGGCGGCCGGCGCATCGACGGCAGAGATCAGCTCCTGGCTGTGGGCGCTGGGGATCGGCATGGCGCTGACCAGCATCGGCCTGTCGCTGCGCTACCGGGTGCCGGTGCTGACCGCCTGGTCGACGCCCGGTGCCGCGCTGCTGGTGACCGGGCTGGCGGGACTGAGCCTGAATCAGGCGGTGGGGGTGTTCCTGTTCAGCTCCGCGCTGATCCTGATCTGCGGGGTGACCGGCTGGTTCGAGCGGCTGATGCGGCAGATCCCGACACCGCTGGCGGCGGCGATGCTGGCCGGGGTGTTGGTGCAGTTTGGGCTGCAGCTGTTCGACGCGCTGCAGCACCAGTTGCTGCTGGTCGGCGCGATGCTGCTGGCCTACCTGTTGGCGCGGCAATGGCTGCCGCGCTACGTGATTCCGCTGGCGCTGCTGGTGGGCCTGCTGCTGGCCGCCCTGCAGGGACAACTGCACACCCAGGAGCTGAGCCTGGCGTTGGCGGCACCGCAGTGGACCACGCCCGAGTTCTCGCTGACCGCCCTGATCGGGGTCGGTATCCCGCTGTTTATCGTCACGATGGCGTCGCAGAACGTGCCCGGCATCGCGGTGCTGAAGGCGAACGGCTACGAGATCCCGTCGTCACCGCTGATCACGGCGACCGGTGCCACCGGTCTGCTGCTGGCACCGTTCGGCGGCTTCGCCTACAACCTGGCGGCGATTACGGCGGCGATCTGCATGGGCCGGGAAGCGGATCCCGATCCGGCACGGCGCTACCTGGCGTCGGTCTGGGCCGGTTTCTTCTACCTGCTGACCGGCCTGTTCGGTGCCACGGTGGCGGCGCTGTTCGCCGCGTTCCCCACCGAGCTGGTGATGGCGATCGCCGGGCTGGCGCTGCTCGGCACCATCGGTAACAGTCTGCACGCCTCCCTGGCTGGCGAAGGCAGCCGCGAGGCGGCACTGATCACCTTTCTCGCTACCGCTTCCGGCATGACGCTGTTCGGTATCGGCAGCGCGTTCTGGGGGCTGCTGCTCGGTCTGTTGGCCTACCATCTGCGCCGCCTGCTGCAGCCCTAAGCCCGTTAGCGGTTTGGCTGTGCATGGCGGGGGCGGCCGGTGATAGGGTGTCGAGCACCGGCGGGGCTGACAGCGGCTCAGCGCGGGGCCGTGCATTGGCGAGGGCGAACGCTGGGCCGGTCCCCTAGTACGGCTAAAAAGAGATAAGTTTTTCGTTTTTTATTATTTTTAGGCATTAAATCCGGTTGTTACCTTGGTTGCTCTCCCTGCAACTGTCCCTGCGATTCGTCATGAGCAGCAGGTAACGAACGAGGTTTTCACCATGTCTAACCGCCTACTGCAGCGTTCGCTGCTAGCCCTGGCACTCGCCGCCGCGCCGCTAGGGC
>QKGH01000328.1 GCA_003250495.1 Marinobacterium sp.
GAACAGATCGTCGAAGGCCTCGTACAGCGGCCGCTCGTGCAGCAGGCGCCGCTCCAGTTCGGAGGCAAGCCGCTCCATCGGGAGCTCCGGCACATCGGCGTCGACCCCGTGCAACGCGGCATGCACCAGGCGGCTGTCGGCAATCGTGAGCGGCAAGCTCACCGGTTGGGTCTGGCGGGTGAGCTCCGTCATCAACCAGCCGACCTGATCGACCGGCACGCAGGCGCCCTGCGCTGCGACGAACTGCGCCACCAGCCCCTGCAGTGTCTGCGTGTCGACATGCCCTTCGGCCAGATAGCGCTGACAGGCCTCTCTCGGCAGAAAACCGCGGGCATGGAACAGCTTCGCGCCCTCTTCCACCGCCTGCTCGAAAGGCAAGCGCTCCAGCCCGTGCAACGGGTTGTGGTGAATGAAACTGCGCATCGGCCAGAAAAAGGGTATCGGTTCGGCCGCCACATAGACCATGGCGCGTATGCGCAGATGTTGACCCATTGAATGACTCATACCAGCCTCCCCGCGAGCCAGAACCCGCTCATGGCGAAGAGCGCCACCGTCGCACCGATCATGCCGGCGTGCGCAAGCCCGAGGTCGGCGCGTGTGGCACCCTCCGGCTCGCCGACGATCAATCCCTGCAGCATGCGCATGCCGGCCCAGGCCCACAGCATCCACAGAACCAGCACACCCAGAGCGCCCACGGGCATGGCGGGCAACAGCCCGTTGACGATGCCCAGCAGCGCAAAGAAACCGGGAAACAGCGGCGTGCCGATCACCGCCAGCATCAGCAGCACCAGCAACGCCGACAGTCGCGGCAGGCTCGTCGCCAGTCCGCCGGGCGCTCCGGCATAGGCGGCGCCGAAGTGTCGCTCCAGCTGTCCGGTCAGCCACAGGAGCAGCACCAGGGGCAGGCCGAACACGGCGAGCGTCATCACCCCGACGGCGCCCGTATCGGCGAACACGGCGGGCAACCACAACAGTGCCCAGACCGAGGTGGCGAGGTGACCCAGCCACAGCGCCAGGTCACGCAGCGCCAGCGCGCGAAACGCATACAACAGGGCCGTCGCCACGCTCCAGTAGGCGATCCACTCGGGCGGCGTTTCGCCCAGAGCGGCGAGCAGCCCGAGTCCGATCGAGGGCCAGCCGATCATCAACCCGATACGCAACCCGGTGTTCTCCACCCGGGCGAACAGGCGGTTGAACAGCATGCTGAAGGGGAACAGCGGCAGGAACAGCGCAACCGGCAGCAGACTCATCGAAGACATATCAGGACCACCTCAGCATCGCGTTGAGACGGGCGGCCGCGCCGAGCAGGGTATCGGAGAGCCGTCGATAGAACGCCGCGACAAAAAACTCGCGCGCCACCAGGGTGTAGAAACTGCGCCACAGCGCACTCGCCTGCAGCCGGCGGCGACCGCCGTTGTTCTGGGCGTAGTAGGTGATCAGCCAGCCGGACACGATCACCAGGGTGACCAGGATCACCAGCAGGTCGAACCAGAAGAGGTCGATGCCGGCGGCGGCGTAGATC
>QKGH01000336.1 GCA_003250495.1 Marinobacterium sp.
AAACAGGCGCTGGCGGTGGCGTCGGGGCTGGAGGCGGACGTGATCACGATGAACCAGTCGCCGGATATCGACATGCTGGTCGAGCGGGGGCTGGTGGCGGCGGACTGGCGCGAGCAGTTCCCCCACGGGGCGACGCCCTATACCACGACGACGGTGTTCCTGGTGCGCAAGGGCAACCCGCGCAACATCCGCGACTGGGACGACCTAGCCCGGCCGGGGCTGGAGGTGATCGTGCCGAATCCGAAAACTTCCGGCAACGGCCGCTACACCTACCTGGCGGCCTGGGGTTACGCGCTGGATAAGAGCGGCAGCGAGGAGCAGGCCAGCGCATTCGTGACCCGGCTGTTCGCCAACGTGCCGGTGCTGGATGGCGGCGGGCGCGGCGCGACCACCACCTTTACCCAGCGCGACCTGGGCGATGTGCTGGTGACCTTCGAGAACGAGGCGATCCTGATCGCCGGTGAGCTGGGGCGGGAGCGCTTCGATATCGTCTATCCGTCGCTGTCCGTGGAGGCGGCGGCGCCGGTGGCGGTGGTCGAGGGGGTGACGCAGCGGCGCGGCAGTGACGCCCTGGCGCGCGACTACCTGAACTTCCTGTACGGCGGGGAGGGGCAGACGCTGATCGCCGAGCACTATTTCCGCCCCCGCGATCCCGCGGTGCTGGCGCGCTTTGCCGAGCGTTTCCCGCCGATCCGTACCTTTTCCGTGGAGAACTACCTCGGCGGCTGGGGGCGGGTGAGGCAGCAACATTTCGCTGACGGTGCGCTGTTCGACCGGATCATGGAGCAGCGCTGATGCGGCATGCCAAGGCGTTCAGCGTGTTGCCTGGGTTCGGCCTGACCCTCGGTTACACCCTGCTCTATCTGTCGGTGGTGGTGCTGATCCCGCTGTCGGCGGTGTTCATCAAGGCCAGCGAGTCCGGCTTCGCCGAGTTCTGGGCCGTGGTCAGCGCCGAGCGGGTGTTGGCATCCTACCGACTGTCGTTTGGCGCCTCGCTGCTGGCGGCGGCGATCAATGCCGTGTTCGGCCTGCTGCTGGCCTGGGCGCTGGTGCGTTACAGCTTTCCCGGCAAGCGGCTGGTCGATGCGCTGGTGGATCTGCCGTTCGCGCTGCCCACGGCGGTGGCCGGGATCGCGTTGACGGCGCTGTACGCCAAAAACGGCTGGCTCGGCCAGTTCATCGAGGGACAGCTGGGGATCAGGGTGGCGTTCGCACCGCTCGGGGTGCTGGTGGCGCTGGTGTTTATCGGCCTGCCGTTCGTCGTGCGTACAGTGCAACCGGTGCTGGAGGAGCTCGAGAGCGAACTGGAGGAGGCCGCGGCGAGCCTCGGTGCAGGCCGCTGGCAGACCTTTCGTTATGTGCTGCTGCCGGCACTGCTGCCGGCGCTGCTGACCGGTTTTGCGCTGGCGTTCGCCCGCGCCGTCGGCGAGTACGGTTCGGTGATCTTCATCGCCGGCAACATCCCGCTGGTATCGGAGATCACCCCGCTGATGATCATCACCAAGCTGGAGCAGTACGA
>QKGH01000144.1 GCA_003250495.1 Marinobacterium sp.
CCCTGCAGCGGCAGCACCAACTGGTGGTAGCCGTGGTCGTGGCGCGCCTGTTCGGCGCTGTAGCTGCGCAGTTCCAGCATCGTCGTAGCGGCCGTTCAGTCGTCCGCCGGTCCGGCCTGCGCGGCGTCAGCACTGGACGCTTGCTCGGCGGCCTTGCGCGCGACTTCCTGCTGCTGCCAGAGCCGCAGCTCCTCGTAGTAGCGGTCCCAGACGCAGGGTGAACATTCGCTTTCGCAGCATTCGCCGTCAGCCGGCGGGGTCGGTTTCTCGATCATCTACGCTCCTCGTTTGCGCCCATTCTACGTCAATGGCCGCTGTGTTTCTTGGTCCGTGCCGTGGCCGGCGCCTGTAGCGGATCGTCGGGCCAGGGGTGTTTCGGGTAGCGCCCCTTCATCTCCTTTTTTACCTCGCCATAGACGTTGCGCCAGAACCCGGCCAGGTCCTGGGTGACCTGCAACGGGCGGCGCGCCGGCGACAGCAGGTGCAGTTTCAGGCGCACGCCGAAGCCGATGCTCGGGGTATCGCTGCAGCCGAACATCTCCTGCAGTTTGACCGCCAGCACCGGCGGCGATTCGCGATAGTCGATGGCGTGGCGGGCGCCGGAGGGCACGGCGATCCGTTGCGGTGCCAGCTCGTCGAGCTGTTGCGGCAGCGGCCAGGGCAGCAGCGCCTGCAGCATCTGCGGCAGTGGCAGCTTGGCGAAGTGGTTGATGTGGCTGACATCGTCGAGCCAGGGCGCAAGCCACAGCTCCAGCGTGTCGAGCAGGGCGGCGTCGGACAGGTCGGGCCAGGCCGGATCCTGGCTGTGTTCGCGCACGAAGCGGACCCGGGCGCGCCAGGCGTCGATCTCGGCGTCGAACGGCAGCAGTCCCAGCCCCTTGCGCCGCACCAGGTCGAGCAGGGCGCGACTGCGTTGCTGCGGATCCAGTTGTGGCAGCGGCTCGCGGCTCAGCACCAGCGCGCCGATCCGGCGCTGGCGCTCGGCGATCAGGCGCTGCTGCTGCGGATCCCACTCCACCTGTTCGGCGACGCTGACCAGGTCGCCGAGCACGGCGGCCAGGCGCGGATCATCGAACAGCGCCGGATCCAGCGCCGCGGCCAGCTGGATCCGGTCGCTGGCGTCGCCGCTGCGGCTGCTGAGCTGGGCCACGGCAAGCCAGGGCTGGCGCGTCAACGGGTCGCCGGCGGCTAGCACTGCGCCGCGCCCCTGGCTCAGGCGGTAGTGCGTGCCCCCTTCACCGCTGCGGTTGCGGGCGATCCGCTCCGGGTAGGCCAGTGCCAGCAGCAGGGCGCTAGCGGCTGGCGTGTCGGAGCCGGCAAACGGCGGGCGGCTAGCGGGACTGTCAGGTAATTTGTCGCACTGTTGCCGGAACTGCCGGCTCAACTGCTGCAGGTGCTGCTGCAGCGTACGCGAGCCCGGCGCCGGGCGCTGTTTCAGCCAGGCCAGGCGCAGTTGGATATCGGCACTGGCGTCGGGCAGCGGGTCGCGCTCCGACAGCAGCGCGGCCAGGTCGCAGGCCAGGCCGCCCAGCCCCAGCTCCGCGCCGCGCAGCAGCAGGTGGGACAGGCGCGGATGGGCCGGCAACTGGGCCATCCGTTCGCCGTGGGGGCTCAGTTGCAACTGCCCGTTGGCGCGCCGGGTCGCGGCACCGAGCTGCAGCAGCAGGTCGCAGGCCTGGGCGAAAGCGGCTCGCGGCGGCGGGTCGAGCCAGCGCAGCTCGGTCGGGTCGTTGACGCCCCAGCGCAGCAGCTGCAGCGCCAGCGGCGCCAGGTCGGCCTGCAGCATCTCCGGCGGCGTGAACGGTGTCAGCTGCTGCTGTTGGCCGGCGGACCAGAGCCGGTAGCAGACGCCGGGCGCGAGGCGCCCGGCACGTCCGGCGCGCTGGGTGGCGCTGGCCGCCGATACGCGGCTGGTGTGCAGGCGCGTCATGCCGCTGGCCGGGTCGAAGCGGGCCTGGCGGCTGAGGCCGGAGTCGATCACCACTGCTATCCCCTCGATGGTCAGGCTGGTCTCGGCGATCGCCGTGGCCAGCACGATCTTGCGCTGCCCCTGCGGGGCCGGGGCGATGGCGGCCTGCTGTTGTTGCAGCGACAGATCGCCATACAGCGGTGCCAGCAGCAGGTCGTCGCGCTGCGCCAGCAGCGGTTGCAGCAACTCGGTAACGCGACGGATCTCGCGCTGGCCGGGCAGGAACACCAGCAGGCTGCCGCTCTGCTCGGCCAGCGCCTGTTCGACGATGCGGGCCACGCGCGGTTCGATCCAGGCGCCGGGCTCGGCCGCGCCGCAGTAGATCTCGCGCACCGGGAAACTGCGCCCGGCGCTGCTCAGCAGCGGCGCCGGGGCCTCGGAACCGAGCAGCTGGGCGATGGCGGCACCGTCCAGCGTGGCCGACATCAGCAGCAGTTTCAGCGGCGTCCCTTCGCGCAGCAACTCGCGCCCCTGCAGTGCCAGCGCCAGCCCCAGGTCGGCATCGAGGCTGCGTTCGTGGAACTCGTCGAAGATCAGCAGACCGACGCCGTCGAGGCACGGGTCCTGCTGCAGCATCCGGGTCAGTATCCCCTCGGTGACCACCTCGATACGGGTGGCCGGGCCGACGCAGCTGTCGAGCCGCACCCGGTAACCGACCTGCTCGCCGACCCGTTCGCCGAGCTGGCGGGCCAGCTGGGCCGCAGCACTGCGGGCGGCGAGGCGGCGCGGTTCCAGCATGATGATCTTCTGCGCGCCGAGCCAGGGCTCATCGAGCAGGGCCAGCGGCACGCGGGTGGTCTTACCGGCCCCGGGCGGGGCTTCCAGCACCAGCTCGTCATGCTGGCGCAGCAGTTGTTGCAGTTGGGGCAGCAGAGGGTCGATGGGCAGGGTCGGCATGATCTATCCGTGCTCCGGCGCGACCGGGGGCGAGCCTGGAGGATTTTGGGGGTACACTGATGCAAAGGGTGTCGGAAAGCCCGAGAGTCTAGCAGATAGAGGAGAGTGCAGGTGAGCGAGCGGCAACATTGGCACCACTATCGCTGGCGTAACCGGCTGCAATCGGCGCTGCTGATCCTGCTGATGGGCGGGTTCATGGCGCTGCTGGGCTGGCGCCTGGGCGGTGTCGGCGGCTTGTTCCTGCTGGCGCTGGTGGCGTTGACCAGCGTACTGTTCAACCCGGCGCTGTCGCCGCGTTGGGTGATGCGCCTGTACGGCGCGGTGCCGCTGCAGACGCAGCAGGCGCCGGCACTGTATCAGGTGGTGGAGTGGCTGGCGCAGCGGGCGGGACTCGAGCAGGTGCCGGTGCTCTACCATATCCCGAGCCGGGTGATGAATGCGTTCACCGTCGGCGGCCGGCGCCAGGCGGCGATCGGCATCAGCGATGCGATGCTGCGCCAGCTGTCGCTGCGCGAGCTGGCCGGTGTGCTCGGTCACGAGCTCAGCCATGTCCAGCACCACGACCTGTGGGTGATGGGGCTGGCCGACCTGTTCAGCCGGCTGACCAGCCTGATGGCGTTGTTCGGCCAGTTCCTGCTGCTGGTCAACCTGCCGCTGCTGCTGTTCGGCATGGTCACCTTCGACTGGCTGCTGATCGCGTTGCTGATCTTCGCGCCGACACTCAGCGCGCTGGCGCAACTGGCGCTGTCGCGTACCCGCGAATATGCCGCCGATATGAATGCCGCCTGGCTGACCGCCGATCCGCAGGGGCTGGCCAGTGCGCTGCAACGGATCGATCAGCAGCAGGGTAACTGGCTGGAGCATATGCTGCTGCCGGGCAGCCGCGTACCGGACCCGTCGCTGCTGCGTACCCACCCGCCGACCCGGGAGCGGGTCGAACGCCTGCTGGCGCTGCAACTGCCCGACGACGCCCCCGAGCCGCTGCCGCTGGAGCGCCTGCTGCACGACCTGGAGCGGGTAAAGCGCTGGGAGCAGCGCTCGCCGCGGCGGCGCATCAGCGGGCTCTGGTACTGAGCGGGAGCTGACCGCTTGCCGTCATCTGCGCGTCATCGAAGCGTCCTATAACCACCTCCTTTCGGCTGCATCGGGCAGCCGCAGGGCGAGGTGGTTATGGGTAAGAGGTTGGGGACAGAGCCGCTGCTGGAGGCGGAGGTGGCGCTGGATCGGGTGCGCTTCGGTATCTGCAATGAGGTCGGCGCGCGCAGCAAGCTGGCGAACACGACGCTGGGCGATTACTCCTACGTCGGCAACGATTCAGACATCATCAACACCGAGATCGGCAAGTTCTGCTCCATCGCCGCGCATACCCGCATCAACCCCGGTAACCACCCGGTCGAGAGGGCGGCGATGCACCACTTCACCTACCGCAGCGCGAGCTACGGCTTCGGCGCCGACGATCCCGCCTTTTTCGCCTGGCGTCGAGAGCGGCCGGTGACGCTGGGACACGATGTCTGGGTCGGGCATGGCGCGGTGATCCTGGCCGGGGTCGAGGTCGGCAACGGTGCGGTGATCGCCGCCGGTGCCGTGGTTTCGAAGGATGTGGCGGCGTACACCATCGTCGGCGGGGTGCCGGCGCAACCGATTCGCCGCCGCTTCAGCGAAGAGGTCGGGGCGGCGCTGGATGAACTGGCCTGGTGGGACTGGTCCGGCGAGCGCCTCAGTGCCTGCCTGGAGGATTTTCGCCGCTTGAGCGCCGAGCAGTTCGTCGCCAAATACTCACGCTAGTCGGCGTGCCATGGCCGATGGGCTGAGCGGCCAGATGACGTTTCGATGGCGTCGCGCTAACGTCGTTTGGGGATGAGCGCATCGTGGAGCCGGCCGTGCCGGTTACGGTTGGGTAGCGTCATCGTTGCGACACAGCAATGGCATCGAAACGCCATCGCGATTCCGCGGGGCTGTCATCGTACATATCTAGACTTGTCGCTTTCTTAACCAATGAGGGAGTGATGAGGAATGAAACGCCTGTTGTCTCTGGCTGCCGGCCTGCTGCTGGGGCTGTCCGCCACGCTTAGCCATGCTGAAACCGTCCGCTTTGCGGTAACCGACCTGGTCGGAATGGAGGAGTTGCAGCGCGAGTTCGGGCGCTTCGTCGAGGTTCTGCAGCAGAAGACCGGCGACGATATCGAGTTCTTCCCGGTCACCAACCGTACCGCCGCCGTCGAAGCGCTGCGCTTCAAGAAGGTCGATTTCGTCATGACCGGGCCGGCCGAGTATGTCGTCATCAAGAAACGCACCAACGCCAATATCGTGGTCGGCTTCTCCCGTCCCGACTACTTCGCCACCGTGATCACCCTGGCCGACAGCCCCTATACCAGCGTCGCTTCGCTGAAGGGACAGAAGGTGGCGTTCGGCTCCGTCGGTTCCACCTCCAAACACCTGGGGCCGATGCAGGCGCTGGCCGACTATGGCGTCGGCCGCGACGATATCGAAGCGATCCACACCAAGCTGCCGGTGGGCTGGGAAGCGCTGAAAAAGGGCAATGTGGCGGCCGTCGGCATGAACCACCTCAATTTCCTCAAGTTCCGCCAGCAGGAACAGGAGAAGGGCGGGCTGGAAGCGGGGGCGTTCCGTGTGATCGCCCGCGGTCCCGACCTGCCCAACGATGTGCTGATGGCGGGCGAACATGTCGATGCGGCGCTGGTCGAGCGCATGCGCAAGGCGTTCGTCGAGCACTCCGATGAACTGGTCGCGGCGATCCTGACCGGCGACGACAACAAGAAGTACACCGGCATGAAGTTCCTGACCCGGCTGCAGGATGGCGACTACAACTACGTGCGCGCGATGTACGCCACCGCCGGTTATCCGGAGTATGCCGATTTCATCGGCGACTGAGCGGAGAGGGCACATGGATCTGCAGACTGCCGATATCGTCGAGTGGGCCGCCGCCCGCAACGCGCCGGGTGCGCTGCTGCGCGCCGACGGCCTGAGCAAGGGCTATGACGACGGTGCGCCGATCTTCCGCGACGTCAGTCTCAGCATCCAG
>QKGH01000372.1 GCA_003250495.1 Marinobacterium sp.
TCGACGAGATCGAGAGCATGCCGATGTCGGTGCAGATCCATCTGCTGAGGGTGCTGCAGGAGCGGTCGGTGGAACGGCTCGGTTCCAACGAACTGGTGCCGTTGAATCTGCGCGTGGTGGCCGCGACCAAGGTCGATCTGAAGGAGGCCAGCGAACAGGGCGATTTCCGCGAGGACCTCTACTACCGCCTCAACGTGGTCACCATCGAGATCCCTCCGCTGCGCGAGCGGCGCGAGGACATCCCGCTGCTGTTCCACCACTTTCTGCTGGTCGCCAGCGCCCGCTATGAACGCGAGGCGCCCTCGCCCAACGCCGACCAGATCCGGGTGCTGCTCACCCATCCCTGGCCCGGCAACGTGCGCGAGCTGCGCAACATGGCCGAACGCTACGTGCTGCTGGGTGAGAACGTCGGATACGATCTGGATCAGCTGATCCGCGGCGCTGAAGCCGAGACCGCGATCACCCTGCCGCAGCAGGTGGACTGTTTCGAGAAGAGCCTGATCAAGCAGCAGCTGGAGCTGCAGAAGGGCAACCTGAAGCGGACCATGGAGGCGCTCGGCATTCCGCGCAAGACCCTCTACGACAAGATGCGCAAATACGGCCTGGACAAGAGCCACTACAAATAGGCGCATGCGCCCCGCGGAGCGGGATGCGATGCCGGGCGGGACGGTGTGAAACGGTTCGAATCTGCCGGCAAGTCACCGTGCGTTTGCCGACAAATGACGCTATCCTTGCTGCCTGATGACAGCCGGTACCCGGCTCCCGGCTGTGCTCCTGCGGCGCCACCGGCGGGGCGGGGAAGACAGGCAGCCGGGCGTGATGCGGACGCCAGGAGGCCTCTCCCGGTTCTGAGCGTTTGCACTTTGCCAGTGTTTCGATTTTGCTAAACCACTCTCACTCACAGACCGGGTATACCGAGGCATCGCCGCTGCAGGGTGATGTCACCCCCTTGGGGTGGCTGCTGCGAATCCTGCTCGTCGCCGTCGCGATCTTTCTCGCGGCCCGCTTCAGTCAGCATCTGACCACCCCTCCGAGCAACGCCTCGCCGGTATGGCCGGGCGCCGGCATCGCGCTGGGGGTGACCCTCCTGTATGGACGACGGGCCCTGATCGGTGTGTTTCTCGGCGCGCTGGCCTTCGAGTTTCAGCTCTTCTCCCAGACCGCCCCCTCGCGCAGCCTCGAGGCGGAGCTGGTGCTGGCCCTCGGTCTCGGTCTCGGCGCCTGCCTGCAGGCGCTGGCGGGCGCGGAGCTGATCCGGCGGGTGATCGGACCGCACCCCCGGCTGGTGCGCGACCGGGATATTCTGCGTTTCCAGCTGTTGGGCGGGCCGCTGGCCTGCCTGCTTTCGTCGAGCATCGGCATGGCCGTGCTCTGGTCGCTCGGCATCGTCAGCACGGCGAATATCCCGGCCAGCTGGCTGACCTGGTGGGTGGGAGACTCCATCGGCGTCATCATCTTCGCGCCGCTGGTGCTGATCTTCCTCAACCGCAGGGATCCGCTGTGGCAGGGTCGCAAGA
>QKGH01000407.1 GCA_003250495.1 Marinobacterium sp.
CGACTTCTCTGCCCCGGGGTACTCGATGTTGTCCGCCTTGGTGCGGCCGTAGGTGTCCTCCTGCTCCTTCAGCGTCTGCCGGTTCCACGCCTCCAGGTCGTGCTCGTAACGCTGCAGATGCAGGTAGCTGCCGCCGGCGAAGGCAGGATCCTCGTCGCCCACCAGCGCCACTTCCAGGCGGTCCTCCCCCTGCGGGTTTTCGGTGCCGTCGACGAAACCGGTCATATCGCGCATATCGCGGTAACGGAAACCGTGCACCTCCTCCACCAGCGTCGCCGCCGGTTTCAGCGCCTCAATAATCTGCCCGGCCAGGTCGAAACAGGCGTCGTGCTGGTCGGCCCGGACGATGAACAGCAGATCGGACGGCGTCGACGGCGCGACCCGCTCGCCGTGCTCCAGCGCGGGGAACGGGCGCAGCAGCGCCGGTCGGCTGGCCGGGCTCAAGCGGTCCCAGTACGCGGAGCCGATAGCCGCTACCAGGTGCAGGTCGGCAGCGGGGAACTGGGCCTGCATCTGCGCCAGGCGCTCGGGCAGGCTGGCCAGCAGCGCCCGCACCGCCGCAGCAGCGCCAGGCTCGTGGTTCTGGTTAAAGCTCAGAAAGAGAGCGTCGCGGTTCGCTTCGGCGATCACACCGGACTGGTAATCTTGACTCATCCATCGTCTCCTTGCAGGGGCTCGGTAGCAGGCTGGCGGCAGGCAAACGCGCCGTTAAACCCTGGCAGCCTGAGTATTATCCTTGGTTTCGATCCTGGTCTGGGGCTTGCGGTTGGTCAGGTAGACACCGGTGATCACCAGCGTTCCCCCCAGTATCTGCGGCAGGCTGATACTCTCCCCGACCAGCAGGCTGAGCAGCGCGGTGAACACCGTCAGCAGGTTAAGGAAGATCCCCGCCCGGCTCGCGCCGACCACCCTGATCGCACTGTTCCAGAATACGAAGGAGCAGACCGATGGAAACAGGGCGATATACGCCAGCCCCAACTTGGCTTCTGTCGATAGAGTAAAAGAGAAATCCGAGCTTAGAAAGAACGGCAGCAACACGATCAACCCCAACGTCGCCGAAACGGCGGTGCCGGCGATCGGCGGGATCCCCTGCACCCCGCGGGCGATCAAGGTATAGAAGGTCCACACCGTGATCGCCAGCAGCATCAACAGATCGCCGGCGTTGTAGTCGATCTGGAACAGCGCCAGCAGCTGGCCGCGGGTCAGCACCAGCAACACGCCGAGCAGCGAAATAGCCAGCCCCAGCAGGTTCAGCGCGGTCAGCCGTTCCTTCAGCAGCCAGAACGCGAACAGCGCGATCACCGCCGGGTTGATGGCGTTGACCAGCGCGGCATTCAGTGACGTGGTGTGGCGCAGCGCCTCGTAGAGCAGGATGTTGTAGCCGAGGATCCCCAGCAGCGAGAGCAGCAACAGCTGTTTCCAGGCGCGCCAGACGCTGCGCCAGTCCGGCTTTTCCAGCCACTGGGCCAGCGGGAACAGCAACAGCAGCGCCAGTGCCCAGCGCACGAAGGTCA
>QKGH01000166.1 GCA_003250495.1 Marinobacterium sp.
ATGAAACCGCCGTGCAGTGCGATACCGTTCATGATCGCGCTCATGCCGAACTCACGTACGCCGTAGTACATGTAGTTGCCGCTGGCATCCGCGCGGCTGACGCCCTTGGCACCGGACCACAGGGTCAGGTTGGAACCGGCCAGGTCGGCAGAACCGCCGAGGAATTCAGGCAGGGCCGGGCCGAAAGCGTTCAGCGTATTCTGCGACGCCTTGCGTGAGGCGATGGTGTCGCCCTTTTCGGCGACGGCGGCGATCCAGGCATCGGCCTGCTCGACGAAGTCATGCGGCAACTCGCCGGCCAGGCGGCGCAGCAGCTCGTCGGCCAGTTCCGGATAGGCGCTGCGGTAGGCCGCCAGGCGCTCGTTCCACTCGTTTTCGGCGTGGGAACCGGCTTCGACCGCATTCCAGTCGGCGTAGATCTCGTCCGGGATCTCGAACGCCGGGTAGGGCCAGTGCAGCGTCTCGCGCGCCAGCGCCACTTCCGCTTCGCCCAGCGGCGAACCGTGGCAATCCTCTTTGCCCTGCTTGTTCGGTGAACCGAAACCGATGATGGTCTTGCAGCAGATCAGCGTCGGCTGCTCGTGATTGCCGCGCGCCTGTTCGATGGCGGCCCGGATCTGGTCCGGATCGTGGCCGTCGACGCCGCGCACCACGTGCCAGCCGTAGGCTTCGAAGCGGGCCGGGGTATCGTCGGTGAACCAGCCTTCGACCTCACCGTCGATGGAGATGCCGTTGTCGTCCCAGAACGCGACCAGCTTGCCCAGCCCCAGGGTACCGGCCAGCGCGCACGCCTCGTGGGAGATCCCCTCCATCATGCAGCCGTCGCCCATGAACACGTAGGTGTGGTGGTCGACGATGTCGTGACCTTCACGGTTGAACTGCGCCGCCAGCACCTTCTCGGCGATCGCCATGCCGACCGCGTTGGTGATCCCCTGGCCCAGCGGGCCGGTGGTGGTTTCGACACCCGGGCAGTAGCCGTATTCCGGATGACCGGCGGTCTTCGAGTGCAGCTGACGGAAGTTCTTGATATCGTCGATGCTGACGTCGTAACCGGTCAGGTGCAGCAGCGAGTAAACCAGCATCGAGCCGTGGCCGTTGGAGAGCACGAAACGGTCGCGATCGTACCAGTGCGGGTTACCGGGGTTGTGCTTCAGGAAGTCGTTCCACAGTACTTCGGCGATATCCGCCATCCCCATCGGGGCTCCCGGATGACCGGATTTGGCTTTCTGTACGGCGTCCATGCTCAACGCACGGATCGCGTTGGCAAGTTCTCGACGAGAGGACATTGACTCTACTCCTGGGCCGGGCCCATTTTGCGGGTGTGAATTCGAAAGAGAAAAAGAGGCGCAATTTTCGCGCAGATGCCCCGCTGCTTCAAACCAAAATCCTCTGTTTTGCGCGAAATTAGCCCCCGCTTGCCAAATTTTTCCCTGCCGGGTCGGTTCGGGTTATACATGGGCGCCCCAGAATCGTTAGAATGAGCCCTTTGACGAGACCCGCTTCCGGCCGCCGTTGCCCACGGTTACCGGCCCTCCGGGGGTCTGCCCGTTAGCCGTTTTCATGAAGGACCCAGTACGCAGATGAGCGAATACAGCCTGTTTACCTCCGAATCGGTCTCCGAAGGCCACCCGGACAAGATCGCCGACCAGATCTCCGACGCCGTACTCGACGCCATCATCGCCGAAGATATGCACGCCCGCGTGGCCTGCGAGACCATGGTCAAGACCGGGGTCGCCATCGTTTCCGGCGAGATCTCCACCAGCGCCTGGGTCGACCTGGAAAAACTGGTGCGCGGCGTGATCTGCGATATCGGTTACACCTCCTCCGACATGGGTTACGACGGCGAGACCTGCGGCGTCATCAACATCATCGGCAAGCAGTCGGTGGATATCGCCCAGGGCGTCGACCGCAGCAAGCCGGAAGACCAGGGTGCCGGCGACCAGGGGCTGATGTTCGGCTACGCCTCCAACGAGACCGACGTGCTGATGCCGGCCCCGATCACCTTCTCCCACCGTCTGGTGGAGCGCCAGGCCGAGGCACGCAAGTCAGGTCTGTTGCCCTGGCTGCGGCCGGACGCCAAGAGCCAGGTGACCTGCCGCTACGCCAACGGCAAGCCGGTGGCGATCGATGCCGTGGTGCTGTCGACCCAGCACAACCCGGAGGTATCCCAGTCCGACCTGCGCGAAGCGGTGATGGAGCTGATCATCAAACATTCGCTGCCCGCCGAACTGCTGCACAAGGACACCCAGTTCCATATCAACCCGACCGGCAAGTTCGTTATCGGCGGTCCGGTCGGTGACTGCGGCCTGACCGGACGCAAGATCATCGTCGACACCTACGGCGGTATGGCACGCCATGGCGGCGGCGCCTTCTCCGGCAAGGATCCGTCCAAGGTGGACCGCTCCGCTGCTTACGCCGGCCGCTATGTAGCCAAGAACATCGTCGCCGCCGGCCTCGCCGACCGCTGCGAGATCCAGGTCTCCTACGCCATCGGCGTGGCCCAACCGACCTCGGTGTCGATCAACACCTTCGGCACCGGCAAGATCAGCGACGAGCGCATCATCCAGTTGGTACGCAACCATTTCGACCTGCGTCCCTATGCGATCACCCGCATGCTCGACCTGCTGCACCCGATGTACAAGGCCACCGCCGCCTACGGCCACTTCGGCCGCCAGCCCTACGAGCTGACCGTCGGCGAAGATACCTTCACCGCCTTCCCCTGGGAAAAGACCGACAAGGCCGACCTGCTGCGCAGCGAAGCCGGGCTCTGACCCGGGCGGCGCCCCAGGACGGCGCGACCGGACACCTCGCCGGGTGTCCGGCGCCATCATCGGACCTTTCTGACGGGATCACAGCATGCGCATACCGCGTGTATACCAACCAGGCCCCCTGCATAGCGGCACCCGGACGCCCCTCAGCGACGACAGTTTCGCCCACCTGATACGGGTTCTGCGCCTGGCCGAGGGTGACAGCGTCATCCTGTTCAACGGCGAGGGCAGCGAATACGCCGGCCAGTTGGTCGAGGTCGGCAAGAAACAGGCGCTGGTACAGATCGACAGCGAGCTGACGCCGGCGGTCGAATCGCCGCTGCGGATCCATGTCGGCCAGGCGATCTCGCGCGGCGAACGGATGGATTACGCGGTACAGAAAGCCAGCGAGATGGGGCTGGCGCAGCTGACCCCGCTGTTTACCGAACGCTGCGAGGTGCGCCTGAACCAGGAGCGCCAGGAGAAGCGCCAGCGCCACTGGCAGCAGGTGGCGGTCAGCGCCTGCGAGCAGAGCCTGCGCACCCGTATCCCGGTCATCGCCGAACCGGAGCCATTGCAGCAATGGCTGACCGGGGTCGATGCGGAACTGAAGCTGGTGTTGCATCATCATACGGCCCAGCCGCTGGGTGCGTTCGCGCGCCCCGCTTCAGTGGCGCTGCTGATCGGCCCCGAAGGCGGCTTGACCGAAGAGGAGGTGCAACAGGCCCTCGACGCCGGCTTCCAGCCCGTCGCGTTCGGCCCGCGGGTGATGCGCACCGAGACCGCCCCGGTTGCCGCCAGCGCCATATTGCAGTATCTGTGGGGCGACCTCGGCTGAGCCCGCCCCGGTCAGTGGATTACCAACAACCGGCCCAGGCCGGACAGGACAGACAGATGACAATCAAAGTCGGCATAGTGATGGACCCGATCGAGTCGATCACTTACAAGAAAGACACCTCCCTGGCCCTGCTGTTCGCCGCCCAGCGTAAGGGCTGGGAGCTCTGGTACATGGAGCAGCAGCACCTGTTCCTGCGCGACGGCGTGGTCTACGCCGCGATGGCACCGCTGCAGGTGGCGATGGACCCGGAGCAGTGGTTCGAGCGCGGCGACTACGTGGAGCTGCCGCTGACCGAGCTGGACGTGATCCTGATGCGCAAGGATCCGCCGTTCAACAACGAGTTCATCTACACCACCCACCTGCTCGGCATCGCCGAAGCGCAGGGCGTGCTGATCGTCAACCGTACCCAGAGCCTGCGCGACTTCAACGAGAAGCTGTTCGCCACCCACTTCCCGCACTGCTGCCCGCCGGTGCTGGTGACCCGGCGTGCCGACCGCCTGCGCGCCTTCCATGCCGAGCATGGCGACGTGATCTTCAAGCCGCTGGACGGCATGGGCGGCGCGTCGATCTTCCGCATCCAGGAGGATGGCGTGAACCTCGGTGTCATCATCGAGACGCTGACCGCCCAGGGTACGCAGACGATCATGGCGCAGAAATACATCCCGGAGATCGTCGATGGCGACAAGCGCATCCTGATGATCAACGGCGAACCGGTGCCCTACGCCCTGGCCCGTATCCCGATGGCCGGCGAGACCCGCGGCAACCTGGCCGCCGGCGGCCGCGGCGAGGGGCGCCCGCTGAGCGACCGCGACCGCTGGATCGCCGAACAGGTGGGCCCGACCCTGCGCGAGAAGGGGCTGCTGTTCGTCGGCCTCGATGTCATCGGCGACTACCTCACCGAGATCAACGTCACCAGCCCGACCTGTGTGCGCGAGCTGGATAACCAGTTCGGCCTCGATATCGGCCTGCAGCTGATGGACTGCATCGAGCAGACCCTGGCCCAGCGATGATCCACAAGCGGCTGCTCGAACCCCAGGCCTGGAACGCGCTCAGTACCGAGCGCTTCGGGTTCCTGCTGTTCCTGGCCGCCGCGTTGCACGGCGTGCTGCTGCTGGCGATCAGCTTCGATTTCCCGCAGCGGCGCCAGCCCTCCCAGACCCTCGATATCACCCTGGCCCAGTACCAGCAGCAGAAGGCCCCGGACAAAGCGGACTTCATCGCCCAGAGCAACCAGCAGGGCAGCGGCACACTGGAGCAGAAGCGCGCTCCCGCCACCACCGAGCAGGCCGCCTTCAGCGCCACCGACGTCAAAACCCAGTCCGCCCAGGCCACCCCGCTGCCAACGCCGCCCAGCCCGGTACCCGCGGCGCCGACCCCGCCGACAGCGAAACCGGTGGCGCCGAAGGCGACCCCGGCGGAGCAGAGCGGCAGCAAGCGCAGCGTCACCACCAGCGTCGCCAAAACCAACAAGATGCCCAGCAAGACCGAGCAGAAGGCGGCCGCCAAGCCCCAGCCGCAGAGCGGGCAATCGTCGTCGCTGATGGCGCGCAGCCTGGAGATCGCCAGTCTGCAGGCGCAGCTGGACCTGGAGCGCGAAGCCTATGCCAAACGTCCGCGCGTGCACCGCCTGACCGCCGCCTCGACGCTGTCTCACGAGGATGCGGTCTACCTGGACAACTGGCGCCGCCGTATCGAGAGCATCGGCAACCTGAACTACCCGGAACAGGCCCGCCGCGACAAGATCTACGGCGCCCTGCGCCTGCTGGTCAGCATCCTGCCCGACGGCAGCGTCAAGAGCGTGGAGGTACTCGAATCCTCCGGCCATGCGATCCTTGACGACGCCGCCGTGCGCATCGTCCGCCTGGCCGCTCCGTTCCAGCCGTTCCCGGTGGAGATGCGCAAGCGCGCCGACGTGCTGGAGGTGATCCGGACCTGGAAATTTGAGAAACAGGCACGGGTGTACTAAGTCTTAAATGTCAGCAACAGAGTAACTAACCAGCGATCCGCCCATGGCTTCACCCACCAGCCTACGCGACCAGTTCCTGATCTCGATGCCGCATCTGCAGGATCGGCATTTTGCGCATAGCGTCAGCTATATCTGCGACCACAGCGAATACGGCGCCATGGGACTGGTGATCAACCGCCCCTCCGGCCTGGCCCTGACCGAACTGCTGGCCCACCTCGAACTGCAACCCGCCGACAACGCCAGTTTCCCGATCCCGATCTATGCCGGCGGCCCGGTGCACGAGGACCGCGGCTTCGTGCTGCACCGCCCCGACGGTCCGCACAACAGCTGGCTCTCCTCCCATCCGGTTACCGAGGAGGTCAGCCTGACCACCTCCCTGGATATCCTCGAGGCGATCACCCACGACCGCGGCCCATCCGAATACCTGATCGCGCTCGGCTACGCCGGTTGGGGCCCCGGGCAGCTGGAACAGGAACTTAGCGACAACCTCTGGTTAAGCTGTCCGGCCAATTTGGATATACTATTCCGGATGCCCGCCGAGGAACGCCTGCAGGCGGCCGCATCGATACTCGGAATCAATCTGAACCTGCTGACGGCACACGCCGGGCACGCCTGAGCTGAATCGATGAGCAACAATGAGCGGGTGCTGGGTTTCGACTTCGGCACCACCCGGATAGGTGTAGCCAGTGGCCAGGCGGTCACCGGCACGGCCGCCCCGCTGGCGCCGATCGCGGCCCGCGACGGCATCCCCGACTGGACTATTCTCGATGCCCTGATCGCCGAATGGCAACCCGATACCCTGGTGGTCGGCCTGCCGCTGAATATGGACGGCAGCATCAGCGAGATGGCGCGCCGCGCGCGCAAGTTCGCCAACCGCATTCAGGATCGCTACCAACGCCCCTGTTTCCTGATCGACGAGCGCCTGACCACCGCCGAGGCCAAACGCATCCACCTCGAAGCCGGCGGCGGTACCAATTTCAAACTGGAATCGGTCGACGGCATCGCCGCGCGCCTGCTGCTGGAAGACTGGTTCCAAAGCCCCACCCGCATTCCAAGCCATACCCGACTGGAGGATCTCTATGCTCTCGGGAACCCTGAGCGTTGACGCGCTGCTGGACAAGATCGCCAGCGAGACGCGGGCGCTGATTACACAGCGTAATATCAAGGAACCGTTGATGGTCGGTATCCGTACCGGCGGGGCCTGGCTGGCCGAGCGCCTGCATCGCCAGCTGGAGCTGGATACGCCGCTGGGCATACTCGACATCTCCTTCTACCGCGACGATTTCACCCAGGTCGGGCTGAACCCGAAAGTACAGCCGTCGCAGCTGCCCTGTGCCGTCGAGGGGCGCCATATCCTGCTGGTCGATGACGTGATCATGACCGGTCGCACGATTCGCGCGGCGCTCAACGAACTGTTCGATTACGGCCGCCCGGCCTCGGTCACGCTGCTGACGCTGCTCGACCTGCAGCGCCGCGAACTGCCGATCCAGGCCGACGTGATTGGCGGTACGCTCGCCATCGGCCCCGACCAGCAGGTCAAACTGAACGGACCCGATCCCCTGACGCTGACCATCAGCCAGCGCTGACCGACTATACGCCCAGCCGAGACCCGATAATGTCCGAATCCACTACTCCCGAGCAGATACAGCTGACCGCCGATGGCCAGCTGCGCCACTTCCTGACCACCGAGGGATTGCCCAAGGCCCTGCTGACCGAGATCCTCGACACCGCCGACTCCTTCGCCGACATGAGCGAGCAGCAGGTCAAGAAGGTGCCGCTGCTGCGCGGCAAGACCGTCGTCAACCTGTTCTTCGAAGCCAGTACCCGCACCCTGTCCACCTTCGAGCTGGCGGCCAAGCGCCTCTCCGCCGACGTGCTGAACCTGAACATCAGTACCTCGTCGACGAAGAAGGGCGAAACGCTGAAAGACACGCTGATGACGATGCATGCGATGCACTCCGACATGTTCGTCGTGCGTCACTCCGACTCCGGTGCCGCCCACTTCATCGCCAGCCAGGTGACTCCCGACGTGGCCGTCATCAACGCCGGCGACGGCCGCCACGCGCACCCGACCCAGGCGATGCTGGATATGCTGACGATCCGCCGCCACAAGGGCGACTTCGCCCCGCTGCGCGTCGCCATCGTCGGCGACATCCTGCACTCGCGGGTGGCACGCTCGCAGATCCACGCCCTGCGCACCCTCGGCGCCGGCGAGATCCGCGTCATCGCGCCGCTGACGCTGCTGCCGCGCCATATCGAGTCGATGGGGGTCAAGGTCTACACCGACATGAGCAGTGGCCTGCGCGATGTGGATGTGATCATGATGCTGCGGCTGCAGAAGGAGCGTATGGAAAGCGCGCTGCTGCCCAGCGAATCGGAGTTCTACAAACTGTACGGCCTCACCAACGACAAGCTCGCCTACGCCCATCCGGAGGCGATCGTCATGCATCCGGGCCCGATCAACCGCGGTGTCGAGATCGAATCGGCGGTCGCCGACGGACCCCGCTCGGTGATCCTGAACCAGGTCACCAACGGCATCGCCGTGCGGATGGCGGTCATGTCGATGGCCGTCAGCGGCCAGCAGGCGCAACGGACCCAGAACCAAGAGAACGATCGCTGAGGAGCCAACCATGAACATTTTGATTTCCGGTGGCCGAGTGATCGATCCGGCGCAGGGTATCGACCGCGTCACCGACCTGTACGTCAGCAACGGCCAGATCAGCGCTATCGACAACGCCCCCGAAGGGTTCCAGCCCGATGAAGTGATCGATGCCCGCGGCCAGGTGGTCTGCCCCGGCCTGATCGACCTGTGCGCCCACGTGCGCGAACCGGGTTATACCCAGAAGGGCACCATCGCCCGCGAAACGGCGGCTGCCGCGTCCGGCGGCATCACCACCCTGGTCACACCGCCCAGCACCCGCCCCATCGTCGACACCCCGGCGGTGGCCGAGCTGATCCAGGACCGCGCCGCCGAGCATGGCTTGGCCCGCGTGCTGCCGATGGGCGCCCTGACCCAGGGCCTGGGCGGCGAGCAACTGGCACCGATGCACGCCCTGGCCGGCTCCGGCTGCATCGCCTTCACCAACACCCGCAAACCGGTCACCAGCACCCTGGTGCTGCTGCGCGCGCTGGAGTACGCCGCCACCCACGATCTGCTGGTGATCTTCCAGGCCCAGGACGGCTGGCTCAGTGCCCACGGCTGCATGCACGACGGCGCCACCTGCACCCGCCTCGGCCTGAACGGCATCCCGGAAGCGGCGGAAACGATCGAGGTCGCGCGCTGCCTGATGCTGGTGGAGCAGACCGGGGTCCGCGCCCACTTCGGCCAGCTCTCCTGCGAACACTCGGTACGCCTGATCGACGCCGCACGTAGCCGCGGCCTGCGCGTCAGTGCCGATGTCTCGATCCAGAACCTGCTGCTGACCGATGAGGCCGTCGACGGTTTCAATGCCGACTACCACCTGATGCCGCCATTACGCAGCCCGCTGGACCGTGCCGGCCTGCGCCAGGGACTGGTCACCGATACGCTGCAGGCGATCTGCTCCGACCACCAGCCACATGAGGCGATCGCTAAGCAGGCCCCGTTCGCCGCCACCGAGCCGGGAATCAGCAACCTGGAGACCCTGCTGCCGCTGTGTCTGCAGCTGGTCGACCAGCAGCTGCTGGGAATGAGCCAGTTGATCGAGAAGCTGACCCTGGGGCCGGCCCGTATCCTCGACCTCGACGAGGGCACGCTGGAGATCGGTACCCGCGCCGATGTCTGCATCTTCGACCCGGAACAGCGCTGGACCCTGCGCGCCGAGCAGATGCGCTCCGGCGGCCACAACACCCCGTTCCTGAACCGGGAACTGAAGGGGCAGGTCACCACCACGCTGCTGGGCGGCCAGGTGGTGTTCCGCCGCTGATCCGCACGGGCATCCAGCCATGAAAAAGGCCGCTGATACAGCGGCCTTTTTCGTACTGCCGGGGCGGCACCAGGCCGCCCGCGCTCACATCTTGTCGATATCGATCGATCCCTTGATGTTCAGCGCATCCTCCTCGTCCTGCAGCGTGAACGACGGCAGGTCCTCGCTCTCCAGGTCCGGATTGGTATCGGAGTTCAGCTTGATCATCAGGCGCAGGTCGTTGGCCGAGTCGGCATGGCCCAGCGCGACGTCGTAGCTGATGATGCCGTCGCGGTAGAGGGTGTACAGCGCCTGGTCGAAGGTCTGCATCCCCAGGTTGGTGGACTTCTTGATCACCTCCTTGATCTCGTGCACCTCGGCCTTGCGGATCAGGTCCTGGATCAACGGCGTATTGATCATCACCTCGATCGCGGCGCGGCGCCCCTTGCCATCGACCGTTGGCAGCAGCTGCTGGGCGACGATCGCCTTCAGGTTCAACGACAGGTCCATCCAGATCTGGTCATGGTGCTCCGGACCGAAGAAGGAGATGATGCGGTCCAGCGCCTGGTTGGCGTTGTTGGCGTGCAGCGTGGCCAGACACAGGTGGCCGGTCTCGGCAAACTGCAGACCGTACTTCATCGTCTCGGCGGAGCGGATCTCCCCCATCAGGATCACGTCCGGGGCCTGGCGCAGGGTGTTCTTCAGCGCCACCTCGAACGACTCGGTATCGATACCGACCTCGCGCTGGGTGATGATGCTCTTCTTGTGCTGGTGGATATACTCGATCGGGTCCTCGATGGTGATGATATGACCGGCGTGATGCAGGTTACGGTAATCGATCATCGATGCCAGCGAGGTGGACTTACCGGTGGAGGTACCGCCGACGAACAGGATCAGGCCGCGTTTGGTCATCGCCAGGTCGCGCAGGATCGGCGGCAGGTTCAGCTCCTCCAGCGACGGGATATAGTCGTTGATCGAGCGCAGCACCATGCCCGGCGAGTTGCGTTGCATGAACGCGCTGACACGAAAACGTCCGATACCGGGCGCGCTGATGGCGAAGTTGCACTCGTTGGTACCCTCGAACTCCGCCAGCTGTTTGTCGTTCATCGTGCTGTAGACCAGCGCCCGCGCCTGCGACGGTTTCAGCGTTTCGCGGGTCATCGGTTTGATCGTGCCGTCCACCTTGATCGACGGCGCCGCACCGGCGGTGACGAACAGGTCCGACGCGCCGCGGTCCGTCATCGCTTTCAGCAGTTGAGTAAAATCCATGATCTCCCTCCTTCGGGACGTCAGATACTGGCCGGGTTCTTGGCTTTCTCGCGCGCGGTCTCGCGCGAGATCAGGCCTTTCTGCACCAGCTCCAGCAGCGACTGATCCAGCGTTTTCATACCGTAGGCGGCACCGGTCTGGATCGCCGAGTACATCTGCGCCACCTTGTCCTCGCGGATCAGGTTACGCACCGCCGGGGTACCGATCATGATCTCGTGCGCCGCGCAGCGCCCCCCCTTGGGTTTTTTCAGCAGGGTCTGCGAAATAACCCCCTGCAGCGATTCGGACAGCATCGAGCGCACCATGTCCTTCTCGGCGGCCGGGAACACGTCGATGATACGGTCGATGGTCTTGGCCGCGGAGGTGGTGTGCAGGGTGCCGAACACCAGGTGACCGGTCTCGGCGGCGGTCAGCGCCAGGCGGATCGTCTCCAGGTCGCGCATCTCGCCGACCAGGATCACGTCCGGGTCCTCACGCAGCGCCGAACGCAGCGCGTTGGCGAAACTGTGGGTATCGCGGTGCACTTCGCGCTGGTTGATCAGGCATTTCTTGCTCTCGTGCACGAATTCGATCGGGTCTTCGATAGTCAGGATATGATCGGAGCGAGTATCGTTGACATAATCGACCATCGCCGCCAGCGTGGTACTCTTACCGGAGCCGGTCGGCCCGGTCACCAGCACCAGACCGCGCGGCTGGTCGGACAGGTCGCGGAACACCTTGCCCATGCCCAGATCGTCCAGCGTCAGCACCTTGCTCGGGACGGTTCGGAACACCGCCGCCGCACCGCGGTGCTGGTTGAACGCGTTGACACGGAAACGGGACAGTTTGGGGACTTCGAACGAGAAGTCGGTCTCGAAGTTCTCCTCATACTCCTTACGCTGCTTATCGTTCATGATGTCATAAACCAGCGTGTGCACCTGTTTATGATCCAGGGCCGGCAGCTTGATACGACGTACATCGCCATCGACACGGATAAGCGGCGGCATACCTGCGGTCAAATGCAGATCGGATGCGCCCTGCTGTACGGCAAAGGCCAAAAGTTCGGTAATATCCATAGTATGAGGGCTCGAAGCTTCTATCGATCAAGTTTTCAGTTCTAGCAGAATAGGCATAACATTCCAATGACATGGGACATTTCGCCATGACCAGCAGCATAGCAAATAACGTCTCCCGAGTACTCGACGAGATTGCCGCCGATACGGCAACGGCGGGCCGCCCTGTCGGCAGCGTGACGCTGCTGGCGGTCAGTAAGACCCGCAGCGCCGACGAGGTGCGCGAAGCCCATGCCTGCGGCCTGACCCGGTTCGGCGAGAACTATCTGCAGGAAGCGCTGGACAAGATGCAACTGCTGACCGACCTGCCGCTGGAGTGGCACTTCATTGGCCCGATCCAGTCCAACAAGACCCGTCCGATCGCCGAGCACTTCGACTGGGTACACAGTGTGGAGCGGCTGAAGATCGCGCAGCGGCTGTCGGATCAGCGTCCGGCCGACCTGGCGCCGCTGAACATCTGCCTGCAGGTCAACATCTCGCGCGAACAGAGCAAATCCGGCTGCACGCCGGAGGAGGCGCCGGCGCTGGCACGGGAGATCGCCGCCCTGCCCGGCTTATGCCTGCGCGGGCTGATGGTGATCCCGGAGGCCACCGACGACGACGCCCGCCAGCATGCGGCCTTCGCCGCGGCCCGCGCGCTGTTCGAGCAGTTGCAGGCCGAACTGCCGACGCTGGACACCCTGTCGATGGGGATGTCCGGCGACCTGGATGCGGCCATCCTCGAGGGGGCCACCATCGTTCGCATCGGCACGGCACTGTTTGGCCCGCGCAACTACGCGGCGGCCGCCAATCCCACTCACTGAGCTTAATTTTCGACAGGATCCATCCGTGACAGAACAACCGATCATCGCCTTTATCGGCACCGGCAACATGGCCCGCGCCATTCTCGAAGGGCTGTTGGCCACCGGCTACCCGGCCTCCCATCTGTGGGCCACCGCGCGCAACCTCGACAAGCTGGACGACCTGGTCGCCCGTGGCGTGCAGGTCACCGATGACAACGACACCGCCCTGCTCGCCTGCGACGTGGCGGTGCTGGCGGTCAAACCGCAGATGATGAAGGCGCTGGCGCAGAACCACGCGGCGGCCGTGCAGCAGAAACGCCCGCTGCTGATCTCCATCGCCGCCGGCATCAGCCTGGAGGCCCTGGAGCGCTGGCTCGGCGGCAACCTGGCGCTGGTGCGCTGCATGCCCAACACCCCGTCGCTGGTGCAGTGCGGCGCCAGCGGCCTGTTCGCCAACGCCCGCGTCGATGCGGCCCAGCGCGCCCAGGCCGAACAGATCCTGGCCGCCGTCGGCATCACCCTGTGGGTGCAGCAGGAGACCCAGATCGACGCCGTGACCGCGGTATCCGGCTCCGGCCCCGCCTACTACTTCCTGTTGATGGAAGCGATGGCCAGTGCCGCACAACAGCTGGGGCTGGACCCGGAAAACGCGCTGCAGCTGACCCTGCAGACCGCCCTCGGCGCCGCACGCATGGCCAGCAGCAGCGAGCACGACCCGGCCGAACTGCGCCGCCGCGTCACCTCGCCGAAGGGCACCACCGAGCAGGCGCTGCTGCGCTTCCAGCAAGGCGGTTTCGAGGCACTGGTGCTGGAGGCGATGCAGGCCTGCCGCGACCGCGCCGCCGAACTGACCGAGGAGCTGTGCCGGGATTGACCGGCACCGGGGTGGACAAGGTTGCCCGCCCCCGCAGTTCCCGCTCTGGCGCAAAATCTCTATACTGAGCGCGCCTCTTTGAAGCGATCACCCCAGCGACAGGACGAATCATGGGACAAGACCCGATCACCCTTATTATCTTGACCATCGGCAAGCTGTACGCCTTTATCGTGATCCTGCGTTTTCTGCTGCAGGTGGCCGGTGCCGATTACTACAACCCGATCTCGCAGGCGGTGGTAAAACTGACGGCGGTGCCGCTGCGTCCGCTGCAGAAGATCCTGCCGCGCCTCGGCCGCCTCGACCTGGCACCGCTGCTGCTAGCCTGGGGGGTGAAGATCCTGGTACCGGTTCTCGTGGCCCTGACCCACGGCGCCACCTTCCCGATCGTGCCGTTGCTGCTCGGCGCCGCACTCGGCCTGTTCTACTCGATCCTGACCATCTATTTCTGGACCGTGATCGGGGCCGTCATCATCAGCTGGATCGCCCCCGACAGTTACCACCCGGCACCGCAGATGATCCTGCAGCTGACCGAGCCGGTGTTCCGCCTGGCCCGCAAGGTGATTCCGCCGATCGGCGGCCTCGACCTGTCACCGATCCTGATTTTCCTGGCGATCCAGATCGTCCAGGCCCAGCTCGCCAACATGCTGGGCTACGTCATGTCGCCGCAACTGGCCTGGCTGGTGATGTGAAGCCCAGCGTCCCATACCGCGCTCACTGAACCACCCGCGGTGCCGAGCACCCGGCACCGCATGCCAGACAACCTGATCGAGATACACTGAAGATGCCCAGCGTCATTCCCGCCGATTCCGTAGGCCTGGTCACGCCCCAGACCCTGCACTTCGATATCCCCCTTGCGCTCTCCTGCGGCCGGGTACTGGAGTCCTACGACCTGGTTATTGAAACCTACGGCACCCTCAACGCCGACGCCTCCAACGCCGTGCTGATCTGCCATGCCCTGTCCGGCCACCATCACGCCGCCGGTTTCCACAGCATGGAGGACAAGAAGCCGGGGTGGTGGGATTCGGCGATCGGACCGGGCAAGGTGATCGACACCAACCGCTTCTTCGTCGTCGCCCTGAACAACCTCGGCGGCTGCCACGGCTCCACCGGACCGGTCAGCATCAACCCGGCCAGCGGCGAACCGTTCGGTCCCGAGTTCCCGATCGTCACCGTGGCCGACTGGGTCAACTCCCAGGCGCGGCTGGCCGATCGCCTCGGCATCCGGCAGTGGGCCGCGGTGGTCGGCGGCAGCCTCGGCGGCATGCAGGCGCTGCAGTGGTCGATCGCCTATCCGGAGCGGCTGCGCCACTGCGTCGTCATCGCCGCCGCGCCGAAGCTGTCGGCACAGAACATCGCCTTCAACGAAGTCGCCCGCCAGGCAATCAGCAAGGATCCCAATTTCCACCACGGCCGCTACTACGCCGAGCAGGTGGTGCCGAAGACCGGTCTCGCCCTGGCGCGTATGGTTGGCCATATCACCTACCTGTCCGACGACGGCATGCGCGAGAAATTCGGCCGCGAAATGCGTTCCGGCAAGCTCAGTTTCGACTTCAACCCGCAGTTCGAGGTCGAGAGCTACCTGCAGTACCAGGGCGAGCGCTTCTCCACCGCGTTCGATGCCAACTCCTATCTGCTGATGACCAAGGCACTCGATTATTTCGACCCGGCCGCCGAGCACGGCGACGATCTCAGCGCCGCGCTGAGCCACGCCCGCTGCCGCTTCCTGCTGGTGGCGTTCACCACCGACTGGCGCTTCTCGCCGGAGCGCTCGCGGGAGATCGTCGACGCCCTGGTGGCGGCCGGCAAGCCGGTCGCCTATGCCGAGATCGAATCGGCCCACGGCCACGATGCCTTCCTGATCCCGAGCCCGCGCTACATGGATATTTTCGGCGCCTATATGAACCGCATTCTGGCAACGCTGCCGAGCAACGAAGGGAGGGCCTGAGATGAGAGCCGATCTGGAGATCATCCAGCAGTGGATCAAACCCGGCGCACGGGTGCTCGACCTCGGCTGCGGCGACGGCGAGCTGCTGGCCCACCTGGCCGGCGCGAAACAGGTCGAGGGCTACGGCCTGGAGATCGATCCCGACAACATCACCGCCTGCATCGAGACCGGCGTCAACGTCATCGAGCAGGATATCGACGACGGCCTGACCTCGATCCGCGACCACAGCTTCGACACCGTGGTGATGACCCAGGCGCTGCAGACCATGCACCGTCCCGATCAGATCGTCGACGAGATGCTGCGCATCGGCCGCGAGTCGATCGTCACCTTCCCGAACTTCGCCCACTGGCGCGCCCGCTTCTACCTGGCGTTCCGCGGCCGCATGCCGGTTTCGAAGTTCCTGCCCTATACTTGGTACAACACACCGAACATCCACTTCTGTACCTTCGACGACTTCGAGCGCCTGTGCGTGGAGCGCAATATCGAGATCCTCGAACGTACCGTGGTGGACCACACATTGCGCGACCGCTGGTGGATCCGGCTCTGGCCCAACATGCTGGGCGAGATCGCGATCTACCGGATCACCCGCCAGCTGCGCTGATAACGACACGCGTGAACAGAAGGAGTGCCCCCATGTCTGCCCTGACCCGTTTACGTCGCACCGCTGCAGCGCTGCTGCTGGGCGTACTGGCGACCTTTGCCGGCCTCGCCGAGGCCGAACAGATGATCTCCGACGGCCGTTACGAGATCCACTACAACGCCTTCAACTCCAGCTTCCTGGAGCCCGAGGTGGCGCAGCGCTACGGCCTGACCCGCAGCCAGTACCGCGCCCTGATCAACGTCTCGGTACTGAAGATCGGCGCCGACGGCAGCAAGACCCCGGCCCGCGCCGTGGTCAAGGGCCAGGCCGCCAACCTGCTGCAGCAGGCCCAGACCCTGGAGTTCCAGCAGATCGACGAGGGCACGGCGATCTACTACATCGGTGGCTTCCGCTTCACCGAGGAGGAGAAGCTGAAGATCGACCTGCAGGTGCAGCCCGACCCGAACACGCAACCCTATGCCATCGAGTTCGAGCAGACCTTCTACGTCAACTGAATGGCATCGCGGACCGCGCAACCCGCGGTCCACTGACCAACACGAGTATCCACAACGAGTAACAGGCACCCACGCCCGATGATCAGCAAGATAGTGTTAGCCAGCGGTAACCGCGGCAAGCTGCGCGAATTCAACGATATCCTGGCGCCGCTGGCGGTCAGCGTGGTGCCGCAGTCCGACTTCGGCGTGCGCGATGCCGAGGAGACCGGGCTCAGCTTCGTCGAAAACGCCATCATCAAGGCACGCAACGCCTGCCAGGTCACCGGCCTGCCGGCGCTGGCCGACGACTCGGGGCTGGAGGTCGACGCCCTGAACGGCGCCCCCGGCATCTACTCCGCGCGTTATGCCGGCGAAGGGTGCAGCGATGCCGACAACAACGGCAAACTGCTGCAGGCGCTGGCGGAGGTGCCGGACGCACAGCGCAGCGCCCGCTTCCAGTGCGTGCTGGTGTTCATGCGCCACGCCCTCGACCCCACCCCGCTGATCTGCCAGGGCAGCTGGGAGGGACAGATACTGCACGCGCCGCAGGGCAGCAACGGTTTCGGTTACGACCCGCTGTTCCTGGTACCGGAGCTGAACTGCGCCAGCGCCGAACTGAGCCCGGAACAGAAGCACGCCCTGAGCCATCGCGGCAAGGCGGTGGCCCAGTTCATGCGCACCATCGCCCCCTACCTGCACCGCGGCTGACCGGTGTCGCCGCTAAATCCCGCCGCCGCGGGGGCCCTGCCGCCGCTGAGCCTGTATGTGCACATCCCCTGGTGCGTGCGCAAATGCCCCTACTGCGACTTCAACTCCCATGCCGTGCGCGACGAGTTGCCGGAGCAGGCCTATGTCGCTGCGCTGCTGGAGGATCTCGACGCGGAGTTGCAGCGGAACGCATCCTCCGCGCGCGCGTTACAGAGCATCTTCATCGGCGGCGGCACGCCGAGCCTGTTCGGCGCCGCCGCGATCGATCGCCTGCTCGAGGGCGTCGCCGCGCGCCTGTCCCTGGCCCCCGATATTGAAGTGACGATGGAGGCCAACCCCGGCACCTTCGAACGCCAGCGCTTTGCCGCTTACCGCAGTGCCGGCATCAACCGTCTGTCGATCGGGATCCAGAGCTTCGATAACGCCTGCCTGCAGGCACTGGGCCGGATCCACGACCGCAACGAGGCGATCGCGGCGGCCGAGGCGGCGCGCCAGCTGTTCCCACGGCTGAACCTGGACCTGATGCACGGTCTGCCGGGCCAGACCCCGAGCGGGGCCCTGGCCGACCTCGACCAGGCGATCGCGCTGCAGCCGGACCACCTGTCCTGGTACCAGCTGACGATCGAGCCCAACACCGAATTTCACGCCCGCCCGCCGCAACTGCCGCTGGACGAGGCGCTGTGGGAGATCCAGGAACAGGGCCAGGAACGGCTGCAGCAAGCCGGCTACAAACAGTACGAGATCTCCGCCTACTGCCAGCCCGGTCGGCAGGCGCGCCACAACCTGAACTACTGGCGCTACGGCGACTATCTCGGCATCGGCGCCGGCGCCCACGGCAAGCTGAGCCGCTGGCAGGCGGGACAACTGCTGATCGAGCGCCGGCACAAGGCGCGCCAGCCCAAGTCCTACTTCGATCCGGCCCAGCGCCTCGCCGGCAGCGAGACGATCGCGGCCGACGAGCGCGCGTTCGAGTTCATGCTCAACGCCCTGCGCCTGACCGACGGCGTGGAAACCGCGCTGTTCGAAACCCGCACCGGCCTTGAGTTTTCCCGCATCGAGCCGATAGTGACTGCGGCACGTCGTAAAGGCCTGCTGGAGGCCGAGCCGCAACGCCTGGCCCCGACCCTGCAGGGACGCCTGTTTCTCAACGACCTGCTGGAGATGTTTCTCGACTAATGGCCAACGGAAACGCGTTATGACCGTCAACTCCACCATCAAGGACTCCGCCGCATGCTGACCATCAAGAACAAACTGATCGCCCTGGGGATGGTGATCCTGGCCGGCATCCTGGCGCTGATGGCGATCCAGTACTATGCCGCCGCCCAGCTGGAACGCCTGCAAACGGCGCAGAACACGATCAAGCGACTCGAAGTGGGGCGGCTCGACCTGCGCAGTTACGAGAAGGAGTTCCTGTTGACGGGCGACACGGCCCAGGTCGAACGCTTCAAGGCCAGCCTGGGCGGCTCGGTCGACGTCAGCCGCGACCTGCGCAACAGTATGGAAGCGCTCGGTATCGACACCCAGTCCCTGCTCGGGCTGGATCAGCGCATGGGACTCTATGTACAGACCTTTCTCGACATCGTCGCGCAACGCCAGAACATAGGCTTGAGCGAGCAGGCGGGGCTGCGCGGCTCGCTACGTCAGTCGATCCACGCCGTCGAAGCGCAGCTGGAGCAGCTCGGCGACACTAACCTGCAGGTGCAGATGCTGCAGCTGCGCCGGCACGAAAAGGATTTCCTGCTGCGTGGCGATCTGAGCTATCGCGATAAATGGCAGACCCAGCAGCGCCAGATGCTGGCACTGATCGACGCCAGTGACCTGGAGCCAGCGCTGCAGGCACAGCTGAAAACCCAGCTGCAGAGCTACCAGCGCGACTTCCTCGCCCTGGTCGACGCCAAACGGGCGCTGGGGCTGGATAACGACAGCGGCCTGATCGGCCAGCTCCACCAGGAGATCGCCACTACCGACGAGAACTTCGACCGTCTCAACGCCCAACTCGGTGCCGCACTGAGCGCGCGCAAGAGCAACCTCGAACGGGTGCTGATCGCCGCCGCGCTGCTGTTCGCACTGGCCACGCTGCTGCCGACGCTACTGATCGGACGCAGCATCCTGAAACCGATCCAGGCCCTGGCCGCCCTGATGAAGCGGGCCCGCGACGAGCAGGAGCTGACCCTGCGCTACCCGCACGTGACGCCGGACGAGGTGGGACAGATGGCGGACGATTTCAACCATATGATGGATGCGTTCCAGACCCTGATCCGCCAAGCCTCGCAGACCACGGCACAGCTGGCCGCCGCGGCCGAACAGCTCTCCGCCACCACCGGCGACACCGCCCAGGGGCTCGATGCCCAGCAGGCGCAGGTGATCCAGGTCGCGACGGCGATCCAGGAGATGGAGAGCGCGATGCACGAGATCGCCAGCAACACCGAACAGACCGCCAGCACGGCACAGATGGCGCAGCAGGACGCCGCTAGCAGCAGCCGCCAGGTACAGGAAAACATCGAAGCGCTGCATCAGCTGTCGGAAAAGGCCCGCCATACCGCCGAGGCGGTGGCCGCGTTGCGTAGCGACAGCGACCGCATCGGTACCATGCTGGATGTGATCAGCGGTATCGCCGAGCAGACCAACCTGCTGGCCCTGAACGCCTCGATCGAGGCCGCCCGCGCCGGCGAGCAGGGGCGCGGTTTCGCCGTGGTCGCCGACGAGGTGCGCATGCTGGCGTCCCGCTCCAGCCAGTCCGCCGAGGAGATCGCCCGCCTGGTCGGCAGCCTGCAGTCGCGTACCCAGCAGGTCAGCGAACTGATGCAGCAGAGCGTCAGCGATAGCGAACAGGGTGCCGCCCGCGCCGGCGAAACCATCGGCGCACTGCAGACTATCGTCCACGGCGCCAGCAATATCGTCGATATGACCACCCAGGTCGCCTCCGCCACCGAGGAGCAGGCGGCGGTCGCCGCGGAGATCACCCGCAACGTCGACCATATCCGGCAGATCATCGGCGAGGCCAACTCGCAGGTATCCCAGAACGCCGATGCCAGTGCGATGGTCGCGGAGCAGGCCGCCGGCCTGCAGCAGGCGATCTCCCGCTTCCGTACCTGAGTGCGTCCGTCCCGGGCTGACAGAAGCCCGGAGCGATCGCGTCAGAGCGTAACGCGCGCGGCGGCCCGGGCGGCCAGCCGGTCGATGGCCGCGGGGATCTGCGACAGGCACTCCACCCGCTCATCGGCCCAGGCCGCTTCGGACCAGAGCTGGCCCGGCAGGTTGACCCAGATCGTCCACAGTCCCAGCTCCCTGGCCCCCTGCACGTCGTTGATCGGATGATCGCCGACGTGCACCAGCTGCTCCGGGCGTAACCCGGTATGTTCCAGCGCGCGCTCGAACATCAGCGGATGCGGCTTGGCCGCCCCGACCCCATCGGCATTGAACTGGAAATCGAACAGATCGCCAATCCCGGTCAGGCTCACGTCGGCGTTGCCGTTGCTCAGCGCGCCGATCAGCAGCCCGCGCTCGCGCAGCGTCTGCAGCATCGTCCGCGCATGTTCGAACAGCTCGACCTGGTGCCGCGCGCGCATGAACACGTCGAACGCCGTCGCCGCCAGCGCCTTGGCCTGCGGGGCAGCGTAACCGGCCGCCGTCATCCCCTGCTCCAGCAGCCGCAGGCGCACCAGCGACATGCTGTGGGCGATCTCCGGCTCGCGCTCCAGTAATTGCCGGCGCCGTTCGGAGCCCTCCACCAGGTCCTCCGGCGTCAGCAACTCGGTGAACGGCCGGGCGTTGCACTGCAGCCACTCCCAGAGTTCGGTATTGGCCTGGCGGATCACCGGATCGACCGCCCACAGGGTGTCGTCCAGGTCGAAAGTGACGCAGCGGATCATGGCTCTTCATCCTTCTTGCGCTGGGCGCGCGGGTGGGACTGCTCGTACACCTCCATCAGGTGCTGGAAGTCCAGGTGGGTATAGATCTGGGTGGTGGCGATATCGGCGTGCCCGA
>QKGH01000153.1 GCA_003250495.1 Marinobacterium sp.
ACGGCTGAGGTCGATGCCGCACTGGCGCGCTGCGATGTGCTGGCGCTGCCGACCCTGCCCGATTACCCGATACCCGTCGCCGACGCCGCCGATACGCGCGCGCTGCTCGGTATGACCTCACTGGTTCGCCCGTTCAACCTGACGGGGCATCCGGCGCTCAGCATTCCGCTGGTCGCTGCTGCCGGACTGCCGGTTGGTCTCCAACTGGTAGCTGCCAGGGGAGCGGACGAGTTGCTTTGTGCGGTGGCGAGCGAGTTGGCCCGTCGTCTGGCACGTAATTGAAATAGATTGTGGAGAAGCGGATGTCTGCGTTCGAAACGCCCAAGATCGGGTCTGCCTACGCCGCTCTGGGTGGCGAAACTTTCAACCAGTTGCTGGACGATATCAGGACACGAGCCCGTAGCGGCGAGTTCGATCAGCAGCGTTATATCAGCCAGGACATCATCGAGCGCTTCCGTGCTCTGGGTATCTACCGTGCCCTGGTGCCGCAAAGCCTTGGCGGTGATGAGTGTTCGCCGGCGCAGTTCTGCGAAATGATCGAAGAGATCTCCCGCGCCGACGGCTCCGCCGGCTGGGTCGCCAGTTTCGGCATGGGTGTGGTCTATCTGTCGGCGCTGCCGGTGGAGACGGTCAAGCAGTTGTATGCCGAGTCGCCGAACCTGATCTTCGCCGGTGGTATCTTCCCGCCCCAGCCGGCGGAGATGGTCGATGGTGGTTTCAGCGTCAATGGGCGCTGGAAGTTCTCCAGCGGCTGCATGGGTGCCGATGTGGTCGGTGTCGGTATCGCCCCGCGCGAAGGCGATAAGCTCGGCCTGCCGCGCATGGCGGTGATGCCGGCGAGCAAGGCTAACATCGAGAAGACCTGGGACGTGGTGGGGCTGATCGGTACCGGCAGTCACGACCTGCTGATCAACGACGCGGTGGTGGCTGAGGAGTTCACCTTCATCCGTGGCGGCAGCTCCAATCTGACCGAGCCGATGTTCCGCTATCCGTCGCTCTCCTTCGCTACCCAGGTGCTGTCCGTGGTCGGTCTCGGCGTGGCCCGTGCCGCACTGGATGAACTGAAGGATATGGCCAGTGGCCGCGTGTCGGTGACCGGTGCGCCCAACCTCGGCAAGCGTCCGATCGTGCAGGTGGAGCTGGCCAAGGCCGAAGCCGCCCTGCGTGCCGCGCGCTGCTTCTTCTACGACGCCATCAACGATGCCTGGAACACGCTGCTGCTCGGCAACCCGGTCAGCGTGGAGCAGACCAACCTGCTGCGCCTCTCCTCTACCCACGCCGTGCGCGTTGCGGCCGAGGTGACGCGTACCGCGCAGATGCTGTCGGGCATGACCGGCGTGTACCGCGACAGCCCGCTGTCACGCTTCGTCAACGACAGCCTGGTGGTCACCCAGCATGCGTTCATGGGGGATATCACCTACCAGAATGCCGGCGCGATCTTCTTTGGCGAACAGCCGTTGCCCGGCTACCTGTAACCCGAATCCTGGAGAAAGCTCATGACTGAGAAGAAACCCCTGCGTGTCCTGTTCTGCATCGGTATCAACCAGAACTTCATGGATGCCCCCCGCGACGAACAGCTGGCGGTATGGGCGGCGTTCGGCGAGATGTGGAACGGTATTCACGATATGGCTGGCGTCACCGTGATCGGCAACATGGATGACGACCAGACCATGGTCGGCCCTTCGCCGGGCTACCCCTGGACCACCTACCTGCTGACCGACGTGGTTGACTACGACACGGTGACCGCTTGCTGCAACTTGTTCCGCTCCACCGAGGTAGGGGGTACCCCCTACAAACTGTGGCGCTACGCCAAGGTGGAAGCGCGTATCGGCCGCGAACTGATCGTGCAGCGTGCCTGAGGCCCGACGATGAGCGAGATGAGCGAACTGCAGCAGTTGCGCCAGCGCGTCGAAGCGCTGGAGTCGGCGCGGGCGGTCAGTGCCTGCCTGCACGAGTACATGCAGCTGTGCGACTACCTCGATGAGGGGTTCGACCTGGAACCGTTGCTGGCGCTGTTCACCGAGGATGCGGTGTGGGAGGGGCTGGGGCCCCGCTACGCCGGCAGCTTCGGGCGGTGCGAGGGGCGCGAGGCGATCCGCGCGATGTTCGAGAAGTACACGCTGCCGCCGGCGCACTTCGCCCTCAACGTGCACTTTCTGACCTCGGAAAAGGTCGAGGTGCAGGGCGAGCAGGCGCAGGGCAACTGGGTATTGCTGCAGACCTCCACCTACGCCGATGGCTGCTCCCAGCTCAGCTGTGCGCTGCTGAAGGTGGGTTTCCGCTGCGAGCAGGGGGTGTGGCGGATCGCCCATTTCACCACCACCAGCCGGTTTAACCGCCCGGTGGAGACGCCCTGGGATAACCCGCGTCCGCTGCCGGTGCCCGCCGAGTGAATTTCAGCCCCTGGGGCTTGTACGGGCGGATATCCCGCGAGGATGCCCGGAATAAACGATTGAGAGAACGACGATGAGTGAGTTGATCGAGATGCAAGACGTCAGCCTGCGAGCGGCTGACATGGTGGAAGAGGGGCGTGTACACAAGGCGCTCTACTCCGATCCGGAGATCTTCGAAGAGGAGCTCGACAAGGTCTTCAACAACACCTGGGTGTTTGTCGGCCACGAAAGCGAAGTGCCGGAAGCCGGCAGCTTCAAGACTGCCTACATCGGCCGTCAGCCGGTGATCCTGAGCCGCGACCGCAAGATGAACCTGCACGTGCTGCAGAACCGCTGCCGCCATCGCGGTGCCACCGTCTGCGAAGCGCGCAAGGGCAAGACCAAGGCGTTCACCTGCCCCTATCACGGCTGGGGCTACGGCCTGGATGGCAGCCTGCGTGCGCTGCCGAAGCCGGAGGAGTACGACGGGCTGTTCGACAAGGCGGAGATGCCGCTGGAGGGGCTGCGCCTGGAAACCTACCAGGGGATGGTGTTCGCCACCTTCAACAATGACATCGAGCCGCTGGTGGATTTCCTCGGCGCGGCGAAGAAGTGGATCGACCTGTTCATGAAGCAGGGCGGCGGCTACCCGGTCAAGGTGCTGGGCGAGCATCGTTTCAACTTCCCGGGCAACTGGAAGATCCAGCTCGAGAACACCACCGACGCCTACCACTTCCCGATCGTGCACAAGTCGTTCATCACCTCGCTGGATGAGGCGACCGCCGACGTATTCGACTTCCTCGATGGCGAGGGTTTCGTCGAAGACTTGGGTAACGGCCACAGCGTCATGGTAATGATCCCGGAACTGGTCGACCTGGAAGCCGATCTCGATCTACCGATCCCGGAGCGCTTCGAAGCGCTGGCCAACGAACTGCGGGCCGAAGGCTGCGACGAAGAGTTGGTGCGCAAGCTGGTGCGGGCCGCGCACGGTACCGGGTTCAACCTGAACCTGTTCCCCAACGTCTCCTGCTCGATGGCGTTCTTCCGCGTCCTGCGTCCGGTCAGCGTCGGTGAGACCGAGATCCAGCACGTGGCGATCGGCGGCGCAAGCGCTCCGGCTCCGTTCAACCGCAAACGCATGCGTCTGCACGAACACTTCCAGGGCCCGATGGGTTTCGGTACGCCGGACGATGGCGAGGCCTGGGAACGGGTACAGAAAGGCTCCATGGCCGGTACCGATGGCTGGATCCTGGTTAACCGCGGCATGAGCCGTCTGCGCGAGACCGAGGATGGCGTCGCCGGTGCGGTCTGCTCCGAAACCGGGATGCGCGGTGCTTACCGCCAGTACAAGAAGATGATGGCTGCGGGCGAGGAGAAGTAAACCATGCAATCCAACACTGAACTGCTGAACCGGGTCTGCGAATTCATCTGGTGCGAGGCGGATCTGCTCGATCACAAGGGGTACGACGAGTGGCTGTCGCTGTGGAGCGAGAGCGGCCTCTATATCGTCCCCACCGACCTGAACGAAACCGATTATCTGAATGCGCTGAACCTGGCGCTGGACGACGCCGAGATGCGCAGCATGCGCGTGGCGCGACTGAAAAACGGCGAATCGGTATCGGCCAATTCGGTCGGTTACACCGTGCGCATGATGTCGCGGGTACGCGTTCTCGAAGCCAGCGAAGAGCTGGTCACCGTACGCTGCGCGATGACCCTGAACGAGCTGCGCCACGGCAAGCTGGTGACCTATCCGGGCAATGTGGAGTACCAGCTCAAGCCGGTCGACGGCGGTTTCCTGATCGAACGCAAGGTGGTCAAGCTGCTGCACGCAGAGGGCTTCCTGCGCACCGTCAGCTTCATCTTCTAAGGGGGGCTGGCGATGAGCGAAGCAAGTGAAGCGCAGGTTGCGCTGGTCACCGGTGCGGCCCAGGGGGTCGGTCACCATATCGCGGCGCGGCTGTTCAAGGCCGGCTACCGCGTGGTGCTGACCGATATCGACCTGGCCGCCGCCGAACGTGCTGCCAAGGCGCTCGATGCCAGTGGCGAACGGGTGCTGGCGCTGCGTCTGAACGTGGCCGCCAAGGCCGATTTCGAAGCGGCGCTGGCCGTCGTGCTGAGCCACTGGGGTGTGCTGCACGTACTGGTCAACAACGCAGCGGTTACCCGCGCCACGCCGGTACTGGAGATTCCGCTCGAGGAGTTCAACGAGGTGGTGGCGATCAACCTGGGCGGCACCTTCGCCGGTTGCCAGGTGATCGGGCGCTACCTGGTCGAGCAGGGGTACGGCCGCATCATCAACATGGCGTCCCTGGCCGGGCAGAACGGCGGCACCTCCACTGGTGCCCACTACGCCGCCTCCAAGGGCGGCATCATCACCCTGACCAAGGTGTTCGCCAAGGAACTGGCCAGCGGCGGGGTGACCGTCAATGCCATCGCGCCGGGGCCGATCGAGTCGCCGATGGTGCAGGCGCTGGTACCGGCCGAGAAGCTGCCGGGGCTGCTCGGGGCGATCCCCGCCGGTCGCCTCGGCGATGCCGATTTCATTGGCGACATGGTGGTGCAACTGGCGCGTCCCGAGGCCTATTTCACCACCGGGACCACCTGGGATGTGAATGGCGGGCTGTTCATGCGCTGAGGGCGCGACCAGCGGTCGATCCAACGTAAAACCGGCCGGTCTGGTGCGACCGGCCACAGTAACAGCTTCCGAAGCGCGGGCTTCGGACGGAGTGACAAATGAGTGATGAATTACTGAGCGTGGTGGTACGTCGCCGCGATCTGCAGGCCGATGGCGTCGTGGTGCTGGAGCTGGTGGACCCGCAGGGGAGTCCGCTGCCGGCGTTCGAGGCGGGCGCCCATATCGATCTGCATCTGGGCGAAGGGCTGGTGCGTCAGTACTCGCTGTGCAGCGATCCGGCCGATCCTAGCTGTTACCGGCTCGGGGTGCTGAAAGACCCCAATTCGCGTGGCGGCTCCATCGCGGTCCATGAGCGGCTGCAGGAGAACACAGAGCTGCAGATCAGCGCGCCGCGCAATCTGTTCCCGCTGGCGTCGCAGAGCCAACGCTCGATCCTGATCGGTGGCGGTATCGGGATTACGCCGATGATCGCGATGGCCTACGCGCTGCATGCCGCCAACAGCCCGTTCGACCTTTACTACTGCGGGCGTTCGCGCAGCAACTGTGCCTTTGTCGACGATCTGCAGCACAGCGCGTTCGCCGCTCGTGTGCATACCCATTTCGACGATGAACACGAGGGTGTCCGGATCGACCTGGATGCTGCACTGGGTCAGGCCGAAGCTGGTGTCCACGTCTATGTCTGCGGCCCCACAGGATTTATGGACTGGGTCATCGAAACCGCTCAGGCACGCGGTTACAGCACCGAACAGATCCACCGTGAGTATTTCCAGGTCGAGCTGGAGCAGGGCGGACAGGGTTTTGAAGTGGTCGCCGCTGTCAGCGGCAAGACGGTTCAGGTGGCCGAGGGGCAGAG
>QKGH01000194.1 GCA_003250495.1 Marinobacterium sp.
AGCGCCAGCCGGATCCGCCATTCGGTGATCTCGTCGATCGTTTGTGCGGCGTCCAGGCGGGCCAGTGCCGCCTCCGCATCGGGCTCGAAACGTTTGGCTTTGCGCAGTGCCAGCCCGGTGGTGATCTCGGTCTGCTCCTCGAGCGGGACCGCCAGGCGCTGGCGGTCCCGCAGCCACAGCTGGATGGCGCCATCCAGATCGCTGCGGCGCAGGCGGGCGACGGCCAGCATCAGCAGCTCGCGATGGTGCGGGGTCTTGAGATCGACCAGGGCTGGGTCGCGTAGCAGGCTGTCGGGCTGCTCGTATAGCTGGCGTGCCAGCTCGGCCAGGCGGGCGGTCGGCGCGGACTGGATCTTGCGGCTGGCGTAGCTGGCCAGCGACGGGTTGCCCTCCTGAAGCGCCGACAGTGTCCGTTTCAGCGCCAACGGGTCGCTCAGGCCACTGCGCTGCATCCAGCTCGCGAACAGCGGATCACAGTTGTCGGGCTGGGAGTGGCCGACGCTCCACAGGCTGGCGGCGAGGTTCATCCCCTGCTGGGTTTTACCCTGGGCCAGCAGGGCGCGGCCGTAGTAGCACTGCTGTTCGGCGTTGGGTTTGTTAAGACTGGTGTACAGCGTCTCGAACGCGCTCCAATCCTCCCGGCGACCGAGTTCGGTGGTCATCATCCAGCGCAGGCGGCCGGCGAGCGGGGTATCACCGTAATCCCGGTTAAAGCGCTCGACCTCGCGCGGGGTGAGCTGTTGTAACCGGCCACTGAGCTGTTCGAAGCGAATATAGGAGACCAGCGGATAGTTCTTGAGCCGACGCAGGCCCTTGTCGACTTCGTCATCCTGCCCGCGCTCGGCGGCGGCGAGTGTGGTGTTGAACAGCTGGCGCTGCTCGTCCAGGGTGGCGGCATGCACGAGGGGGCACAGGGTCAGTGCGGTTAGCAGGGGTAGCAGGGCCTTATGCATAGTCGATTCTCCATCCTCGGTATCCTTGGGCACACCAGCGACAACCAGTTTACAGGCGAAACAGGCCGATTATCAGTCTGTTGAGGCTTTTTCATTTCGTCCCGCCGTTTCGGGTAAACTATAGCGCTTCCAGTTGAACAGAGTGCATAACTGCAAATGCCGTTAATCAAGTTTGATGATGTATGCGTCACTTTCGGTACCCGGACCCTGCTCGATCACGTCAATCTGCAGATCGATCCAGGTGAGCGGGTGGCGCTGGTTGGGCTCAATGGGGCGGGTAAGTCGACGCTGCTGAAAGTGGTTGCCGGTCATCTGCTACCGGACGCGGGAACCTTCTGGCAGGACCCGGCGATCCGCATCGCCGAGCTGGCGCAGATGCTGCCGGCGGCCGATGGGCGCCGGGTCAGCGATGTGGTGATGGCGGGGTTGCACGAGGTCGTGGAGCTGCGTGCGCGTTACGACCAATTGATTCAGGCGCAGGACATGGCCAGCATGCGCGAGCTGGAGCAGCTGCAGCACGAGCTGGAGGCGCGCCAGGGCTGGCATCTGGAGCAGCGTGTCGAGACGGTCTTGAACCGGCTCGAACTGCCGGGCGAGAAGACCATGGCGGAGCTGTCCGGTGGCTGGCGCCGCCGCGCCGCGCTGGGCGCCGCGCTGGTGCAGAACCCGGATCTGCTGCTGCTCGACGAGCCGACCAACCATCTGGATATCGAGACCATCGAGTGGCTGGAACAGCAGATGCTGGATTTCCGCGGCGGCATCCTGTTCATCTCCCATGACCGTGCGTTGGTGGAGCGACTGGCGACCCGTATCGTCGAACTCGACCGGGGCACGCTGACCTCCTTCCCGGGCAGTTACAGTCGTTATCTGGAGCAGAAAGCGGCGCTGCTGGAGGAGGAGGCGCGGCACAATGCCGAGTTCGACAAGAAGCTGGCCCAGGAGGAGCGCTGGATTCGCCAGGGTATCAAGGCGCGGCGCACCCGTAACGAGGGGCGGGTCAGGGCGCTGAAACAGCTGCGTCGCGAGCGCTCCGAGCGGCGCGAGCGCCAGGGCGCGGCGCGCTTCAATCTGGAGGAGGCCAGCCGCTCCGGCAAGTTGGTGGTGGAACTGGAGCATGTGTCGCAGCATTTCGAGGGGCAGAGCGTTATCGACGATCTGTCATTGGCCGTGCAGCGCGGCGATCGCATAGGCTTGATCGGTCCCAACGGGGCGGGCAAGAGCACACTGCTGAAGATCCTGCTGGGCGAGCTGGTACCGGATGCCGGGAGCGTTCGCCAGGGCACCAAACTGGAGGTGGCCTACTTCGATCAGCTGCGCGGCCAGCTCGAGCCGGAGAAAACGATCATCGACAACGTCTCCGGCGGGCGGGAGAGTATCACGGTCAACGGCCAGAGCCGGCACATCATCAGTTATCTGCAGGATTTTCTGTTCAGCCCCGAGCGCGCCCGGACGCCGGTCAAGGCGCTGTCCGGCGGCGAATGCAACCGGGTGCTGCTGGCGCGGCTATTCAGCCAGCCGGCCAACCTGCTGGTACTCGACGAACCGACCAACGACCTGGATATAGAGACGCTGGAGCTGCTGGAGGAGATCCTGCTCGGCTACGAGGGGACGCTGCTGCTGGTCAGCCATGACCGACAGTTCCTCGACAACGTGGTGACCAGCACGCTGGTGTTCGAGGGCGAAGGTCGGGTGGCCGAGTATGTCGGCGGTTATCAGGACTGGCTGCGCCAGCGTCCCCGGTCGCGTCAGGTGGAACCGGTGCCGGCGGTGAAAGCGGGGGACGAGGCTCCTGCCGCGACTAAGCCCAAGGCCGCCAAGGGCAAGCTCAGTTACAAGCTACAGCGGGAGTACGATGCGCTGCCGGAGCAGATCGAGGCGGCGGAGCAGCAGGTCGAAACGCTGCAGGCGGAAACCGCGGCGGCGGATTTCTACACCCAGGACCATCAGCTCGTCGCGCAGCGGCTGGAAGCGCTGCATACGGCGGAGCAGCAGCTCGAGCAGCTGATGGAGCGCTGGCTCGAGCTGGAGGAGATGCAGGCTGGCTGAGGCCCGCCTGCTGCTGACTCAGGCTTTCTCTGCTTTATGCACGCGAACCGCGAGGACGTCGCAGCAGGCGCCGTGCAGTACGCCGTTGGCGGTGGAACCGAGCAGCAGTGCCAGGCCGTGGCGGCCATGGCTGCCGAGGATGATCAGGTCGATCTCCTCCTCCTTGGCGATGCGGTGGATCTCGGTCTCGGTGTTCCCGGTGACGACCAGCTTCTTGTCGACCGGGTAGCCGATCGCTTCGGCGTACGCATTCAGTTTGGTACGGGCGTGTTCGTCGAGCTGTTCCTGAATCGTGGACAGGTCCATCGGCACATCGCCGCCGTAGGCGAAGCTGAGCGGTTCCACGACATGAACCAGGCTAAGCTGTGCCTGGTTCATCCGTGCCAGTTCAACAGCGCGTTCGGCCAGTTGCGAAGATTCTTCGGAGAGATCGACGGCGAGCAGTATGCGATTGTAGCGGGCCATGGCAAAGGCTCCTTTTTGACTTGGACTGGGACACCTGGGGCATCCCCGGCTTCTCTTTTCCTTTTAAGGATAACACCATGAAATGGTTAATAATAAGTGTTGTTGTGTTGTCGTTGATCGGCTCCGTCATGTGGGCGATGCCGACACCGCGGCAGCGTTTCGAGTCGCGCCTGCGGCTGAAGGGGCGGGCGCTCGGCTTTCAGGTCCAGTTGGCGCAGCTGCAGTTGCCGCGGGCACGCGGGGAGGTCGAAGCGGAGCGGATCAGCGCCCCGGCCTATCGCCTGATGCGGACCAACTTGTCCCGTGCCGAGCGGGACCAGTGGCGCACCTGGCGTGTCTGTAGGCTCGATGCGATCGCCAATAACGGCCTGCCGGAGGGCTGGTGCTGGGGCGAGGGCGAGGGGGTACTGGATGCCGCCGAGCTGGCGTTGCTGGCGCAGATGATCGACGCGTTGCCGAAAGATGTGCTGGCGATCGAGTCGACGCCACTGCAACTCAGTGTATTCTGGCATGAGGGGCGGGAAGAGGGGCTGGACGCGATCCATGCAGCGATGCAACCGTTGCTCGAACGCAAGATATGACGAGGAGGGAGATGACGGCTATGGCGGGAGTAGCGGAACTGCAGCCCGGTGTTTATCGGCACTATAAGGGGCACGACTACGAGGTGTTGGGGCTGGCCCGGCACTCGGAAACGGAGGAGTGGCTGGTGGTGTATCGTGCGCTCTACGGCGAGTTCGGGCTCTGGGTGCGCCCATTCGCGATGTTCACCGACAGCGTGACGCTGGCCGACGGTATCGAGGTTCCCCGCTTCGAACGCATCACTGTTTAAGGTAGTCATCCAGCGAGTCGGCCAGGGTGCCGCTGCCATAGTCGCGTTTGGGCTGGAGCTGGTTGATCTCGGCTTGCAGCTGTTCCAGCAGCGGTCGCTTCTGCTGGATCGGCACGGTGGCGCGAACGGCGATCGCCTTGGCGTGTTTGTAGTGCGCCAGGGCGCCGTGCTTGTCCCCGGCTTTCAGTAACTGAGCGGCCTGGGTAACGTGGGCCTGGGTGACCATGGTCACATTCAGCCAGTACAGCTCCTGCTGGTAGGCGCGGGCCAGTTGCGGCGTCAGGCGCCCCTTCCGTCCCATCTCGATCAGTAGCTTTTCGGCGAAGTTCAGGTAGATTTGTGCGCGGCGTACGGCGCGGTCGCTCTCCAGCCCGGAGGCCCGTTCGGTGGTGCGGTCGGTGGTCTCCTTGCTGCGGGCGACCTGGGTCATCAGCTCGGAATTCGGCGCCAGGGCGCTGATCTCCTCGATCAGCGACAGCGCGTGCTGGTTCAGTTTGTCCACGATGTCGGCGCGGCAACCCAGCTCTTTCAGCACCGCCAGGGCATTCAGTGTGTGTTCCGATTGCGCTTTGAGCCACTTCAGGCGTTCGGCGCGCGCCTTGCTCTGTGCCTCGCGCGAGGTGATCAGATAATTGGCTGCCAGAGCCGCGGTGCCGACCAGCGCGATCAATAACACATAAACCAGATTGTCTGACAGCATCAGCTTTGGCACTCTGAAAAAGAACGATCTCAACACGCTGAATTATAAGGGTCAAGATCGGTAACTGCGAGGCTCCCGCGGGGATGGCGTCAGTCGCGGAAGTGGGTTCGATTTATGGCTGCTTGCTTGACCCCTGAACGGCCAACACTTATATATGCACGCAGATTCTGGGACGCCAGTAGTTTTTAAGGATATCTCCTGATGGGAAAAACGCTCGTTATTGTGGAATCGCCGGCGAAGGCGAAGACGATCAATAAATACCTCGGTAATCAATATGTTGTGAAATCGAGTGTTGGTCACATTCGCGATTTGCCCACGAGCGGGAGTGCCGCCAAGAGCGATCCCAAGGAGCGTGCCCGCCAGGCGGCGCTGACACGCAAGATGTCGCCCGAGGAGAAAGCGGAATATAAGCAGCGCAAGGCGCGGGAGCAGCTGGTGGCCCGTATGGGTGTCGATCCCGAGCACCAGTGGGAGGCGCACTACGAGATCCTGCCGGGCAAGGAGAAGGTGGTCGATGAGCTGAAGAAGCTCGCCCGCTCGGCCGACGAAATCTATCTCGCGACCGACTTGGACCGCGAAGGGGAGGCGATCGCCTGGCATCTGCGCGAAGCGATCGGCGGGGACGATAGTCGCTTCCGCCGGGTGGTGTTCAATGAGATCACCAAAAAGGCGATCAAGGAGGCCTTCGAGCAGCCCGGCGTGCTGGACCTGAATCGCGTCAACGCCCAGCAGGCGCGGCGTTTCCTCGATCGTGTCGTTGGCTACATGCTGTCGCCGCTGCTGTGGGAGAAGGTGGCGCGCGGACTGTCCGCCGGGCGCGTACAGTCCGTGGCCGTGCGTCTGGTGGTCGAGCGCGAACGGGA
>QKGH01000128.1 GCA_003250495.1 Marinobacterium sp.
GCCGACAACCGCGCCGAGCTGGAGGCGGCGTTCCGCTGGCTGTACGGCTATGTGCGACCGCAGCGGCGCGCGATCCTCGGGCTGCTGGCACTGTCTTTATGCGGCACCGCCATCGTATTGCTGCAGCCCTGGCTGACCAAGCTGTTGATCGATGACGGCTTGCTGGCCCGCGACTATCCGATGCTGGTGACGATCGCCGCGGCGATGATCGGCGTCGGCATCCTCGGCACCGCGCTGTCCGGCCTCAACCGCTACCTGCACACCCGCCTGTCGGGGCGGATCCTGTTCGCGCTGCGCAGCGACCTCTATCGTCACCTGCAGACCCTGTCGCCGGGGTTCTTCGCCGAGCGCCGCACCGGCGACCTGCTGGCGCGGATGGATGGCGATGTGGCCGAGATCCAGCGTTTCGCCGTCGACAGCCTGTTCTCGGCGCTCAGCGCGCTGATCGGTCTGCTTGGCGCGCTGGCGCTGCTGCTGACGCTGTCCTGGCAGCTGTCGCTGCTGGTGGCGCTGCTGATCCCGTGCGAAGTGTTCTGGCTGCGGCGGATGCGGCGCCGGGTGGAGGGCAAGACGCGGCAGATGCGCGAGCGCGCCAGCGACCTGTCCAGCTTCCTGGTGGAGACGCTGCCGGCCACCAAGTTCATCCAGTCGGCCGGGCGCGAGCAGGCGGAGCAGAACCGCCTGGGCGGTTTCAACCAGCGCTACCTGAACCAGTTGCTGTCGTTGCAGGTGACCGAGTTTTTCACCCAGGCGGTGCCGGCGACGCTGACCTCGGTCACCCGCGCCGCGGCGTTCCTGATCGGCGGCTGGTGGGTGATCGAGGGCAGCTGGCAGCTCGGCTCGCTGATCGCGTTCTCCACCTACCTGGGGATGGCCACCGGGCCGGTCAACAGTCTGCTCGGGCTCTACGTGGCGATCCAGCGCATGAGCGTGAGCCTGAACCGGGTGGCGGAGCTGCGCCGGGTCGAGCCGGCGGTGCGTGAACCGGAGGCACCCCAGCCGCTGCCGCAACCGGTGCTCGGCACGCTGACTCTTGATGCGGTGACGTTCGCCTATCCGGGACGCGAACCGCTGCTGCGCCAGGCGTCGGTGACCATCGCCGCGGGACAGAAGGTGGCGCTGCTCGGTCCCTCCGGGGTCGGCAAATCCACGCTGATCGACCTGCTGCAGCGTCACTACGACCCCCAGGCCGGCGCGATCTGCCTCGACGGCATCGACCTGCGCCGGCTGGCACTGGCCGACTTGCGCCGTCAGGTGGCGGTGGTGTCGCAGGAGATCACACTGTTCCGCGGCAGTCTGCGGGAGAACCTGCGCTACGCCGCCCCCGACGCCAGCGCCGAAGAGGTGGCCCAGGCGGTACGCGATGCTCAGCTCGATTCGTTGGTAGAGCAGCTGCCGCAGGGGCTGGAAACCCCGCTCGGCGAGCGCGGCCAGCGTCTTTCCGGCGGACAGAAGCAGCGCCTGTGCATCGCCCGCGCGCTGTTGCAGCGGCCGGCGGTG
>QKGH01000021.1 GCA_003250495.1 Marinobacterium sp.
GTCAAGGTGGACCTGGTCGATACCCGTGACCGTCTGCTGTCGTTCCTCGATGGCGAGATCTCCGATGCGTTGAGTTACCACCTGCGTAACAACGCGGTGAAGATTCGCCATAACGAGGAGTACGAAACGGTGGTGGGTGACGACCACGGGGTTACCGTCAGCATGAAGTCCGGCAAACTGATCCGTGCCGATGCCTTCCTCTGGTGCAACGGCCGCAGCGGTAACACGACGCATCTGGGGCTCGAAAATATCGGCCTCAGCGCCAATAGCCGGGGCCAGATCCAGATCGACGATCACTACCGGACCGAAAGCGACGGCGTCTACGCGGTGGGCGATGTGATCGGTTGGCCGAGCCTGGCGTCGGCGGCGCTGGACCAGGGGCGTGCGGCGGCGGCCGATATGGTCGACAGCATCGATTTCCGTTATATCAACGAGGTGCCGACCGGTATTTACACCATTCCGGAGATCAGCTCGATCGGTAAAACGGAAGAGGAGTTGACCAGCGAGTCGGTGCCGTACGAGGTGGGCCAGGCGTTCTTCAAGGATACCGCGCGGGCGCAGATCTCCGGTGAACCGGTCGGTATGCTGAAGATCCTGTTCCATCGCGAAACGCTGGAGATCCTCGGGATCCACTGTTTCGGCGATCAGGCATCGGAGATCATCCATATCGGCCAGGCGATCATGAGCCAGAGCGGCAGCGCCAATACGTTGAAGTACTTCATCAACACGACCTTCAACTATCCGACCATGGCGGAAGCCTACCGGGTGGCGGCATCGAGAACCTGTAATTCGGGTTTCGTGAAAGCGTAAAAAAGGAGGCTTCGGCCTCCTTTTTTACGCTTTTGGCGTCGCGGTTGGTAACGCCGGCGCCTAATCTTTGCGCGTTGGTGGCAGGTAGACCTCGTCCTCGAGGTAGCGGCCGGTTATCTGTAACCTGCGCTCGAGCCAGCGGTTGTAGTGCTTCCACAGCAGCAGGGCCGGGATCATCCAGACCATGATGGCGAGCAGCAGGGGCAAGCGTATCATCCAGTCCATGATGCCACTGCTGCGGCCGATCCAGAACCAGCCGCACAGCAGGGCCAATCCGCCCGCGACGCCGAGGTGATGCAGCCAGCGCTGCCGACGCTCAGCCGGCATCGTTCTGGCGCTTGCGTTCCCGCGCCTGGGCTTCGATGATCAGGCGTGCCAGCAGCGTGCGGCAGCTCTCCGACATCTTCATAAAGCTAACTCCAATATCGTAACCGCTCTCCGCGGCCAGGCAGCGCTGCACCCTGGCGTAGAGCAGCAGCCCCAGGCCGTTGTCGGGAAAGATCAGTTTCAGCGCCAGGTAGGATCCTAGCTCGATCGGGCTCTCCTCACTGAACGAGATCCCCCCCTCGCTGAGGTTGACCAGGTAGGGTTGGGCGCTTTCGGTTTCGATGCCGCTGTAGGAGAGGGTGCGGCCGATCAAATCGATTTTTTTATTCAGGCTCTGCAGATACGTGGCCAGATGTGGGGTAGACTCAGCGACCTTGTAGAGCAGGTGCTGGCACTCGTTGTCGATCTCCGCCAGTTGGCTCTGGAGCAGGAAATAGGGTGAAACGTCGAACTGATAGGGTTGCGGTGAACCGGCGACTTCGGACTCGGTCACAACCCTATACTCGAGAATCACTGGGTGATCGATACGGTAGAATTGACGACGTTCCTGCTCCACGAGGTACTACTCCTGCAACGCTATTTTTGCAGCTGAGTATAAACAATAAACCCCTGTCGTCGTTAGTGACAGACGGATTGATCGGTATAGCAAGGGATTCATGTATAAACCTCTGTCGCTGTTCGTAGGCCTGCGTTACACCGCGGCGAAACGCGGTAACCACTTTATCTCCTTCATCTCCGCGGTGTCGATGCTGGGCCTGATGCTCGGCGTGGCGGCACTGATCGTGGTGCTGTCGGTAATGAACGGATTCGATCGGGAGCTGAAACAGCGCATCCTCGGCATGGTGCCGCACGCCACGTTGAGCGGTTATGCCGCCGGGCTCGACGATTGGCCGGCGCTACAGGCGCAGATCGACGGCACTCAGGGGCTGCTGGGGAGCGCACCCTTCGTGCAGGCGCAGGGGATGCTGACCCATGGCGGCCGGGTGCAGGGGGTGTTCATCAACGGTATCGACCCGCAGCAGGAGCCCAGGGTGTCGATCATCGGCGAGCATCTGAAGGCGGGACAGCTCGATGACCTGCAGCCAGGCAGTTACAACATCATCCTCGGCGAGCTGCTGGCGCGCTTTATCGGTGTCGGTGTCGGCGACAAGGTAACGCTGGTGCTGCCCGAAGCCTCGGTCAGTGTCGCCGGTATCGTGCCGCGCCTG
>QKGH01000344.1 GCA_003250495.1 Marinobacterium sp.
GAGAAGGCATGAGTGGAGTAGAGATTACCCGGCTGAACAGTCAGCAGGCCGACTTTGCCGCGCGCCTGGACCAGCTGCTGGCCTGGGAAAGCGTATCCGACACCAAGGTCAACGATATCGTTAACGAGATCATCGCCCGCATCCGCGCCGAGGGCGACAGCGCGGTGATCGAGTACACCAACCGCTTCGACCGCATGTCCGCTGCCAGCATGGCCGATCTGGAGATGGGGCAGGAACGGTTGCAACAGGCGCTGGCGCAGCTCCCCGCCGAGCAGCGCAGCGCGCTGGAAACGGCGGCCGAGCGGGTGCGTCGTTACCACGAGCGCCAGCTGAGCAGCTCCTGGCAGTACACCGAGGCGGATGGCACGCTGCTGGGGCAGCAGGTGACGCCGATGGACCGGGTCGGTATCTACGTGCCGGGCGGCAAGGCCGCGTATCCGTCGTCGGTGCTGATGAATGCGATTCCGGCCCATGTCGCCGGGGTGCAGGAGATCATCATGGTGGTGCCGACCCCGGACGGGGTGGTCAACGAGCTGGTGCTGGCCGCCGCCGCGGTCGCCGGGGTCAGCCGGGTGTTCACCATCGGCGGCGCCCAGGCCGTCGCCGCGCTGGCCTACGGTACCGCCACCGTGCCGCGGGTCGACAAGATCGTCGGTCCGGGCAACATCTTCGTTGCCACGGCCAAACGTGCGGTGTTCGGTGCCGTCGGTATCGACATGATCGCCGGTCCCTCCGAGATCCTGGTGATCTGCGACGGCCAGACCGATCCGGACTGGGTGGCGATGGATCTGTTCTCCCAGGCGGAGCATGACGAGGATGCCCAGCCGATCCTGGTGTGCCCGGATGCGGCGTTCATCGACCGGGTCGAGCAGAGTATCGCCAAACTGCTGCCGACCATGGAGCGCAGCGCCATCATCGACGTCTCGCTGCGTAACCGTGCGATCCTGATCGAAGCGCAGGACCTGGCCGATGCGGCCCGGATCAGCAACCGGGTGGCACCGGAGCACCTGGAGCTGTCGGTGGCCGATCCGCAGGCGCTGCTCGGCGAGATCCGCCACGCCGGTGCGATCTTCATGGGACGTTACACGGCCGAGGCACTGGGCGACTACTGTGCCGGCCCCAACCACGTGTTGCCGACCTCGGGTACCGCGCGCTTCTCCTCACCGCTGGGGGTTTACGACTTCCAGAAACGCTCGTCGCTGATCATGTTTTCGGCCGACGGTGCATCGGAGATGGGCAAGGTGGCATCGGTGCTGGCGCGCGGCGAAGGGCTGACCGCCCACGCCCGTTCCGCCGAGTACCGGATCAAGTCCTGATCCTCCCCGTACCGGGCGCCGGTCAGTTGATATTGGCCGGGCGCTCGGCGGTCGTGACCTCGACGTCAAACTGTTTGCCGTCGCGATAGATGGTGAAGCGGGTTTTCACGCCCGGCTTGATACGCGCGATGGTGTTCATCGCGTCATGCCCGCCATCGGTGATCCCCTCTCCATTCAACGCCAGCATGATATCGCCTGGCTGCAGGCCCGCCTTGTGCGCCGGGCTGTCGCGGTAGATGCCGGCGATAATCAAACCATGCTGGCTGGGGTCGAGACCGAACGACTCGGCCAGGCGCGGGTTCATCGCCTGGGCTTCTACGCCGACCCAGCCGCGGATCACGCGGCCGTGCTCGATCAGGTCCAGCATCACCTGCTTGGCCAGGTTGGAGGGGATGGCGAAGCCGATCCCCTGGGACCCGCCGGACTTGCTGAAGATCGCCGTGTTGATGCCGACCAGGTTGCCGGCCGGATCGATCAGCGCACCGCCGGAGTTGCCGGGGTTGATCGCCGCATCGGTCTGGATGAAATCTTCGTAGGTGTTCAGCCCCAGGCTGTTGCGGTCGGTGGCGCTGATGATCCCCTGGGTAACGGTCTGGCCGACGCCGAACGGGTTGCCGATCGCCAGTACCACGTCGCCGACGCGCAGCTGGTCGGAGGAGGTCAGCGCGATCGCCGGCAGTTCCGGCAGCTTGATCTGCAGTACCGCGATATCGCTTTCCGGGTCGGAACCGACAATCTTGGCCACCGCCTCGCGGCCGTCGCGCAGCGCGACCACGACGCTGTCGGCGCCGGCGATAACGTGGTTGTTGGTCACGACATAACCCTGCTCGCTGATGATGACGCCGGAGCCGAGGCTGGACTGGATGCGTTGTTGCTTGGGTACGTTGTCGGAGTTGAAATAATGGCGGTAAAAGGGGTCCTGCTGCAGCGGACTTGCATTATCCTTGACCACGGTCCGGGTATAGATGTTGACGACGGAGGGCGCGGCGCGGTCAACTGCTTCAGCATAGGACCAGGGACGGCCGTCGGGTTGCCCGACCGCGGGTTCGGTCACGTTGGACTCGTGAATCTCGACGGTGGTGACACCGCGGGACAGCAGGTCCGGGAACAGTTGCAGGATCAGCAGCGCCGCCAGGATGCCGGTGGCGATGGGCCAACCCAGAAAAGACAGTTTGCGCATCAGCGTATCCGCTAAACAGATCCATAATAGAGGTCGATGAAAGGCCGATTATACGGATAGTTGTTTGAAAATGGGAAAGTGTTATGACAGAAAGCGATAGCGTCTCTCGGGTAGAGCTGGTGCAGTGGTGCGATCAGCTGTTGCAGAGCGGACGCTTCAAGGACTACTGCCCGAACGGACTGCAGGTGGAGGGCAAAGAGCGGATTCAGCGCATCGTCAGCGGTGTAACCGCCTGTCAGGAGCTGCTCGATGAGGCGGTGAACTGGAAGGCCGACCTGATCCTGGTCCATCACGGCTATTTCTGGAACGGTGAGAATCAGCCGGTCGTCGGGATCAAGCGCAAGCGCCTGAAAACCCTGCTCAGCCACGATATCAGCTTGCTGGCCTATCACTTGCCGCTCGATGCGCATCCGGAACTGGGCAATAACGTCCGTCTGGGCAAACTGTTGGGGGTCGAGATTCAGGGCGGGTTGGAACCGGATTATCCGCTGAGCATCGGCAACATCGGGGTCTTTGGCCATCCGCTGCCGCTGCCGGAGTTCTCCACGCGGGTCTCAAAAGCGCTGGGGCGCAGGCCGCAGGTGATCGCCGCGGGCGATCATCCGATCCATAAGCTGGCCTGGTGTACCGGGGCGGCGGACAAGATGATCGAGCAGGCCTGGGCGCTGGGGGCGGACGCGTTCCTGAGCGGTGAAATCTCGGAGCCGGTGGTCCATTTTGCCCGCGAGGCGGGGATCCACTATATCGCGGCGGGGCACCACGCGACCGAACGCTACGGCGTGCAGGCGTTGGGAGAACACCTGGCACGCCATTTCGGTATCAAGCACCGGTTTATCGATATCGATAACCCGGTTTGACCCATAACCGTGTGAGGACGGGCCGGATCAGCCCGGCTTGCGCGTCTCTTCTGCCACCGGCGTAGCGGCGGCGTCGGTGAGCGGGGCGGGCTCTTCGGCCTCCTCCGGCTGCGGCCGATGCAGGCCGTAGCGCTCCGACAGGGTACCCTCCTCGCCGGCACCTTTGGGCGCGTAGTCGCGTGGCGGCTGCGGCAGCTCCTCGGCTTCGGTGTTGTCCACGGCATCGGTGACGGTGGGGATATCCTCCTTGCTCAGGCGCGGCTGCAACGAGGACTGCAGCGATTCCACCGTGTCCGGGTCGTTGCACAGCGTCTGTGCTCCTGCGGCCAGATGCTGATGCACGCGGCGATACTGCTCGGTCAGGCCATTGACCAGCTCCGCGGTGGCGGCAAAATGGCTGGTCACCTGCTCCTTGTAGCTCTCCAGTTCATTGCGCACCTGGTCGCGCTCCTCCACCAGGCTCTGCGAGCCCCCTTTGACCCGTCCCAACAGGTAACCGATCAGCACGCCAACCGCCAGTGCCACCAGCGTCAGTATCCAGATGTTGTTCTGTTCCACTGCGTCTCCTTAAGCTTTTCTTCTCTTGTCGCTATGGCAGAGAAGGATAAATCAATACGTGCACGCTGCCTATGCCCGCCACTCCCGCTGCGCCCGGTCGAGCTGGGCCGACAGCGTACTGACCTGGTCGGCGATGGAGCTCAGTGCCGCGTCGGCATCGCGTTGCTGCAATGCGTTCAGCAGGCGCCGATGCTGTTCGACGATCAGTTCGCGCTGCGGATAACGGAAGACAATCATATTGCTGGATGGTTGCAGCGCCTCGATGACGCCATACATCAGCAGGCTCAGCAGACGGTTGCCGCTGGCATCGGCCAGGGCGCGATGAAAGGCGACATCGGCGGCACAGAAGTTATAGGGTTGCTCCAGCGTCTCGCACTGGCGTGCCAGCGCCTGTTCCAGCCGCTCCAGGTCGCTCTCGCTGCGGGCATTGGCAGCCAGGCGGGCGCACAGCTGCTCCAGCTCCAGGCGGCACTGGATAATCTCGTCGACCGAGAAACTGTCGAGGCTGACCAGTAGCCGGGTGCTGCTGCTGAACGCTTCGCCGAGCTCGTCGATGTTCGGCCGGCTGATGAAGGTGCCGCCGCTGGGGCCGCGTTTGGAGTGGATAAGGTGTTGGGCGGCGAGCCGTTTCAGCGCCTCGCGGATGGTGGGGCGGGAAACCTGGTAGCGACGCGCCAGCTCCTCTTCGGTGGGCAGGCGGTCGCCGGCGTTGAGCGTGCCCTTGGCGATGGCTGTGCGGATCTGTTCGGCGATTTGCTGGGGCAGGTTTTGCTGATTGACGGGGTTGAACTCCACGTGGACTCCGGAAAAGGGATCGAGGTTGGTTAGATCATAGCGCTCCCGGCGACTATTGTTAATTTGCTTGACAAATAGAGGGTGGTCATGGCTTTTTGTTAAAAGGTAAGACAAATAGAGGAGAGAACGATGTTCAAGGCACTGCTGCTCGAGCAGATTGACGCTAAGACCGTGGCGAAGGTGACGGAGCTGGATGAATCGGCGCTGCCCGAAGGGGAGGTGCTGGTCGAGGTTGCCTACTCGTCGTTGAACTACAAGGATGGGCTGGCCGTGACCGGTAGCGGGAAGATCATCACGGCTTTTCCGGCGGTGCCCGGCATCGACTTTTCCGGCCGCGTGAAAAGCTCGACCGACCCCCGTTTCGCCGTCGGCGACGAGGTGATCCTGACCGGTTGGGGTGTCGGCGAACGGCACTGGGGCGGGATGGCGGAGCTGGCACGGGTCAAGGGGGATTGGTTGGTGCATTGTCCGCCGGGGCTGACAGCGCGCAGTGCGATGGTAATCGGTACCGCTGGCTTGACGGCGATGCTGTGTGTACTGGCCCTGGAGGAGGGCGGAGTGACTCCGGAGCAGGGGCCGGTTCTGGTGACTGGGGCAGCTGGCGGCGTCGGTAGCGTGGCGGTGGCTTTGCTGGCGAAGCTGGGGTACCGGGTGACCGCTGCCACCGGGCGGTCGCAGGAGGCCGACTATCTGCATCATCTGGGAGCCAGCGCAATCCGCACCCGGGAGGAGATGAGTCAGCCGCCGCGACCGCTGGAAAAACAGCTCTGGGCCGGGGTCATCGATACGGTGGGTGGAACTGGGTTGGCACGGGCGCTGGCGGAAACCCAGTATAGCGGTACCGTGACGGCGTGCGGTTTGGCCGGTAGCCACGAACTGCCGGCGACGGTGATGCCATTCATCCTGCGTAACGTCCGTCTACAGGGCGTCGACTCCGTCAGTTGCCCGACGCCGCGACGCCAGCGCGCCTGGCAGCGCCTGCTCAGTGACCTCGATGCCGCACTGATCGACGAAATGGCACAGGAGATCGGTCTGGATCAGGTGATCGATTATGCCGGACGCATTGTCCGGGGTGAGGTGCGCGGCCGGACCCTGGTCAACCTGACGCGTTGAAGAGCGCGCAGGCTGCGAGCAACGGGGTTGCCGTGGCGCTTTCCGAATGGCCGCCGGTTACCGGCGGCCGTTGCCTTTTCTGCGGCGTCACCGGTGGAGTAGCGGGGGCTGTGGCGGCTGCTCGCCGCGTTGCGCTGGGCTCCGGCGCTCAGCCGGCAATGCCAGGCTGCCGGCGGGGCCTTTCGTTATTCATCCCATGCAGGGGATGTCCGGGGCCGGGGCGCGGCAGCGAGGGTTCCTGTTCAGGGCGTTAATGAGCGTGATTAGTGACCTATCTCCTGTTTCTGCATGTTCGCGCTCTATCCGTCGGTAACCGCGAAGCAGTAGACTAGCCCGGAATATGATGTTAACAACGAGTTAAAGCCTGGATGTGTGTCGTCCCGGCCGGGGGCTGTCGGGACCAAAACAGTGAAGTATCAGGATACTCTCAACGCCATCTACGCCCAGTTGGACCGCCTCGGTGACCTGCCGATTTTCAGTGCCACGGTGAACCGCATACGCGAGATCAGTGTCTCGCGGGAAAGCGATGCGATGGCGCTGGCGCTGGCGGTGATGAAGGATGCCAACCTGTCGGCGAAGCTGCTGAAGATCGCCAACACCCCCCTTTACAACCGCGGTCACGGCAATATCAGCGTCGTATCCAGGGCGGTGGTACTGCTGGGGTTCGAGCGTATCAGCAACCTGTCGATGACGCTGAAGCTGATCGAGACGTTCAGTAGCGACGAGCCTGGTACCGGCATCGACAACCTGTTGATCAGTGCTTTCCTGAACGCGGCGATGGCGCGCGAGATCGCAATTCGCTCCGGCGCCATGGATGTGGAGGAGAGCTACATCTGCGGTCTGCTCTACCGTCTCGGCGAGATCATCGTCGCCTATACGCTGCCGGAGCGCTATCGCCGCATGCTGGAGCTGCGTGCCCAGGGCCGGCTGCAGTGGGATCGCATCCAGCTGCGCGAACTGGGCGGGCATTTCAGCGATGTCGGCCAGGACCTGGCGCAGAGCTGGGGCTTTCCCAAGGCGGTGGTGCAGGCGATGGACGCGATGAGCGCGGAGCAGTTACAACCCGCGCGCCGTCTCAATCATATCCTGGCGGCGGGCTGCCACGACCTGCTGGAGCTGCTCTACTACCGGGATACCGGGCGCGAGCTCGACTACGGGAAACGGATCAAGCAATTGATGCTGTGTACGGGGCTGGTGCAGGAGCAGTTGGAGGAGGCGATAGGCGATGCCTTCCGCCAGGTGTGCGATCTCAGCATCGAGTACGGGTTGTCGGCAAAGAGTCTGCAACCGCCCTACCGTCCCAGCGGCGTGGACGATCTCGATGAGCTGTCGCGCAAGCTCTCGTTCTATATCGGCTCGCGGAGCGAGCAGTTCGCCAGTGCGCAGCGGGCCGTGCCCGCCGCGCCACCCAGGAGCGGGCCGTCCCAGGATCAACTGCAGCTCGAGTATCTAACGAAGATCAACGAGATGGTGGCGGAGGGTGGTAAAGCGGCCGGCATCATCGAGGTATCGGTCGAGGCGATCGAGCGCTGCTCGGCGCTGGATCGGGTGGCGTTCTGCCTGCTCAGTTCCGACCGCCGTCAGCTGACGGCGCGAGTCGTACGCGGGATGGAAGCGGAGGCGCTGCAACGTGAACTGCTGCTGCGGGCGGACGAGGCCAAGGGGCAGCTGTTTCTGCAACTGATCGAGCACGGCAATACGCTGCTGGTCTCGGACTGCCGGGAGGGGGAGTGGAGTAAGCGCCTGCCCGCGGAGTTTATCCGCAGCGTGCGACCGGCGGGGTTCGTGGCGGCCCCGGTCAATGTCGGCGGGCGTCCAATCGGGTTGTTCTACGCCGATAACTGCGCCCCGGGCGCGGCGATCGACGAGCGTAATTTCCGTATCTTCAACCAGTTCCTGGTACAGGCCCGGCTGGCGCTGGAGCTGCAGTACCGGGAGCGGGGATCCTAGCTCCCCCCCAATTGCCGTTTCTACTTTTTCTCTTCGGTCAGTCCCTGGAAGAAGGACTGGGTATCGCGCCACGCCTGCTTGCTGAAGTCGACCGCCTTCTCCGTGCCTTTCTCGGTACTGCAGGCCGCACGCTCCGCCATGCAGCGTGAGTCGCAACCGGCCCGGGCGGCACGGTTGTCGTAATGGTTCAGGCTGCAGCGCGCCTCGCAGATCGTCTGCTCCATGGCGCAGTCGGCGTGGGCGATGGCCGGCAGCAGGAGCAGGGCGCCGATAGCCGCCAAGCGTCGCAGTAGGTTGAGCTGTCTCATCGGTTCTCTCCGTTCAGTTGTCGGCGAGGGGGCTGGGGAGCGGAGGTCTGGGTTGCCACAGTACCTCGCTGCCGCCCTCCCGCCGCGCCAGCAAACGCGCATACACGAATAGCAGGTCGGACAGGCGATTCAGGTAGGCGATAGCCTGAGGATTGACCGTTTCTTGCGCGGCGAGTTCCACCAGGCGGCGCTCCGCGCGGCGACACACGCTACGGGCGAAGTGGGCGTTGGCGGCGGGCCGGTTACCGCCGGGGAGAATGAAATTCTCCAGCGCCGGCAGGGTGGCGTTGTGCCGGTCCAGCTGCTGCTCGAGCTGGTCGACGGCGGGCAGATCGATGACGCTGTAAGCCGGGTCGGCGACGGCCAGCTCGCCGCCCAGGTCGAACAGGTCGTTCTGGATGCGGCGCATCTCCGGGTGCAGCGGGTCGCGTTCCGACAGGTCCGCCGCCAGGATGCCGATCAGCGAGTTCAGCTCGTCGACTTCGCCCAGCGCCTCGATGCGGGGGTGGGTTTTCGCCACTCGCGTGCCGTTGGCCAGTCCGGTCGTACCCTGGTCGCCGCTGCGGGTATAGATCCGGGTCAGTCGGTTACTCATCGCGTGTTCTCCTCGTTATTCACCTGTTGTTGGGGACATGTGTTGGGGGACATGGCCGGTACAGACCGGGTCGTACGTTCGCCACCTCAGCTGCGGGTCTGGCGCGCCGGGCGCACGATGGCCGGATCGGGCTCGATCTGGATCTCCCGGTTACGGTCGGGGTAGGGCAGGTTGTTCAGGATATGGCGCATGGCATTGATGCGGGCGCGCTTCTTGTCGTTGGAGTCGACGATGGTCCAGGGCGCGTCGGCGGTGTCGGTGTGGAAGAACATCGCCTCCTTGGCCTCGCTGTAGTCGTCCCATTTGTCCAGCGAAGCCAGGTCGATCGGCGACAGTTTCCAGTGCTTCAACGGATCGGTGCGGCGCGACTGGAAACGGCGGAACTGCTCCTCGCGGCTGACCTCGAACCAGAGTTTGAACAGGCGGATGCCGCTGCGCACGAACATCTTCTCCAGCTCCGGGGTCTCGCGCATGAACTCCAGGTACTCGGAGGGCGAACAGAAATCCATGACCCGCTCGACGCCGGCGCGGTTGTACCAGGAGCGGTCGAACAGCACGATCTCGCCGGCGGCGGGCAGGTGTTTGACGTAGCGCTGGAAATACCACTGGCCGTGTTCGAGCTCGGTGGGCTTCTCCAGCGCGATGACGCGGGCGCTGCGGGGGTTCAGATGCTCCATGAAGCGCTTGATGGTTCCCCCCTTGCCGGCGGCATCGCGCCCTTCGAACAGGATCAGGATCTTTTCGCCGCTCGATTTGACCCAGCTCTGCACCTTCAACAGCTCGATCTGCAGCTCCAGCTTGATCGCCTCGTACTCGGCGGTATCCATCTTCTGCTGGCCGCTGTGCCTGGTTTTTGCTTCTTTACTCATCGAGATTCCTTGTCTGGCGCTGTATCTGCTGTAGCAGGGCCTGGTTCAACGGGGCTTGGAGCCCATTCTGCTCCGCTTGGGCACAGAGAAAACCGGTGATCTGCGCGATCTCGGTCGGGCGGTTCGCGCGTATATCCTGCAGCATAGAGGAGAAGTTGCTGCCGGTCGCGTCGGCGACGGCGGTTACCGCCTCCAGTAACGGCCGTTCGAACAGCGCCTGACCGCAGGCGCTGGCGATCTGTTCGATCTCCCGGCACAGGGCACTCAGTTGTTGCCGTCGCGGCGGCGAGAGCAGCTCGCCGTTGCGGCAAGCGTGCAGGGCCGTCAACGGATTGATGGCGGCATTGATGGCCAGTTTCTGCCACAGCGCCCGGGTGATGTCGTCGTGTATCAGAATATCGGCGCCGAGACCTTCCCAGCCCTCGGGCAGGGTGTGGCGCCGGGAGGCGCTGTCACCGATCAACCCCAGCGTCGTGGTTCCGGCGCCGGCCGGGGTGACCTCGAACGGCGCGTTGCGGTGGGCGCCGCAGGTGGTGATGGCCGCCCAGACCTGGCGCGGGGCCAACAGCGCGGCGAGCGCCTGCTGGTGGCCTAAGCCGTTCTGAAGCAGTACGATCTGCGCAGCGGGCGCCAGGCGTGGTTGCAACGCCGCCACGGCGCGCTGCGAGTCGTACGCCTTGGTGGTGACCAGCAGGTGGGTGATCGGCGTGTCCGCCGATTGCGCTGTCTCGGCGTCGAGCGTTAACGCGCGGGCCTGCGGCGGGCGCTGGATCAGCAGGCGGTTTCCCCGGCGTGCGAAGAGGCGCCGTTGCGATTCGTCGCGCAGCAACAGGCAGCAGGCGATGCCGGCGTCGATAAAACGTTCGGCAAACAGCGAGCCGATCGCCCCCGCGCCCAATATATGCCAGCGCATCCCTCTCTCCGTGGCGGTTAAAGCGGTTATGATAGCGGCGCTGAAGATCAGACTGAACTGTTGTTAAGGAGAGAGTCATGCCCTCATTCGATATCGTATCCGAACTGGATATGCATGAAGTCACCAATGCGGTGGACCAGGCCAACCGTGAAATCCAGCAGCGTTACGACTTCAAGGGGGTAAAAGCCGACTTCGCGCTGCAGGATGAAACCGTTACCCTGAGTGCCGAGGTCGATTTCCAGCTGCAGCAGATGATCGATGTGCTGCGGGCCAAGCTGACCGCGCGCAAGATCGATATCAAGTGTATGGAGATCAAGGATCCCGATGTCAGCGGCGTCAAAGCCACCCAGCAGGTGCTGTTGCGCCAGGGGCTGGATCAGACGTTGTGCAAGAAGATCACCAAGCTGATCAAAGAGAGCAAGCTGAAGGTGCAGGCACAGATCCAGGGCGAAAAGGTCCGCGTGACCGGTAAAAAACGCGACGACCTGCAGGAGGCGATTGCGCTGCTGCGTGAGTCCGAGGTGGAGCTGCCCCTGCAGTTCAACAACTTCCGCGACTGATTTCCCGCGGGAGAGAGGTCAATGCTTCTCTCCCGTGCTTCCTCCCGGGCAGTTTTCGCAGCGCCCCTGTTCGCAGCAGGCAAGCAGGAACAGCTCGCGTACCAACTCCTTCTCCTGCCCCTGGCAGGCGCAGAAATCCCGCGGGTCCAGTTGTCCCGACTCCAGCAGCGGGCGCAGCTCCTCGGCATGCCAGTGCAGTAACACCACGCCGGTGTTTTTCAGTGTCACCCGCAGTTCGGGCTCCTTGCGTTCCAGCCAGGCATCGATCTGATAGGCCATCGCTCTTCTCCGGTAGGCATTAGGGAATAGATAGAATGTAATGATAATAATTATCATTTGCAAGCTATCATTCGCCGCGATCACGCCTTTGCCACCCGCCAGGCCGAGGGCGTGGCGGTGGAGCGTCAGCGCTGGGTGATCTGGTCGAAGCGGTGGCGCAGGTTCCAGAGCATCAGCAGCGACGGCAGTACCATCAGCGCCGTGACGATGAAAAATCGATCCCAACTGCCGAGCAGGTCCACGGTGTAGCCGCTGAGCCCGGCCAGTGTCGTCCGGCTCAGGTTGCCGAGGGAGGCGAGCAGCGCGTATTGGGTCGCGCTGAAGGCGCGGCCGGTGAGCAGGGTCAGGAAGGAGACGAACGCGACGGTGGAGAAGGCGGTAGTGAAGTTATCGATCAGCAGGGTGAGCAGCAGTAACCACTCCAGCGGGCCGGAGGCGGCGATCACGGCGAACATCAGGTTGCTGGAGGCCATCGCGGCGCCGCCGAGCAGCAGGCCCTTGACGACCCCGAAGCGGGTGTTGAAGGCGCTGCCGATCAGGGTGAACAGCACGGTCATGAACCAGCCGAACATCTTGGTGTATTCGCCGATCTGCGCGTTGCTGAAACCGATCTCCTTGTAGAACACGATCGACATGCGGCCGAGAAAGGCCTCGCCAATCTTGAACATGAAGATGAACAGCATCAGCGTGAGTGCGGTGCGTAGGCCGTTCTTGCGGAAAAACTCGGCGAACGGCTCCACGACCGTGACCATGAACCAGGTCAGCAGGGTCGAGGTGTGCAACTGGCGCTGATAGCGGGACTCGGCCGACGCCTGCAGTTGGTCCCGGATCGATGGCGGTTCACGCACCAGCAGCGTGAACAGGATCAGCACCAGCAGCACCCCGGCCATCAGGTAGTAGACCTGATTCCAGCCGATGTTATCCGCCTGGGTAAAGGCGATATAGCCGGGCCAGGAGTAACCGGTCCACCAGCCGATGATCGACATCGCGGCGGCGGGCGGCATCCGGTCCTGCTCTTCGGGGGCGAACTGGTCGATGCGGAAGGCATCGACGGCGATATCCTGGGTCGCCGAAAGCAGGGCGATGGAGAAGGCGAGCAGGCCGGTCAGCAGCAGGCTGGTGTGGGGGTCGACGCTGGCGATGAGCAATACGGCGATGAGCATGCCAAGCTGCGTGAGCAGAATCCAGCTGCGTCTCTGGCCCAGGTGGCGCAGCAGCGGCAGATGGACGCGGTCGACCAGCGGCGCCCAGAGAAAGTTGACCGCATAGACGGTGGCGACGGAGCCGACCAGGCCGATCTCGGCGCGGCTGATGCCGGCATCTTTGAGCCAGCCGCTGAGGTTACTGCCGATCAGTACGAACGGAAAGCCGCTGGCGCACCCCATCAGGAAGATCCACAGCAGGCGGATATCGCGGTAGCGCAGGAGCGTCTCTTTCCAGGTTGCCGGCATGGGATGAGCCTTAGGTGGCGGTGCAAAACAGGCAGTATAACGGACAACGCGACCGGGGTTCGAGCCGGTTGGGGGGCGAAAAAAGCCGGCGTTCAGCCGGCTTCTGGGGGACGTTGGCGGTGGAGTTAGAGGCGCAGTGCACCGTCGACCTCGAAGCAACGGCCGCTGATATAGTCGTTCTCGAAGATGAACGCCACGGTCTTGGCGATCTCCTCCGGTTTGCCCAGGCGTTTGGCCGGAATCATCGCTTCCACTTTTTCCAGTGCCTCGGGTTTCATGCTCATCACCATCTCGGTGCCGATGAAGCCCGGCGCGACGGCCGCCGCACGGATACCGTAGCGTGCCAGCTCTTTGGCCCAGGTAACGGCCATGGCGGCGACGCCGGCCTTGGTGGCGGTGTAGTTGGTCTGGCCCATGTTGCCGGCGCGAGAGATCGAGGAGATGTTGATGATGCAGCCCTGGCAGCCCAGTTCGATCATTTTGGCAGCGGCTTCGCGTGCGCACAGGAAGGTGCCGGTCAGGTTGACCTTGATTACCAGGTCCCACTGATCCTTGGTCATCTTGTTGACGACCTTGCCATCTTTAACCTTCAGGAACAGACCGTCACGGGTGATGCCGGCGTTGTTGACCAGGCCATTGATCGCGCCGAAGTCCGTGGCGATGTCGCCAAACAGTTTCTCGACGGCGGCTTCGTCGCTGATGTCGGCCTGATAACTGCGGGCTTCTACGCCCTTGTCGGCACACATGGCGACGGTTTGGTCGAGATCTTCCTGATTCAGATCGACCAGCGCGAGTTTAGCGCCTTTGCCGGCCAGTTCGAGTGCCATGGCACGGCCAAGCCCTCGGCCTCCGCCGGTCACGACGATCACTTTATCTTTTAGTTCCATGGTGCAACTCCTTAGTTGTTCGGGATGTACGGCTTAGGGGCGTGATAGATGTCGATGGGTTCGAATAAATTGTGCACCGCACAATTTCGCAGTGCAACAATATAGCGACGATATGTAAAAAAATTCATAAATCTGGCGGGGATCGGATCGCTCCCTCATCGAGCATCGCATCGACCGCTGCGGGTGTATCTAATACCTTGATTCCATATGGGCGCCGAGCGGTTTGCTACTTTGGTGCCAGTCGCGCGGGCGCCGCCAGTTGCGCTTCACCGGTGAACGTGCTCCCATGTGCTGCCTGCGAGGCGAGTCTAGGATCTACACCATGCGTTTTCTGTTTCTGCTGTTTGTCATCGTTCCGATCATCGAAATCACCGTGCTGATCAAGGTGGGGCAGGCCATCGGTGCCTGGTATACCGTCGCCCTGGTGCTGTTGTCGGCGTTTATCGGCGTCAACATGTTGCGCCACCAGGGGCTGATGACGCTGGCCCGGGCGCAGGAGCGGATGCGGCACAATGAGGTGCCGGGACAGGAGATGGTGGAGGGGATAGTGCTGGCCGTTGGCGGTGCCTTGCTGGTGACGCCGGGCTTTGTCACCGATGTGATGGGGTTCAGTTGTCTGATTCCGGCGGTTCGCAAAGCTATCGTACGGCTGTTGCTGAGCCGCTTCACGTTGATCGTCAGCAGCCAGGTGCAGGCGGACTTCGATAACCGTGCCGGCTACGGTCCCTTCGATGCACGTAACGGCAGCCGCGACGGCGACATCATCGATGGTGAAGTGGTGCGGCGTGACGATGACGACGAGCGGCCACGGATTCAGTAAAAAATTCTTTGCGGGCCTCTTGAATCACTCCTCTTATCCCCCACATAGCAGTGACCGGGTTTACGCGTTCGGCACAGGAAAAAAATATCTGTGTCTGCCATTGAAATCGAAGGCGTGGACCCCACTAACAACAGCATCCGATTTCCGGTACCGGTATCGGTGCCAAAACAAAACCAAACATCGCATTGGATCCTAGATACCAGGAGAACAACCAGATGAAAATTCGTCCACTTCACGACCGTGTTGTAGTTCGCCGCAGCGAAGAAGAGACCACCACGGCCAGCGGCATCGTGCTGCCGGGTTCCGCAGCAGAAAAGCCGAATCGCGGTGAAGTTGTGGCTGTCGGCCCTGGCCGCGTACTGAACAGCGGTGACGTTCAGGCGCCGTCCGTCAAAGTGGGGGATAAGGTCCTGTTCGGTCAGTATGCCGGTTCCAATACCGTCAAGATCGACGGTGACGAACTGCTGATCATGCAGGAAAGCGAAATCTACGCTGTGCTGGAAGACTGAGTCTGTCCGAGCCCTCCCCTGCATAAACAACATTAACAAGTTACTGAAAATTACAGGAAACGAATAATGGCTGCTAAAGACGTACGTTTCGGTGATGATGCCCGTCAGCGCATGCTGGCCGGCGTGAACATTCTGGCTGATGCGGTTAAGACCACCCTGGGCCCGAAAGGCCGTAACGTTGTACTGGAAAAATCCTTCGGTGCGCCGACCGTCACCAAAGATGGTGTCTCTGTCGCAAAAGAGATCGAACTGAAAGACAAGTTCGAAAACATGGGTGCACAGATGGTCAAGGAAGTCGCTTCCAAGGCCAACGATGTCGCCGGTGACGGTACCACCACCGCTACCGTGCTGGCTCAGGCGATCGTCAACGAAGGTCTGAAGTCCGTTGCAGCAGGCATGAACCCGATGGATCTGAAACGCGGTATCGACAAGGCAACCGCTGCCGTGGTCGAAGAGCTGCGCGCCATGTCCGTACCCTGCGCCGATTACAAGGCGATCGCCCAGGTCGGCACCATCTCCGCCAACTCTGATGCCGAAGTCGGCCAGATCATCGCCGATGCGATGGAGAAGGTGGGTAAAGAGGGTGTCATCACCGTCGAAGAGGGTTCCGGTTTCGAGAACGAGCTGGAAGTGGTTGAAGGTATGCAGTTCGATCGCGGCTACCTGTCTCCCTACTTCATCAACAACCAGGAAACCATGACGGCCGAACTGGAAGAGCCGTTCGTGCTGCTGGTCGACAAGAAGATCTCCAACATCCGCGAACTGCTGCCGGTACTGGAGCAGGTGGCTAAGTCTTCCCGCCCGCTGCTGATCATCTCTGAAGATGTCGAAGGCGAAGCGCTGGCGACTCTGGTGGTCAACACCATGCGCGGTATCGTCAAGGTCGCTGCCGTCAAGGCACCGGGCTTCGGCGACCGTCGTAAGGCGATGCTGCAGGATATCGCTATCCTGACCGGCGGCCAGGTGATCTCCGAAGAGATCGGCCTGAGCCTGGAAACGGCTGGTCTGGAACACCTGGGTACCGCCAAACGCGTCAACATCACCAAAGAGAACACCACCATCGTCGACGGTGCCGGTTCCAAAACCGATATCGATGCTCGCGTACAGCAGATCCGCGTTCAGATCGAAGAGACCACTTCCGATTACGACCGCGAAAAACTGCAGGAACGCGTCGCCAAGCTGGCCGGCGGTGTTGCCGTGATCAAGGTTGGCGCTGCAACCGAAGTTGAAATGAAAGAGAAGAAAGCCCGCGTCGACGACGCTCTGCACGCGACCCGTGCGGCCGTTGAAGAGGGTGTGGTACCTGGCGGTGGCGTTGCCCTGATCCGTGCCCTGAGCAAGGTTGAAGAGCTGCAGGGTGACAACCACGACCAGACCATCGGCATCCAGCTGGCACTGCGTGCCATGGAAGCGCCGCTGCGCCAGATCGTCGGCAACGCCGGCGGCGAAGGCTCCGTCGTCGTCAACAAGGTTCGTGAAGGCGAAGGCGCATTCGGCTTCAACGCTTCTACCGACCAGTACGGCGACATGCTGGAGATGGGTATCCTGGATCCGGCCAAAGTGACCCGTTCTGCGCTGCAGGCGGCCGCTTCTATCGCCGGTCTGATGATCACCACCGAAGCGATGGTTGCCGAGCACCCGGAAGACAAGCCGGCTATGCCTGACATGGGCGGTATGGGTGGCATGGGTGGTATGGGCGGCATGATGTGATCAGCCCCCTAGCCATGTCCTGATGGTGTTGAAAAAAGCCCCGCATTCGCGGGGCTTTTTCGTCATCGGCAAACCTGCTAACGTGATCGGCTCTGGCCAAAACTACTGAATATAGATACAGGCTGATGAACGAACGAAAAGAGCCCGGCTTCAATCTGTCCGGTCTGGAGGCGGAGCCTGGCACCGCTGCCACGCCACGCGATGCCAAACGTCCCGCCGCGCCGACCCCGCCGGCCGAGCCCAGGCGCGGTGGCGGTGGTTTCCTGCTGTCGCTGATCCTGCTGCTGCTGGCGGTCGGTTGCGGTGGCTTGGGCTATCTGGTGATGGATCTGTCGGCGACGCTGGGGCGCCAGCAGGAGCAGTTGGCCAAGGCCCAGGCGCGCCTGGGCGAGCTGGAGCAGATGCTGGCGCTGACCAGTGACAGCGCCAATCAGTCCGGTGCGACGCTGACCGGCCGTATCGGCCAGCTGGAGACGCAGGCGACGCAGAAGTACACCCACTTCGATTCCGAGATCGCCAAGCTGTGGACCATCGCCTACCAGCGTAACAAGCCGCAGCTCGAAGAGCAGAAGAAGTTGCTGGAGGCGCAGTCCGCAGAACTCGAGGGCGTGAAGCAGCAACTGGCGACGGCCAGCAAGCAGCTCGACGGTCTGGGGGGCGAGGTGAAACAGGTGGCGACGCTGAAGCAGAGCCTGGGCGCGTTGGAGAAGAAGTTGGGCGCGGAACGCGAACGTATCGGCCAGGTCGGTGCCGATGCCGAGTTTGCACTGTCGCTGGAGCGCGATGAGCGGACCAAGGCGCTGCAGGCGGCCGGCTCGCGTCTCAGCGCGTTGGAAAAGGCGCAGCGCGGCGGCGGCGATCTCGCTCCGCGGGTGGCCAGTATCGAGCAGTCGATTCGTGCCATCGATGGCTCCCGGCGCCAGTTCAGCCAGGAGCTGTTGCAGGTACGCCAGCAGTTGAACGCGCTGCAGCTCAGATTGGAACAACGCAGCGGCGGATGAGCGCGGGATCTTACCCGAGCGGTAAGGTCGGGTTTGCGTCTCGTCCACACTGGCGGCACAATAGCCGCCTCAGACAAGAGGTCCTGATACACCACGCATGAAGATTCGTGCTTTTTTTGCGCTGCGGATACCGGAGCGCGTGGCCCGATTACTGGCCGATTATGCCGATACGCTGTGCGAATACGACAAGGGGCTGGATGCCTACTGGGTCGATTCCGGCAGCTATCACCTGACACTGTGTTTTCTCGATGAGGTCACCCTCGACCAGGTGCAGGAGCTGGAGCGCGGCGCGCGTGAGGCGCTGCAGCAACGGAGCTCCTTCCTGGTGCCGCTGGATACGCTGGATTACTATCCCGTCAACCCGCACCTGGCACTGGTGGCGGCGCTGACCAGCGATCCGGAGCCGTTGATGCTGTTGCATCAGTGCATGGTCGAGGTGGCGGCACAGTGCGGTATCGAGTATCGCGATGTAGGGTTCCGGCCCCATATCACGCTGGGCCGTTTGCCGGCGCAGAATCGCTTCGCGGCGCCGGCCTGCTGGCCGCAGCTGCAGCAGTACACGCCGGCGGACGCGGTGGTGCTGTTCCAGAGCCGCCCCGGCGAGCGCGGATCGGTCTATACCCCTCTGTTTGAAATACCCCTGGCCGCCAACACGGTCAGCCCGTAAACCCCTTATACAAAGTCAGCCATGCGAACGCCTGAACTCCTGTCCCCGGCGGGGACGCTGAAGAACATGAAGTACGCCTTCGCCTACGGTGCGGATGCGGTCTATGCCGGCCAGCCGCGCTACAGCCTGCGGGTGCGTAACAACGATTTCACCCATGAGAATCTCGCCGAAGGGATCCGGATCGCGCATGAACTGGGGAAGAAGTTTTTCGTCGCCAGTAACATCATGCCGCACAACTCCAAGTTGAAGACCTACATGAAGGATCTCGATCCGGTGATCGAGATGGGGCCGGATGCGCTGATCATGTCCGATCCCGGCCTGATCATGATGGTCAAGGACAAGTACCCGGAGCTGCCGATCCATCTGTCGGTGCAGTCCAACACGATGAACTGGGCCTCGGTCAAGTTCTGGCATCGTGCCGGGATCGAGCGGATCATCCTGTCCCGCGAGCTGTCGCTGGACGAGGTCGCCGAGATCCGCCAGCAGTGCCCGGAGATGGAGCTGGAGGTGTTCGTGCACGGTTCGCTGTGCATCGCCTATTCCGGCCGCTGCCTGCTGTCCGGTTACATCAACCACCGCGATCCGAACCAGGGTACCTGCACCAACACCTGCCGCTGGAAGTACGACGCCCATGAGGCGAAAGAGGATGAGTCCGGCGACGTGGTGCCGGTGCAGACCTTCGATCCGGGCCAGGCCGCAGGTGCCGTGGAGCCGGCGCTGGGCGAGGGTTTGCCGACCGATCGTATCTTCCTGCTGCAGGAGGAGACCCGTCCCGGCGAGTACATGCCGGCGTACGAAGACGAGCACGGCACCTACATCATGAACTCCAAGGATCTGCGGGCGATCCAGCATGTGCACAAGCTGGCCGAGATGGGCGTGGACTCGCTGAAGATCGAGGGACGCACCAAGTCCCACTACTACGTCGCGCGCACCGCCCAGGCCTACCGCCAGGCGATCGACGACGCCGTGGCCGGCAAGCCGTTCGACATGGGGCTGATGGATGTGCTGGAGAACCTGGCCAACCGCGGTTACACCGAAGGGTTCTACCGCCGTCACGTGCATGACGAGTATCAGAACTACGAAACCGGCAACTCCGTCGGCGTGCACCAGCAGTTCGTCGGCGAGATCATCGGGCATGACACGCAGCGCGGCTTCATCGAAGTGGATGTGAAAAACCGCTTCGAAAAGGGCGATACCATCGAGTTGATGACGCCGGCCGGTAATCGTCGCTTCGTGTTGCAGGAGATGTTGGATAAGAAAGGGCAGCAGGCCGAGGTCGCGCCGGGTTCCGGCCACCGTGTCCGCATCCCGGTCGATTTCGATACCGACATGACCTACGCTCTGCTGATGCGCGATCTGCCCAACGCCCCGGCGCGCGGCTGAAGCGGTAATCTTGCAGTGTTATGATCGCGGGAGCTCAGGCTCCCGTTTTCTTTATCTCCGGACCGATCATCGATGATTCAAGCCAGTCGCTACAGTTTTCTGCACGCCCTGCGCCCCTTCTCCTTCCCGGTGGCGGTAACCACCTGCCTGATCGGGCTGACCACGGCCTGGCAGGCAGGCGAGCTGATCCCGCTGAACGCCGTGCTGGTCCTGATCGGCGGGTTGCTGTTGCAGGCGGGGGTCAACCTGATCAACGACTACTCGGACCTGGCGCTGTTGCGGCGGGAGCCCGAGGCCAGCAGGCTGGCGCTGCAGGTGCAGCGCAACTTCGCCTTTGGCCTGGGCTGCTTCCTGGCCGCGGTACCGATCGGGCTCTACCTGGTGCTCGATCGTAGTTTCGAACTGCTCTGGCTGTTCCTGATCGGTCTGCTCGGCGCGCTCGGCTATACCCTGAAGCCGCTCAACTACAAGGCGCGGGGGCTGGCGGTGGCGCTGGTGTTCTGGCTGATGGGGGTGTTGATGGTCAGCGGCAGCCATGTCGCCGCGGGCGGCGAGCTGAACGGCGATATCCTGCTGCTGTCGGTGCCGATCAGCCTGCTGGTCTCGCTGCTGCTGCTCAGCAACGAGCTGCGCGATTACGAATCGGACCGGCGCGATGGGCTGAAAACGCTGACGGTGCGGATCGGCTACCCGGCCGCCAGACGACTGTTCTATCTGCTGCTGTTGGTAACGTTGTTGTGGTCGCTGGGGCTGGCCGGACGTGGTCTGCTGCAGCAGCCCTGGTGGTTGCTGGCGGCGCTACCGTTCGCGGTGCGACTGCAGCGCTACCTGGCGTTGCCGGAGGGGCAGCGGCGGGGCCTGACCCCGGCCACGGGGCAGTTGGTGATGGTGTTCGGGCTGCTGTTCTGCCTCGCACTTTGAGCCCCTGTTAGACCAAGGCCATAAACGCCTCGCTGTCAAACTGGTGTATAATCCGCCCCCACAAACGTGTGCGTTGGCAGGGGGCGTCAACGCTACATCCCTAACCAGAGCCTGAGTGGAGAGTCACGAATGAGCGTTATTCGCCAGGATGATTTCGTCAGCAGCATCGCCGATGCACTGCAGTTCATCTCCTACTACCACCCGATCGATTTCATCAAGGGTGTTCATGAAGCCTATCTGAAGGAACAGAACCCCGCGGCGAAAGACGCCATGGCGCAGATTCTGATCAACTCCCGCATGTGTGCCGAGGGCCACCGCCCGATCTGCCAGGATAC
>QKGH01000468.1 GCA_003250495.1 Marinobacterium sp.
GGCAGTTCCAGTGCGGCGATGAAGTTGCCGTTCAGACGGGCGATCAGCAGCTCGGGATTGGCGGCGAAGCTGATGCTGGCCAGCTCGTTCTCCATGGCGCAGATCTCCTCGAGTCGGGGGTTGTGGCTCAGGTCGATCCGCTCCAGTGCGTTGGAGAAGATCTCCAGGCAGGCGAGTTCGCTGCAGCCGCTGATATCCAGTTCGCTCAACTCGTTACTGCCGACGAACAGGTCGGTCAGTTTGGTGTTTTTCGACAGGTCGAGGCGGGTCAACTGGTTGCGGGTCAGGTCCAGGAAGCGCAGTTCGGTCAGGTATTCGATACCCGCCACGCTCTTGATATGGCGTTTGCGACACTTCAACTCCAGGATCTGTTCCGCGTTTTCCGCACCGGTTTCCAGTACACACTGCTTGAACGCTTCGTCCTCAAAGGGGATATCCGTTACTTTCATCGGTAGTGCCTCGCGATTGTTGGAATAACGACAATATTGGCCGGTTGTGTCGGACCTGCAGCGGCTAAAGCCGCAGGAACCGGGCATTCGGGTCGCCATACGAGAGGGGCACCAGGGCTGACAGCAAGGCATGTGCCAGCCCATGATGAGGGACGCTGTGTGATATAGCCGGAGAGAAGCGTGAGCAACGCGGGCTTAGTCGCCCGCGCTATGACTAGTGGAGGCGGAATCGATCAGCGTGCGGATCTGCTCCGCTTCCAGCGTCTCCTGTTGCAGCAACGCCTGGGCCAGGCGGTCCAGGTCGTTGCGGTGGCTGCTGAGCAGCTCGATCACCTCGTGCTCGATCTGTTTCAGCAGCAGTTCGATCTGCTCGTCGATCAGCTCCGCGGTGTGTTCGCTGAAGTCGCGCTGCTGGGCGATCTCGCGGCCGAGGAATACATGCTCCTCGCCGCGCTGGAACGCGACCGGTCCGATCACCTCGTTCATGCCCCAGTGGGTGATCATGTGGCGCGCCAGATGGGTCGCCTGCTTCAGGTCCTCCTCGGCGCCGGAGCTGACCTCATGGAACACCACCTGCTCCGCCGAACGCCCGCCGAGCATTACGCCGAGGCGGTCGCGCAGGTAGCTTTGGCGCAGGTTGTGGCGCTCCTCCTCGGGGATCTGTTCGGTCACCCCCAGCGCCCGGCCGCGGGGAATGATGCTGACCTTGTCCAGCGGGTCGGCATGGGGCAGCAGCAGCGCCACCAGGGCATGGCCGGACTCATGGTAGGCGACCAGCTCGCGCTCCTCCTCGCTCAACGCCAGCTCGCGCAGCCCGCCCAGCACCACCTTGTCGCGGGCCGCCAACAGCGCTTCCATATCGACCTGCTGCAGGTCCTTGCGCCCGGCCAGCAGCGCCGCCTCGTTGACCAGGTTCTCCAGGTCGGCGCCGGAGAAACCGACGGTCAGCGCAGCGAGGCGCTCCAGCTCCACATCGGCGGCCAGCGGCACTTCGCGCGAATGGATCTTCAGGATCGCCAGCCGCGCCGGCCGGTCCGGCAGGTCCAGCGTCACCTTGCGGTCGAAGCGCCCGGGGCGCAGCAGTGCCGTGTCGAGCACATCGGGGCGGTTGGTGGCGGCCAGCACCACCACCGTTTCGTGCGGGTCGAAGCCATCCATCTCGCTGAGGATCTGGTTCAGGGTCTGCTCGCGCTCGTCATGGCCGCCACCGAGGCCGGTGCCGCGGGCCCGTCCCACCGAGTCGATCTCGTCGATGAAGATGATCGCCGGGGCCTCCTTCTTCGCGCTCTGGAACATGTCGCGCACCCGCGAGGCGCCGACGCCGACGAACATCTCGATGAACTCGGAGCCACTGATGCTGAAGAAGGGCACGTTGGCCTCCCCCGCCACTGCTTTCGCCAGCAGCGTTTTGCCGGTACCGGGCGGGCCCATCAGCAGGATGCCGCGGGGGATCTTGGCGCCGAGTTTGCGGTAATGCTCCGGATCGCGCAGGTAGCCGCTGATCTCGCGCAGGTCCTTCTTGGCGTTATCGAGGCCGGCCACGTCGTCGAAGGTGACCTGGGTCTTGCCCTTGTCGAAGCGCCGGGCGCGGGATTTGGAGAAGCCGAACAGCCCGCCGCCGCCCATCGAACCCTGCTGCATCCGCGCACTGGCATACCAGAACAGGCCGAGGATCAGCACCCAGGGCAACATCAGCAGCAGTATCCGGCTCCACCAGGAGCCCTCGGCGGGCCGGGCGTTGACCTCGACCTGCTGCTCCTCCAGCAGCTTCATCAGCTCCGGGTCGTCCACCGGGGGCAGGGTCGTGGTAAAGCGGCCGCTGTTCTGCCCGCTGCGGTCGCCACTGTCGGCGCTCGCCGCCGCGCCCTTGAGCAGGCCGTTGATCCTCTCCCCCTGCAGCGTCACGCTGGCGACATCGCCGTTGCGCAGATGGCTCTTGAAACTGGAATAGGAGATGGTCTGCTGGGTTTCGGTGACGCCGGCCCAATACCAGGACAGCAGCATGATGAACAGAAACCACAGCATCAGCCGGGTCAGCGTCATCGGGCCTCGCGGCAGCGGGGGCGGGTTCTTGTTGTCCTCGGGAGCGTCGGTCATCGCGCCATCCTTTTGAATGCAAACGACAGGTAGCAGACTAGCGTCTCTCTCCCTACTATGCGACCGATGGTGCGGGAGTGCCAGGCCTGAGCATATCGATGTGGGGAATTCCGTCCTCGTCATAGGGGCTGGAGATGGCGGAAAAGCCGAAGCCCCGGTAGAACGCCTGCAGATGGCACTGGGCCGAGAGACGAATGGCGGCGCCGGGATAAACCGCGTGCAGCCGCGCGATCGACTGATGCAACAACGCCCGCCCGAGGCCCTGCCCGCGCCCGGCGGCGGTCGTCAGTACCCGGCCGATGGCGGGCTCGGCGAACTTGAGCCCCGGCGGCAGGATGCGGGCACAGGCCAGCAGCTCCCGCTCGGCGCCGGCACCGCGCCAGCCCAACAGGTGCCAGGCCTGGGGATCGAGGCCATCGGCATCCGGGTAGGCGCAGCGTTGTTCGACGATAAACACGTTTTGCCGCGCCTGCAGCAGCCGGTACAGCTCGCCGTTGCCGAGTTCGTCGAAACGGGCCCACTGCCACTGCAGTTCTGTCTGTTGTCCTTCGCTCATACCGCTCCCCTCACCACTCAGGCCTGCATCGCTCAGGCCGGCGCTCGATGATAGCAGCTTCCCGGCGGTCGCTGAGCCGCTTCAGCGCGCGGGCGGCGGGCTCAACTCGCCAGGCAGCAGTGCACCCAGCTGGGTTTCCACCTTGGCGGCCAGCGTGGCCAGCTCGGGGCGTTGGGCAAATGCCGGCTGCAACGCATGCAGCGACACCAGGGTTTGCTGCAACCGCTCCGGCCGTGCCGACAGCTCATGCAGCGCATCGCCAAAGCGCTGGATCACCCGCGCATTGCACGACTGCAGGCGATGGCGCAGCGCGTACAGGTCGCTGGCCAGGGCGAAGATCTGTAACTGCTCGCGGCAGGCGGCGGCGCCCGGGACGCGGGCCAGCGGCGCGCACTGCAGCAGTTTCAGCGAGCGCTGATGCAGACGTGCGCGCCAGAGCACCTCCGGCAGGATGGAGCGGCCGGTGGCCAGTTGCCGCAGCTCGTTGAACTGCGCCTGTTTAAGATCCTCGTAGCGTTGCCGCGGCCCGGTCGGCAGCAGCAGGTAGAACGCCGCCGTCGCCACCACCGCCCCGAGGAACGGACCGGGGGCGATCGCGAGGAACCGGGCCGCCTCCGGCAGCGGCATCCCCGGTGCACTGAGCAACAGGAACACCATGCTGAAGTCGGTACCGACGATGGCGGTCTTGCGCTGCCAGATCAGCAGGCTACCGGCCAGCAGGAACGGGATCAGCGCCAATATCTGCAGCGTCAGCGTCGGCAGTGCCGGCGCGATCCAGACCACATAGAGGGCCGCGCCGACAGTACCGATGGTGGTACCGAGCAGCGCGCGCAGGATCGACTGCCGCGGTGCCGGCAGGGTCGAGAAGATCGAGCCCAGGACCGATACGCCGAGCATCGCCATGATCAGCATCGGCCAGCCGGTCGCCACCCAGGTCAGGCCCGACAGCAGTAAGACGCTGCTAACCCGGATACTGGCACGCAGCGCATCGGGCCAGTTGCGGTGCTCCCAGGTGCTCGCCGTGCTGTAGGCGGGCTCCAGCGCGGGGTTGCTGTCGAGGCGATGCCACTCGATATCGAGCCCGACCAGGGCCTCGGACAGGTAGCGCAGGCGCCGCTGCGGCTCCCCCTGCTGCAATTCGGGACACTGCTCCAGTGCGATGATCAGTGCCGGCAGCTCGACCGCATCGCGGTGAGCCTGCACAACACGCGCCGGTAACTGGTCGACCAGCGCGCGGGTTGCCGTCAACAGATCGATCAACGCCAGCACCACGCGTTTCGATTGCCGGCGCTCGCGCTGGGTGCGGGACTGCCCGGAAGAGCCCTGGCTGCACAGGGCATCGATCTGCGCCAGCTCGACCAGCACGCGGCCACACTCCTCCTCCCGGACCTGGCGCTCAGTGCTCTGTAGCAGCAGCTGCAGCGCAACCTCCTGCAACTCGGCGCGCACCTTCTGCAGGCGCTGGCGCAGCCCCAGCGTGTGCGGGGGAATCCAGAGCCAGGAGACCAGCATCGAAACCAGCACCCCGACCAGCACGGTACCCAGTCGAGACCAGGCCATCAGGTCCGCGCTCTGTGGCTGATGGATACCGAACAGCGCCACCAGCGCGGCGGTATAGCCCGCCAGTACCGCGGTGTAGGTGTGAAAACCGTTGAGCAGGTTGGCCAGCAGCGCACAGCCGCCAACCCATAGCGCCAGCGCGATGACGAACGCCAGCTGGCTCGACTCGCTCAGGTGCAGCAGAGCGACGGCCGCCAGGGCGCCGACTGCGGTGCCAGCCAGACGCGCCAGCGATTTGCCCAGCAGCTGACCGCGGGTCGGTTGCGCCACGATCAGCACCGTCATCGCCGACCAGTAGGGGCTGTCGAGCCCCAGCAGCGTGGACAGTGCCAGTGCCGCCAGCGCCGCCGTCGTTAACCTGAGAGCCGCCCAGGCCGAAGCCCGACCCGGCAGCGATAGTCGAAAGTTGTTCATTGGACTCCTGCAAACGTCAGCAGAAAAGAGGGCTAGCCTGTCATGCCGTGATCCGCCGCGGGGACCAGGGGCTCGATGGCGATCGATGCGGGCTTATAGTACACTTATGAATAGTTTATTAATGTACTAAATAAAAAAAGAGCTGACCAGCGTTATGAGTGAAGAAACCCCCTCCCGCGATCCCCATCTGCAGGTGATCTGCCAGCGTTATCCGGACTACCCGGCCCAGGCGGCGGCAGTGGTGCGCACCGCCAAGCTGATCGCCCGGCGTATCCACGATCGTGCCAACGCCACGTTGAGCGAGCACGGCCTGACGCACCCGGAATACAATCTGCTGATGATGTTGTACGGCTCCGACGACTACCGCTCCACCCCCTCCCTGCTGGCCCAGGCAGCGGCGGAAAAATCGGCCAATATCACGCGCCTGACCGATCAGTTGTGCCGCAAGGGGTTGATCGCGCGGAGCCCCAGTCTGTCCGACCGGCGCAAGATCGAGATCAGTCTGACGCCGGCTGGCGTGGGGTTGCTGGAGGAGAGCCTGCCCTCCACCTGCAGCGACCTGCAGGAGTTGGCAAGCCATATCAGTGTCCAAGACCTACAGCAGTTGGTGCAGTTGCAGCAGCGCTTTCTGGCGGCACTGGATCTGCATCCGTCGGCGGCTCGTCCGGCCTGAGGAGCAGGGCCGCAGTCGCTGTCGTAACGCTCTTGCACGCCAGCTCGTTG
>QKGH01000010.1 GCA_003250495.1 Marinobacterium sp.
AGCGCGTGACCGTAAAAGTGACGGCCCGGTTCCGGGGTGACGCGCTGCACCCGCTCGCCGCTGCGGTAATCGACGATCTCGATGTAATAGCCGGGACGGCGGGCGACCGCCGCGACCCAGGGCCGCAGTGGATGGCTGGTGACGTGATGGGCGCGATCCGGCAGCGGATGCCGCAGCCAGCTGTGCCCCTCCTCGTCGATCACCATCAGCCAGTGGGAGCCGTCCCGGGCATCGGCCGCGCTGGCCAGCAACGTAGTGCGTTCCTGCGCGAGTGCCTGCCCGGGCAACAGGGCGCTGAGCGGGGCTGCGGCCAGTAGTTGCAGCAAGCGGCGGCGTTTAATCTCCATCACGGCTATTGAACCCCAGCTGGATATCGAGCAGTTGCATGGCGCTGCTGAGTGCTTGTTCCAGATCCTTCAATGAGTTGGTCAAGATCAGCAGGGTGTTGTAGCCCTCGAGTGTGTCGAGGGCGCGGGTCAGCGCGTCGGGTTGCTGCGCCAGCGTGGTCTGTACCTCGCGGAACAGACGCTGGATTTCAGCGTCCAGATCGCCGCCGCCGTGGGCTTGCAGGATGGCCGCCAGTCCCGCGTCGGGATGGGTTGAGCCGCCCAGGTAAAGGGCGTAGGCCGCCGCGATATTGGCACGCAGGTTGGCAATCGATTGGCCGCTGCGCCAGCTTTCCGCCCGCATCGGGCGCGTCTGCTGGTAGCTGTGTCCGAGTACGGCCAGCAGCTTGGTGTCGCGGATCGCCTCGATCGGCTCGACCAGGGATTTCATCAGGGGTCGAGGCTGAACTGCGGCAGGTTGCCCTCGTTGTCGTCATCGTCACCGCTGGCGGTTGTCGCAGCGATGGGCATCTGCTGCCACTCCTGCAGCAGGTCGTCGGCGGTAAGGCTCAGGTTGCCGGCCACGGCGCTGGTCAATTCGCAGTAGCGCGGCTCCTTGGCGAGGCGCTCCAGGGTGTGCGGATCGAACAACAGGCGCTCCAGTGCCGGGATCCCCTTGATTGAGATACTGGCCTGGCGGAAGAACTCCGGGTCGAAGGCGGTAGCGCTCGGGGTCTGCAGGGCAACGGCCAGCTGACGTTGGCCGATGTTCTTGCGGTCCGGCCAGTATTGGATGGCGTAGTTGCGCATCAGGGTCTGGATCGGGCCGAACTGGATATGGGATATCCCCTCCCAGGCGTGCAGCATTTCCCGGAACGCCTGTTGTGCCGCCGCCAGTGAGGCGTCTCCGGGGCGTTGGCAGAGCTGTTCAGTGCGCTCGGTTAAGGTGCGGCTGGCGGCGGCGAAAGCGCTATATCCCGGCAGGATCTGCCGTTCGCGCACCTGGGTGTTGTAGCCCTGCCAGTCTATGGCGGTCTCGGCCCGGCCCTGCTCGCTGTGGATGAGACCGAGCGCCGCCAATGCGGTGCTGGCGCCGAGCAGCAGCGTGAGCATACCGCGGCGCGGGGCGCTGCCGGATCGGGGGTGCTTATCGGAATGGTTCATAGTGACTCCAGAAAATGAATCAATGCCTCCCGCTCGGCGGTCGGCAGGCTGATAACTCGATTGCGGCTGGCGCTGGCCTCGCCGCCATGCCAGAGCAGGGCCTCCAGCAGGGTCCGTGCGCGGCCATCGTGAAGATAGTAGCTATTGCCATTGACCGTCTGGCTGAGCCCCAGCCCCCAGAGCGGCGGGGTACGCCACTCGCTTGCGCTGGCGTCGAACTCGGGACGGTCATCGGCGAGTCCCGCGCCCATGTCATGCAATAACAGGTCGGTGAACGGGCGCAGGGTTTGTGCCCCGCTGCCGACTTCACTGACCTGATATTCGGTGTGGCAACGCTGGCAGCCGATCCGATTGAAGACAGCGTAGCCTTGCCGTACCAAGGGGGCCTGGGCGTTGCGCTGGTCCGGTGCCCTGAGCCGCGCGGTATACTGCTCCAGTACGGCGAGCATCTGCTCTGAGGCTTCATGGCCGCCCTGTGCGGCGGTGTTGCCGTTGGGGGCCTCAATGCATGGACGTTGAGCCTCGGTGCAGTCACCCTGGGGGTCGGGGTAATAGGCGTTGCCAATCCCGATATCACCGGCCAGCGCGCTGGCGTTTTGCTGTGCCAGGCTGGGTTGCCCGGCCTTCCAGCCGAAGCG
>QKGH01000212.1 GCA_003250495.1 Marinobacterium sp.
GTGGTGGCAGTACTTGGCCACCAGCTTGGCCAGTCCCTTGATGTCGCGGCCGCTGGCCTGGGGATAGCTGTGCGCCAGCCAGTCGACCATCGCGGCGTCCAGACTCAGTTCGAACTGCTGACTCATCACCTCCCAGATCCGGCGACGCTCTTCAAGGTTCGGCGGCTGGTAGCGGATCAGGGCGATACAACGGGAGACAATGGCTTCGTCGATGTCATCCACCCGGTTGGTGGTGAGAAACAGCAGGCCGTTGAAGTATTCGAGCACGCGCAGAAACACGCCGACCACCGCATTGGCGGCGATATTGTCGTCGCGGCGCTTGATGTAGACATCGGCCTCGTCGATCAGCATCACCGCCCCCCAGCGCTGGGCGCGCGTCAGGGTGTTCTTCAGCGCCACCTCCATCTCGGACACGTTCAGTCCCAGCTGTCCCGAATGGACGCGGTAGAGCGGCCGGCGGATGATCTCCGCGTAGACTTCGGCGGTGAGGGTCTTGCCGACCCCGGGCGGACCGGCGCACAGCACGGTGGTTCCTCCCGACTTGCCCTCGACGATGTCGTCCATGAGCAGGTCCATCTCGGCGGTGAGGATATCGATCAGATCGGTCTGCTCGGAAGGCAGCACCAGCTTCTCCTTCAGGTCCGGCTGATAGGCGTAGGGCTGCAGGTTGTCCACGTGAACCCACAGATGGTGGTGCAGGTCGAGATGGAACATCAGGATGTAGCCGTGCACCGGCAGTTCGGTGAACAGCGCGTCGGGTATCTCGTCGTGCAGCTGTTCGGCGGCTTTCTCGACCTTGTCGTCGTAGTTCGTGCTGCGGCCGGCCTTGCGCAGGTACTTGGCGAGAATGTCGCCGGTGGCGTCGATGCTGAGGGCGCGCTCCTTGATCGTGTCCTCATCGTTGACCAGACGCGCCCAGCCGCCGGAAGAGGAGAGCACCACCCGGTTCTTGCGCGACCAGTCGGTGCTGCGGTGGGAGGCGGAGGGGTCCTCGGCGTAGTAGCCGGTGCCCTTGCCCGAGAACTGCCTGCCGTGTTCGGCCCGCCAGGCGAAGTAGCGCTCGCTGGAGCGGTCGTAGGCGGCGATCAGTTCCTTCTCGGCGAACAGCTCGGCGATGGTGCGGCCGCTGAGATCCCGTTCGCGGATGATCAGACTGACCGTGTCGATCTTGGCCATGGTGTTGGCCTTCAGGTCGATCAGCACCCTGCCCGCCTCCTCCTCGCCCGGCGGGGTGAAGTCGATGCGCACCACCAGGTAGGGCGTCGGCATGCCGCTGGCGTTGGCCTTGAACAGCCAGCCGCGGATGCCGCCCTGGATCAGGAAGTCGGCGATATCCGGCACCAGGCGCTCCAGTTCGCCTTCCCCGTAGCGATGGCCGGCGTGGCTGATGGCCTGTCGCAGCGTGGCGATCTGCGCGGCCTTGCCCTGCATCTCGCTGCCGGCCGCCCGATAGAGGTCATGGAGGTAGCCCAGCTGGTCGGACGAAAAGGCGGTCAGCGGCATTTCCGCGCGACTGGAGATCTTCAACTGCTGCGCGAGCGGCGACAGTTCGGGAAAGGTCTCGATCATGGCGTTGGCGTAGGCGCGTTCGATCTGCAGCTTCATCGGTGATCGCTTCCGGTAGGAGATGACGGTAAATCGCAAATCCCATGCCACGCCCATAAGTCCCTGATTGGCGGGTAGGTTGCCGCGGCATGAATGTCTTCAATCCGACAATTCGCCCTCCGTCTGTCCGTGTTGCAACGCCATTCGGCGGGGCTTGCGATGCCGAATCAACGCCTTACCGGCAGGCGTGTGTCGGGTACGACTTGTGCATTCGATTCCGGCATGCATCCGAATGACCATCGCAAACTGAACATCTGGGCGCTGCCGAAAGTGGCGGAGCTGCGTCTGGTGCTGCTGACGCTTGAGCAGTCGGTGGACATCGGCCGGTTGATTCTCGACGGCGTCGACGAGGGCCATCGTCAGGCGCTGCGGCTGCAGGATGCGCAGATCGAGGGGCTGAGCGCCTACCTGTTCACGTTCGGTCAATCCAAGGCGCGCTATGGACTGCAGTTGACCTACCCCGGCCTGTTGGCCGGAGAGTTGCCGCCTTACGAGCCGATGGAGGAGCTCACCCTGGAACAGGTGGTCGACCGGCTCTGTATGCACTTTGAACTGACGTGAACAGGGCTTGCCCGGTTGGCGTCGTGTCGTGCGTGCGTTTCGACAGCGCCGCTGTCGAAGTCGACCTCAGCCCGTGCTGCGCAGCAGCGGTCGCAGAAACCGGAGCACCTCCACGGTGCTGGCGCTGTCGAGGGCGTTGTATCCGTCGTCGGTGCGAAGGCTTGGATCGGCTCCGCCCGCCAGCAGTTGCTTGAGCACCTCCAGCTTGCCCGTGGAGGCGGCGTAGACCGCGCAG
>QKGH01000175.1 GCA_003250495.1 Marinobacterium sp.
AGTGCCGACCAGGGCGAGGAGTACTACCTGTACGTCAACCTCAGCGAGCAGACGATCCGCCAGATCGAGGATTATGCGGTCAAGCAGAACCTGACCACGCTGCGTAACCGCGTCAACGAACTCGGCGTCGCCGAGCCGCTGGTGCAACGCCAGGGCGCCAACCGCATCGTCGTGCAGCTGCCGGGGATCCAGGATGCCGCCGCGGCCAAGCGCATCATCGGTAAGACCGCGAACCTGGAGTTCCGTCTCGAGGCCAAGCCGGACACCAGCCGGGCGCTGACCGACACCTATGAGTTCCGCAGCCAGCCGGGCCGCAAGGCGACGCTGGAGAAGGACATCATCATCACCGGTTCCAACGTCTCCAATGCCCAGTCCTCGTTCGACGAGAACGGCATGCCGCAGGTCAACATCTCGCTGGACGGCAAGGGCGGCCAGATGATGAGCCGGGTGACGCGCAACGCGATCCAGCGTCGCATGGCGGTGCTGTTCGTCGAGCACAAGTCGCGCATGGTTACCGAGAGCGTCGATGGTCAGCAGGTCGAGAAGCGTATCCCTTACACCGAGAAGAAGATCATCTCGCTGGCGACGATCCAGAGCGTGCTGGGTAACTCCTTCCGCATCACCGGTCTCGACAGCACCCAGGAAGCCTCCGAACTGGCGCTGCTGCTGCGCGCCGGCGCCCTGGCGGCACCGATCTACTTCGTCGAGGAGCGTACCGTAGGGCCGAGCATGGGGGCCGAGAACATCGCGATGGGGATGCTGTCGGTGCAGATCGGCTTCGCCCTGGTGCTGGTGTTCATGCTGCTCTACTACCGCGTGTTCGGCCTGCTGGCCAACGTCGCGCTGACGCTGAACCTGGTGCTGCTGGTGGCGGTGATGTCGATGTTGTCGGCGACGCTGACGCTGCCCGGTATCGCCGGTATCGTGTTGACCGTCGGTATGGCGGTGGATGCCAACGTGCTGATCTTTGAGCGCATCAAGGAGGAGCTGAAGAACGGCCTGCCGCCGCAATCGGCGATCCATGCCGGCTTCTCCCGTGCATTCACGACCATCCTGGATGCCAACATCACCACGCTGATCGCGGCGGTGATCCTGTTCGCGATGGGCACCGGTCCGGTCAAGGGCTTCGCCGTGACCCTGTCGGTGGGGATCCTGACCTCGATGTTCACGGCGATCATGGTGACCCGTGGTCTGGTCAATCTGTTCTACGGCGGTCGCACGCTGAAGAAGCTGTGGCTGTAGTGGAGGAGCGTAGAGATGGCTGAGAAGAGAATTTTCAATTTCATGGGGCCGCGCAAGATCCTGGCGGCCTTCTCGATCCTGATGTTGCTGGTGTCGATCGGCTCGCTGGCGGTCAACGGTCTGAAGTTCGGCCTCGATTTCACCGGCGGCAGCCTGGTGGAGATCGGTTACGAACAGCCGGCGGACCTGGGCGATATCCGTGATCGACTCGCCAAGGCGGGTTACGAGGATGTCACGGTGCAGACCTTCGGCGCCGCCACCGACGTGCTGATCCGCCTGGCGGCAGACCACGATCCGGCGCTCGGCGACAATATCCTGCGCACGCTGCAGGAGGGCGAGAACCAGACCCTGTCGCTGCGCCGCAACGAGTTTGTCGGTTCCCAGGTCGGGTCGGAGCTGCGTGAGCAGGGCGGCCTCGGCATGCTGCTGGCGCTGGCGATGATCATGATCTACCTGGCGTTCCGCTTCCAGCTCAAGTTCTCGGTGGGCGCGGTGCTGGCGCTGGTGCACGACGTGCTGATCGTGCTCGGCCTGTTCTCGCTGCTGCAGATGGATTTCGACCTGACGGTGCTGGCGGCGGTACTGGCGGTGATCGGTTACTCGCTGAACGATACCATCGTCGTCTACGACCGCATCCGCGAGAACTTCCGCATCATGCGCAAGGGCGACGCGGTCGAGATCATAAACAGCTCGCTGACGCAGACCCTGAGCCGTACCCTGATGACCTCGTTCACGACGCTGCTGGTGCTGATTGCGCTGGCGGTGTTCGGCGGCACGACGATTCACGGCTTCGCCATTGCGCTGCTGGCGGGGATAGTGGTCGGTACCTACTCCTCCATTTATGTGGCGGCCAACATCCTGTTGCTGCTGAAGGTCGCCAAAGAGGACCTGATTCCGCCTCCGAAAGAGGAGAGCGAAGTGGATCAGATGCCCTGAAACTGACGCTAAGAGCCGGCTTCATGCCGGCTTTTTACATATTAGCCGCCGCTTTTATAGCCCCAATGTGGCGGAAGCGGCTATGCTGGACGGAAAGTTAATTAAAGCCGGCCGGGTCCGTTATCGCTGAAGTAGCAGCGGCCGGTACAGATGGAATACGAATGAGTAAAAGTTGGAAAGATAAAGATCCCCAGGCGCAGGAAGAGGCGCAGAAATATGACCGCCCGGTGCCGAGCCGCGAGTTCCTGCTCGAGTTCCTGAAGAAATGGGGCGCCCCGATCAGCCATCCCTACCTGTGCCAGGAGCTGGGGCTGACGGATGAAGAGGATGTGGAAGCGGTACGCCGGCGCCTGATCGCCATGTGCCGCGACGGTCAGCTGATCTCCAACCGCAAGGGCGAGTTCGGCCTGATCGAGAAGATGAACCTGATCGCCGGGCGCGTGATCGGCCACCGCGATGGCTTTGGCTTCCTGAAACCCGATGCCGGCGGCGATGATCTGTTCCTGAGTCCGCGCAACATGCGCGAGCTGTTCGATGGCGACCGTGTCCTGGTGCAGGAGATCGGGGTCGACTTCAAGGGCCGCCGCGAAGGCAAGGTGGTCGAGATCCTGGAGCGCTGCACCCGCAAGCTGGTCGGCCGCTTCGACGGCGACAACGGCTTCGGGACGCTGATGCCGGAGAACCAGCGCATCACCAACCAGATCATGGTGATCCCCGACCCGACCACCGGCCTGAAGTACGATGACGGTCAGCTGGTGGTGGTCGAGCTGATCCAGCAGCCGAGCCGCAAACAGCCGGCCCGCGGCCGCGTGGTCGAGGTGCTGGGTGACCATCTGGCGCCGGGGATGGAGATCAAGGTCGCCATCCACAGCTACGATATCCCCAACGAGTGGCCCGAGGCGGTACATCAGCAGATCGGTGAGTTGAGTCCCGAGGTGCGCGAAGAGGATAAACGCAACCGCGTCGACCTGCGCGAGTTGCCGTTCGTCACCATCGATGGCGAGGACGCACGCGACTTCGACGATGCCGTCTACTGCGAGAAAAAGCGCTTCGGCGGCTGGCGCCTGTGGGTGGCGATCGCCGATGTTTCCTACTATGTGCGGCCCAATTCGGCGCTGGACGTGGAGGCGGTGAACCGCGGCAACTCGGTCTATTTCCCCGAGTTCGTCGTGCCGATGCTGCCGGAGCTGCTCTCCAACGGCCTGTGCTCGCTGAACCCGAAGGTCGATCGCCTGGCGATGGTGTGCGAGATGACGCTGAACCGCGCCGGCAAGCTGTCGGACTACAAGTTCTACGAAGCGGTGATCAACTCCAAGGCGCGCCTGACCTATACCAAGGTGGGGGCGATGCTGATGGAGCCCGACTCCGAGCAGGGGCGTCAGTGGCGCGGCGAATATGCGGGCGTCGTACCGCACCTGGAGCAGCTGCATGGGCTGTATAAGAAGCTGCGGACGGCACGAGACGAACGCGGTGCGATCGATTTCGAAACCACCGAAACCCGGATCCTGTTCAGCGAAAACCGCAAGATCGAGCGTATCGTGCCGGTGTATCGCAACGATGCCCATAAGCTGATCGAGGAATGCATGCTGTGCGCCAACGTGGCCACGGCGGAGTTCCTGCAGAAGCTGGGCCGGCCCGCGCTGTATCGTATCCATGAGGGGCCGAAGGAACAGAAGCTGAGCAACCTGCGCGCCTTCCTCGGCGAGCTGGGGTTGAACCTGCCCGGTGGCGACAAGCCGGAACCGAAGGACTACCTGCGCCTGGCCGAGACGATCGAGAGTCGGCCAGACCGCCATATCATCCAGACCATGATGCTGCGCTCGATGCAGCAGGCGGTTTACAGCCCGGACAACCAGGGCCATTTCGGTCTGGCCTATGCGGCCTACACCCACTTCACCTCGCCGATCCGGCGCTACCCTGACCTGTTGGTGCACCGCGTTATCCGTGCGGCGATCCACAGCGGCAAGCGTCTGAAAGGGGTGGAGCGGCCGAAGGGATTCGTCCCCAACGCCGCGTTTGCCGCGCATTACAGCATGGAACAGATGCTGGCGCTGGGCGAGCACTGCTCGATGACCGAGCGGCGGGCCGATGAGGCGACCCGCGACGTCGTGGCCTGGCTGAAGTGCGAATATATGCAGAGTCAGATCGGCGAAGAGTTCAGCGGCGTGATCTCCGCCGTGACCGGTTTCGGCGCGTTCGTCGAACTGGACGATCTGTTCGTCGAGGGGCTGGTGCATATCACGGCGCTGCCCAGCGACTACTACAACTTCGAAGCGGCCAAGCAGCGCCTGGTTGGCGAGCGTACACGCAAGGTGTTCAAGCTGGGCGACCGCCTCGAGGTGCGCGTGGTACGGGTCGATCTGGACGAGCGCAAGATCGACTTCGAAATGGCCGAGAGTGCGGCGTCGGCGCCGCAGAAGAAGCCCACCACCCGGGAGCTGCTGGCCCAGGGCAAGATCGGAACGGGGCATCCGGGCAAGGGCGGCGAGCGGCCAGAGCGGGATGAAAAGGGAGGCGCGCCGGGACGTCGTGCGCGCGCCAAGGTGTCGGCGCAGGGCGAGGAGCCCAAGCGCAGCCGCAGCAGTGCCGCGAAGAAACACTCCTCCCGCAGTGGCCGGCCGAAGCGCAAGTAGCGCCGGTCGGTCAGCCGAGCAGTAGCTGCCGCGTAGCGACGAACAGTAGCAGCGCGGCGGCGCACAACAGCAGCGGGAGACGCAGCGACGGCGGTGTCGCAGGCTCCCGGCGCTGGATCCAGAAGCGGTAGAGCGAGGCGATGGCCAGCCCCTCCGCAGTGCCCGCCGCCACATCCAGAGGCCAGTGCACCCCCAGCATCACCCGCGACAGGGCGATGGCGATGATCGCCAGGGCCGTGAGCAGGTAGCCGATATGGCGCACCCGGTGCGTCTGTCCACGCAGCAACCAGACACTGAACAGGGCGTAGAAGGCGCTGGCGGCACTGGCGTGCCCGCTGGGAAAGCTGTAGCTGGCGAACTGTTCGAGCCCGGCGGGCGGCCGCGTGACCTGCAGCGTCTCCTTGATCAGGTGATTCAACAGCAGGGCCAGGCCGACGCCGATCACGATGCCCCAGCCGGAGCGCTGGCGGAAATAGAACTGCCCGGTCAGGGCGCAGATCAGCGCCAGCAGCGTCACCAGCGTCGGATCGCCGCTGTCGGTCAGGGCGCGGGCCAGGTGCGGGACGTGTGTCCCCAGGCTCTGCAGCTGTTGCAGCAACTGATGGTTGGCGTCGCTGAGGATGCCGCTGAGTTGCAGGGTCAGCAGGAGCGAGAACGCCGCACTGCTCAGCGCCAGCATGGTGACCACGCTCCAGCTGCGCGGCTCCAGTTGATGGCGGCACAGCCAGTGCCAGAGCCCGGCCTCCGGATGCAGGCGCATGTGGATCTGCTGGAACAGCAGCAGCAGCGTGATCAGCAGCGCCAGGGCCACGGCGTCGGCGCTTTCCAGTATCGGCACCCAGTCGCTGCTGCGGCCGGTCAGATAGCCGGGCAGCAGGTAGACCGGCGACCAGGCCAGGGCGGAGAGCAGGTTGTAGAGCAGGAACCGGGATAAGCGCATGTCGCAGCTGCCGGCCACGAACGGGATGATCGGCCGTACCGGACCGACGAAACGGCCCAGGACGATGCTGGTGCCGCCATAACGGGCGAAGAAGCGTTCGCCGCGGGCGATCCAGCCCGGATGGCGCTGCAGCAGCGGGAGACGTTTGATCGGCTCGGCGGCGTAGCGTCCGAGCAGGAAGCTGAGCAGGTCGCCGGCCGCGGCGCCGATAAAGCCGCACAGCAGCAGCAGGCCCAAGGGTTGTTGCAGCGACCCGGCCAGGGCTGCCAGCGCGAACAGGATGGCGATGCCGGGCACCAGCAGTCCGACGAACGCGACCGATTCGAGCAGTGCGACCAGTCCGGCCAGCAGCGGCAGCAGGTACTCTTTGCCGGCGATCAGTCCGCGCCAGAAATCGGGATGGAACCAAGCGTCGTTTAACACACTAGCCTCGGGCTGCTGCGAAAAGCGCACTATACCGCATCCGGGCGTTGCACGGGTGAATCATGCGACGGTAGCAACGGCTCTGATATACTGTGCGCCTTCTATTCTGATCCTGCTGCAGTGATGGGGCCCCCGATGCACGAAATCATCCTGTTGACTCTCTCCGGCGAAGACAAACCCGGCGTCACCTCGGCCATGACTGCCATTCTGGCCCGTTACAACATCGGCATCCTCGATATCGGTCAGGCGGTTATCCACAACACCCTGTCGCTGGGGATACTGGTGCAGGTACCGCAGGATGCGGAGTCCTCGCCACTGCTGCGCGATATCCTGTTCAAGGCCCACGAACTCAACCTGCAGGTGCGGTTCGAGCCGGTGACCGACGTCGAGTATGAGCAGTGGGTCGAGGGGCAGGGCAAGTCGCGGCATATCATCACGCTGCTGGCGCGGCGTATCACCGCCGAGCATATCGCGCAGGTGACGCGAATCGCGTCGGACCATGGCCTCAATATCGACAATATCAGCCGCCTGTCCGGGCGCGTGGCGCTGGATAGCAACGACAGTCAGTCACGGACCCGGGCCTGTGTCGAGTTCTCGGTGCGTGGCATGCCGGCCGATTCGGCGCTGTTGCGCGAGGCGTTCCTGAAAGCCGCGGCGGAGCTGGATGTGGATATCGCCTTCCAGAAGGACGATATCTTCCGCCGTAACCGCCGCCTGGTGGTGTTCGATATGGACTCCACGCTGATCGAGGCGGAGGTGATCGACGAGCTGGCCAAGGAGGCGGGTGTGGGCGAGCAGGTGATCGCCATCACCGAGTCGGCGATGCGCGGCGAGATCGACTTTAATGAGAGTTTCCGTCGGCGCGTGGCCCTGCTGAAGGGGCTCGATGCGGCGGTGCTGGAGCGCATCGCCCAGCGCCTGCCATTGACCGAGGGGGCCGAGGAACTGGTATCCCAGTTGAAGGCGCTCGGTTTCAAGACCGCGATACTGTCCGGCGGCTTCACCTACTTCGGTCGCTACCTGCAGCAGAAGCTCGGTTTCGACTATGTTTATGCCAATGAGCTGGATATCCGCGATGGCAAGGTGACCGGCGAGGTGGTCGGCACCGTCGTCAATGGCGAGCGCAAGGCGCAGCTGCTGCGCGAGATCGCCGAGCGCGAGGGGGTCAGACTGGAGCAGACCATCGCCGTCGGCGATGGCGCCAACGATCTGCCGATGCTGTCGATCGCGGGGTTGGGTATCGCCTTCCGCGCCAAACCGCTGGTACGCAAGAGCGCCAAGCAGGCGATCTCGACGCTGGGGCTGGACGGTATCCTCTACCTGATCGGCTTCCGCGACCGCGACCGTCACGGCTGAGTCGGTCGGCGCGGCCGCGGCCGAATTTTAGCCCTTCTCGAAGAAGTCGTAGTCCATCTTTTCCCGCGGCGGCTGCAGGTAGTAGCCCTGTACCAGCTGCACGCCGCAACGGAACAGCTTGCCGATCACGCGGGTGGTCTCCACCAGCGGGGCGATCAGCACCTTGCGATGCTGGATCGCCGGCTCCAGCATCTGGCGCAGGGTGTTGTCGGCGAGGTCGCCGCTCTGTAGATCCTGCACCCAGGAGCCGTCGAGCTTGATGTAGTCGGTCTCCAGGCTGTCGAACACGATATGGGAGTTGGGCGAGCTGCCAAAGTGTTTCAGGCACAGCTGGCACCCCATCCGGCGTACCTGGTTGCAGAAGCGACGGGCGTTGTCGAGTTCCGCGGCGGCGTCGGTCTCGCTGATCTGGAATACGATCAGTTCCGGCGGTACCTGCAGTTCCTCCTGCTGGCTGGCGAACCAGGTCAGCAGCGAGCGACTCTTCAGCGAGCGGCCGGTGATGTTGATGAACAGCCGGTTGCGCCGGCCGCTCTGCAACTCATCGTGCAGCAGCTGTAGCGAACGCTCCAGCACCCAACGATCCATCTTCACCATGACGTCGCTCTGTTCAACCGCGGTGATGAAACGGTTGGGGGCGAGCACGGCGTCGTGTTCGTCGCGTAGCCGGATCAGTACCTCGTAGTTGTGCGTCTTGTCCTGCTGGTCCAGCGGCACGATCGGCTGGTAGAGCAGCGTCAGGCGGCACTCGCTGATGGCGTTCAGGATGCGCTTGATCGCATCCTCATCCTGCTGCGGATTGAGGTTCTCCTGGGAGCGATAGAGCGCGTAGCCGTTGCCGCTGCTGACCGATTCGCAGGCCTGACGGGCGCGGTTGAGCAGCTCGCTGGTAGGCGGCGAGCTGTCGTTGATGGTCACGATGCCGATCGAGCAGGTGCTGCTGAGGCTGGCGTCGCCGCCGGGGGCCAGGGTGCTGATCAGGCGGCACAGTTTGCGCCCCAGGGTCGCGGCACGGCTGGTATCCGGGTCATGGAAAATGATCGCCAGGCTGTCTTCGCCGATGCGGCAGATCAGGTGCGGCGGGGCGATCAGCTCGGCCAGCCGGGTGCCGACCTCGCTGACCAGCAGGTCGGCCGCGGCCTTGCCGCCGGAGCGGGCGCTGATGCTGGCGTGCTGGTCGAGCTGCAGGTAGAGCAGATGGGCATCGTGGCCGCCACCGAGGGCGCGCTGGGCGGTTTCGTCCAGCTTCTGCATCAGGTAGGCGTCGTTCTTCAATCCGGTCAGCGGGTCTTCGTCGGGCGGTGTGACATCGACCTCCACACGGCTGGAGGGGAGGATCGAGATCACCAGGCAGCCCCGGTTTTTGAACCGGCAGCTCTGGATCAAGACCTGGGCGTCGATGGAGCTGTTGTCGGCGCGCACGATGTTCAGGTCGAGGGTCAGGTTGATCGGCTGGTGCTGGTCACGGCAGCCCTGGATCAGCTCGTGCACCCGGCTGCGTTGCTCCGGCAGGATCAGCTTGTCGAACGGCGTGCCCAGCGGCGAGTCGTGGTCGTAGCCGAGTAACTCGATCAGGCTGGGGTTGCAGAACGCCAGCTTGCCCTCCTGGATATAGCCGATGGCGGTACGGGAGTTGGCGATCTGCTCGTGGTAGTGGTGTTCGGTGACCTCCAGTACCGCCTCGGTGTTACGCAGGCGACGGCGGGTATGCAGGGCCGTCATCTCGCGCTGGATCACGTGCAGCAGCAGTTCGCCGGGGTGCTCCGGCAGCAGCGCGTTGATGTTGTTCTGGAAGGCCAGCAACTGGGCTTTCTGGCTGGTATCCTCGCTGAGCTCGATGACCGGCAGATCGCGGTTCAACTGTTGCAGCAACTGAACAGCCTGGTTGGGTTGCAGGTCGCCAGGGTGGTGGTTGGTGCACAGCAGCAGATCCCAGGAACGCTCGTGCAGGGCCTGCTCCAGTTCCTGCTCGTTGCCGATACGGCGGCCGCGGGGGGCCATGCGCCCGGTGCGGATCAGCGATAGCAGCGGGTCGATCTCATTGGCGGCGAAGCCGAGAAACAGGATGTTCAGATTCTTCTGTTGCGTCGCTCGCTGCGAGCTGGATAGATGCTCGAGAATGCTGTAACTCGTAGATGCCGAAACCGTCATTCCACCAACCAGATACGTATCAGAAATGAACTTTAATAGTATCCCGCGGACGCTGGGTTGTCAGTGCTCAGTTAGGCGGATGAGTTTATTTCAGGAGGTGACCCGGGAGGGTGGCAGGGGTAGCAGGATTCGAACCTGCGCATGCTGGAATCAGAATCCAGTGCCTTACCGCTTGGCGATACCCCTATAGGAATGGTGGCAATAGCGGGACTCGAACCTGCGACCCACGCATTATGAATGCGTTGCTCTAACCAACTGAGCTATATTGCCACGTCTAACACTCTGAAGTCTCTTGGCTGGGGTAGCAGGATTCGAACCTGCGCATGACGGGATCAAAACCCGTTGCCTTACCGCTTGGCGATACCCCAGCAATGCCCCATGCCATGGGAAATGGTGGCAATAGCGGGACTCGAACCTGCGACCCACGCATTATGAATGCGTTGCTCTAACCAACTGAGCTATATTGCCACGCTTCAGAGGCGCGCATTATTCTCTGTTTGCCTTTTTATGTCAACAGCTTGAAGCGTAAAAAACGCTTTGATTCGATTCTCGCTGTTGGCCTGGTCAAAGAGTGTTCGATTTGCAGCGCGCCGGAGCCAACCACGGGGCCGGCTCCGGCGCTGAGAGCTTCAGGGCGGGCTCAGACGTTGAAGCGGAAGTGCATCACGTCGCCATCCTTGACGATGTATTCCTTGCCTTCCAGACGCCATTTGCCGGCTTCCTTGGCACCGGCTTCGCCCTTGTACTGGATGAAGTCGTCGTAGGCGATCACTTCGGCGCGGATGAAACCCTTTTCGAAGTCGGTGTGGATCACGCCGGCCGCCTGTGGAGCGGTGGCGCCGATCTTCACGGTCCAGGCGCGGACCTCCTTGACCCCGGCGGTGAAGTAGGTCTGCAGTCCGAGCAGCTTGTAGCCGGCGCGGATCACGCGGTCCAGGCCGGGCTCCTCCATCCCCATCTCCTGCAGGAACTCCAGCTTCTCGTCGTCTTCGAGTTCGGCGATCTCGGCTTCCAGCTTGTTGCAGATCGCCACGACGCTGGCGCCTTCGCTGGCGGCCAGCTCGCTGACCTGGTCCAGGTAGGGGTTGTTGTCGAAGCCATCCTCGGCCACGTTGGCGATATACATGGTCGGCTTGGTGGTCAGCAGGTGGAAGCTGCGCACCAGCTTGAGCTCCTCGTCATCGAGCGCCAGGCCGCGTACCGGCAAGCCTTCGGACAGCTGCGGAATCAGCTTTTCCAGCAGGTTCTTGGCCGCGATCGCCTCTTTGTCGCCGCCCTTGGCGTTGCGCTGTACGCGCTGCAGCTGCTTCTCGCAGGACTCCAGGTCGGCCAGGGCCAGCTCCAGGTTGATCGTTTCGATATCGTCGAGCGGGTGGATGCGGTTGGCGACGTGGATGACGTTCTCATCCTCGAAGCAGCGCACCACGTGGGCGATCGCATCGGTCTCGCGGATGTTGGCGAGGAATTTGTTGCCCAGGCCTTCGCCCTTCGATGCCCCTGCCACCAGGCCGGCGATATCGACGAACTCCATCGTGGTCGGCAACACGCGCTCGGGTTTGACGATCTCGGACAGCGCGTTCAGCCGCGGATCGGGCATCGGTACGATGCCGGAGTTGGGCTCGATGGTGCAGAACGGGAAGTTTTCAGCTGCAATACCGGACTTGGTCAGCGCATTGAACAGCGTGGATTTGCCGACATTGGGCAGGCCGACGATACCGCATTTAAATCCCATGATCAGAATCCTGTTTAGCTGGAAGCGTTAAAACTGTGCAGATGGTTCATCGCTCGCGGCCAGTCGCCTTTTACCGCCAGCGGCAACTGGCGCAGCGCCTCGTCGATCGCGGCCTGGGTGCGCTCCCGCTCCGTCGCGGCGGCCTTGCTCAGGACGAAATTGGCGACCTGGCTGGCATGACCGGGGTGACCGATACCGATACGCAGACGGTAGAAATCGCGGGCGTTGCCGAGGTGGCTGATAATATCGCGCAACCCGTTATGGCCGCCGTGACCGCCGCCCTTCTTCAGTCGAGCGACGCCGGGAGGCAGGTCGAGCTCGTCGTGGGCGACCAGAATGGAACTGACCGGCAGCTTGAAAAAGTTGGCGAGGGCCGCGACCGACTGGCCGCTGCGGTTCATGAAGGTGGTCGGTATCAGTAGATGGACCGGTTGCCCTTCAAGCAGAATCTTGCCGTACAACCCGTGGTAACGCTTGTCGGGCTGCAGGGAGGTGTGCTGGTGGGCAGCAAGCTGCTCCACCAGCTCGGCACCGGCATTGTGGCGGGTCTGAACATACTGGGCTCCGGGATTACCCAAGCCGACGATCAGTTCGATCCTGTCCTGCATGCCGTTGCCTCAGGCAGGCTTACTTGCCTGCGCGTGCGCCACGCGGAGAGTAGCAGTAACCGATACCCTGGTCGTGGTCTTCGCCGCGACGCAGTGCAACGACTTCAACACCTTCCGGCAGCACGATGTCGGACAAGTGAGCGATCTGGCCCATTTCGATGTCGGACAGGTCGACGTCCAGAACTTCCGGCAGGTTCTGCGGCAGGCACAGGATCTCGACGGTTGCGGTTTCAGCGGCGAACTTGGCAGAAGCCTTGGAGGCAGCAGACTTCTCGAAGTTGACGAAGTTCAGCGGAACCTGGATCTTGATCTTCTTGCTTTCGTCGACACGCTGGAAGTCGGCGTGCAGGATCACCGGCTTGGACGGGTGGCGCTGCAGGTCCTTGATGATGACGGTGGTGTCCTGGTCGCCCAGTTTCAGGGTCAGCTTGGAGGAGTAGAACGCGTCATTCTGCAGCGCTTTGGACAGCTCGTTGGCGGACAGCGCGATTGCAGCGGGAGTCTCGGTACCGTAGACGATACCCGGGACTTTGCCTTCGCGACGCAGGCGGCGGCTCGCACCTTTCCCCTGGTCGTTGCGGGCTTCGGCGTTGATTACGAATGTGCTCATTAGAGTTACCTTACAATAGTTTAAAGCTGCAGACCCCCGCGACCAGAGGTGTGCAGCATTCGTTACCCTTACGGGATGTGTCGCCGGTCCGTGTGGTCCGGCTCGTTCAGCGAATGTCCCGCTTAGCGGAACATCGCGCTGATCGATTCTTCGTTGCAGACGCGGCGTACCGCCTCTGCCAGCATCGGGGCCAGGGTTAACTGACGGATCTTGTTGCAGCGCTCCGCGGCCGGGCTCAGCGGGATGGTGTCGGTGACGACCAGTTCATCCAGCTCGGAATTCTCGATGTTGCTGATGGCGGGGCCGGACAGTACCGGGTGGGTCACGAAGGAGACCACGCGGGCCGCGCCTTTCTCTTTCAGTGCTTTGGCTGCCTTGCACAGGGTGCCGGCGGTATCGCACATGTCGTCGACCAGGATGCAGGTGCGTCCGGAAACGTCACCGATGATGTTCATCACCTGGGACTCGTTGGCCCGCTCGCGACGCTTGTCGATGATCGCCAGATCGCAGTCGAGCTGTTTGGCCACGGCACGGGCACGGACCACGCCGCCCACGTCCGGGGAGACGACGATGACGTCGTCGTAGTTCTGATCCAGGATGTCGTCGAGCAGGACCGGGGAGCCGTAAACGTTATCCACCGGGATGTCGAAGAAGCCCTGGATCTGGTCGGCATGCAGGTCGACGGTCATGACGCGGTCGATACCGACGTTGGAGATCATGCTCGCTACCACTTTGGCGCTGATCGGCACACGTGCTGAACGCGGGCGGCGGTCCTGGCGGGCATAACCGAAATAGGGGACGACGGCGGTGATGCGGGTTGCCGAGGCGCGACGCATGGCGTCGGCGAACACGATCAACTCCATCAGGTTGTCGTTGGTCGGTGCACAGGTGGACTGGATGATGAAAACGTCCTTGCCGCGCACGTTTTCCTGGATTTCGACGCTGACTTCGCCGTCGCTGAAGCGGGATACATTGGCTTTGCCCAGCGGGATGTCCAAACGTTCAACCACTCTCTGCGCCAAGGCAGGGTTAGCGTTGCCGGTAAAGACCATCATTTTAGACACGGCGAGTACCTTCTTGCTTGCATTGAAGTTAGCGGATGAGGTCGCTGAAAGGAGATCAGTCATCGATTTAATTGGCAGGGGTAGCAGGATTCGAACCTGCGCATGCTGGAATCAGAATCCAGTGCCTTACCGCTTGGCGATACCCCTGTATCCATAAAGGTGGCGTGCCACCGATCCAAGAAGGCGCGTATTTTCGGTAAATGGCGCGGGAAAATCAACCCCTGATTGGCGCTAATGCGGAACGATCTTATTCCGTCTCTATCAGCCACTGGGCAATCAGCAGGGTAATACGCAGGTCGCCGTACTGCAGACGCAGGCGTGAGGGCAGGTTGACCCTGTCGCCGCTGGCCAGGTCGATCGCGCCCACACGCAGGATCTGGACCTCCCAGCCCAGCTGGCGGAAACCGTTACCGCCGGGCAGCGGGGTCGACGCCAGCTGCGGTGCCGGGCGGCCCTGTACCCAGTAGTGGGCCTGGCTCAACGGCAGGCTCCAGCCGAGCTGGGACTGCATCAGCGCCTCGGGCGTGGCCGCGACGATCGGCTCGGCTGCGCCGGAGATCGCCATCTGCACCTGACCCGGCTCGCCGGAGATCGCCAGCGCGCCCTGGCCGAGCGGGCCGCTGAGGCGGATCTCGTAGTGTTGTTGCTGTTGTTGCCAATTCAGTGTTGCGCTATCGGCCCGCTGGCCCTGGCGGATGCCGAGCTTGCCCTGCAGCGACCAGTTGTCGAGCAGCGGCCCGTCCAGCGCCGGTAGCGGCACCGGGGCCGGTGGTGGCAGGGTGGAACAACCGGCCAGCCATAACAGCAGCGGCAGCAGCAGTAGCAGGCGGCGTGACATTACTGTGCTCCGATGGCAGCCGCGGCTTCGCGCAGTTCGGCGCTATCCGGGGCCTGTTGCAGGCTCGACTGCAACAGGGTCTGCGCCTCTTTCTGATGCCCTGCCGCCCACAGTACCTGGATCAGGTGTCCCGCCACTTCCGGGTCGCTGAAGGCGGCATAGGCACGGCGCAGGAAGGTGAGTGCCTCCTCATGCCGACCCAGCCGGTGCAGTACCCAGCCCATGGAGTCGAGGATCGCGGCATCGTCCGGGTATTGCTCCAGCGCCTGGGAGATCAGCGTATGGGCGCGCTGGAGCTGATCGGTATACAGCGTCAGCGAGTAGCCGAGGGCGTTCTTGATCATGCCGTTTTCCGGATCCAGCGCCAGCGCCCGTTCCAGGTCCGCCAGCATCTGGGCGCTGTCCAGCGGCTCGATCATCAGCGCACGGGTATAGAGCAGATCGACGTTGTCGGGTTCGCTGTTCAGGCGTTCGTTGAGCAGGGCAATGGCGTCCTGGGTGGCGTCGTGCTGATTCAGCCAGTCGGCCAGCATCAGCGTCAGCGGTGTGGCCAGACGCGGATCGGCGTCGATCCCCTCGGCGATGATCGCTTCCACCCGCGGCCGGTCGGTGGGGGCGGCCAGCAGGTTCAGGGTGCGGGCGTAGGCCTGCTGCCGGTTGGGGCCGCTGGTGACCGCCTGATAGTGCGCGATGGCGCTCTCGGTACGCCCCTGGGTCTCGTCGATGATACCCAGATACAGGTGCAGCGTGGTGTTGCGCGGGTTGGTCTGCAGCAGTCCGTTGAGCAGGTTGCGGCTGGCGTCGTACTGCTTGTGATCCAGCAGCAGCAGGGCGAGATAGTACTGCAGCTGGGGATCGTCACCATAGCGCTTGGCCAGGCGCTCGATCTGCCGTACCGCCGCTTTCGGATTGCTGGCCAGCAGCAGTTGCGCGCGCTGCACGCTGAGCTGCTTGTGCCCCGGATTCTGCGCCAGCGCGGCGTCGACGATCTTCAGGGCGCGGCGGGTGTGTTTCTGGTCGCGCAGTATCTCGACCTTCTGTACCGTCAGATCCGGCTGTCCGGGCTCCACCTTCAGGCCGGCATCGAGCAGCGCCAGGGCCCCGGCATCGTCGCCCTGGCGTCGTTTCAGCAGGGCGCGGGTCAGGATCAGGTCGAGCCGCTTGGGCTGTTCGGCGGAGATGCGCGCCAGCAGTTGGTCGTAGAGGCGCGCGGTCTCCGGCGGCAGTTCGCTGCTCTTGCTGCCGATCAGCAGCACCTCTTCGGCGCTATCGTCGCGCAGCAGCTGCTCGACCAGTGGCATCGCTTCATCGAAGCGCCCCTCCTGCAGCAGGATCCCCGACATGATATGCAGCGGCTCCGGGTTGCCCGGGTCGGCATCGGCCCAGATTTTCGCCGCGGTCAGTACCGCTTCGCTGTCGCGCATGAACTGGGCGATACGGGTGGCACGCTCGGCGACCTGCGGATCGTGGCTGCGCTCGGCCTGGTTCATATAGAAGCTGAGGGTCTGGTCGAACTGGTGCTGCTGGCCGGCGATCTCCGCCGCCAGCAGTTCGTAGACCGATTCGCGGTTCAGCTCGCCGGGAACGTAGACGGGGCTGGGCTCTACTGCGGGGGTGGGGGTCGGTTCGGTTTGGGGCTGGAGCGCGCAACCGCCCAGCAGAATCGAAGCGACCAGTGTAGCGAGCCCTCTGTGTGTCATGCCTGTCCATCCCTCTGCATCGGAGTTGCCACTATAGTTGAATCTTCTGCGCATTGTCATTGGGCGCCCGCTAAAGCGCTGTAGGTGTTTGTCGACGGATCGAAAAAAGGCCGCCAGGCGTGTATGATATCGCGCTTGTCTCAGTTGGGTTGCGAAGCTCTTTTATGGCGTTGCTGGCATTAGGTATCAACCATAAGACTGCGCCGGTCGAGGTGCGGGAGCGGGTGGCGTTTGCGCCTGAAAAGCTGTCCGAGGCGATGCGCGATGCGTGCCAGCAGGCAGGTTTGCACGAGGTGGCGATTCTGTCCACCTGCAACCGGACCGAGCTCTACTGCGCCACGGAGCTGCCGGGCACCCGCGCGCTGCTGGAGTGGCTTGGGCGTTACCACGGGCTGGATGCGGCGGAGCTCGAGCGTTGTGCATATATACATTGGGACGAGGAGGCGGTGCGCCACATGATGCGTGTCGCCAGCGGTCTCGATTCGCTGGTGCTGGGCGAGCCGCAGATCCTCGGCCAGTTGAAGTCGGCCTACTCCGTGTCGCAGGAGGCGGGTTTGGTTGGCGCCGAGCTGGGCCGCCTGTTCCGCCAGAGCTTCTCCGTGGCCAAGCAGGTGCGCACCGAAACCGCCATCGGGCAGAACCCGGTCTCGGTCGCCTATGCCGCGGTCAGCCTGGCCCAGCATATCTTCGCCGATCTCGGCGAGAGCGATGCGCTGCTGATCGGTGCCGGCGAGACGATCGAGCTGGTGGCGCGCCATCTGAAGCAGGCCGGTGTGCGCTCGATTACCGTGGCCAACCGTACCCTGTCCCGGGCCCTGGCGCTGGCCGAAGAGGTCGAGGGCAAGGCGATCGAGCTGTCGGCGCTGCCCGAGGCGCTGCCCGGCGCCGATATCCTGATCTCCTCCACCGCCAGCCAATTGCCGATCCTGGGCAAGGGCGCGATTGAAACGGCGTTGAAGAAGCGCAAACACCGCCCGATGTTCATGGTCGATATCGCCGTGCCGCGCGACATCGAATCCCAGGTCGGCGAACTCGACGACGTCTACCTTTATACCGTCGATGACCTGACCGAGGTGATCGAGGAGAACCAGCGCAGCCGCGAGACGGCCGCCGCCGAGGCGGAGCAGATCATCGAGGCCGGTGCCCATGCATTCTTCAACCAGTTGCGCGAGCTGGCGGCGGTCGACACGCTGACCGCGCTGCGCCGCCAGGGGCAGGCGATCGCCGAGCACGAGCTGGCGCGCGCGCTGCACCAGCTCGAAACCGGCAAGTCGGCCGAAGAGGTGGTGCGCCAGCTGGCGCGCGGCATCACCAACAAGATGTTGCATCAGCCCACGGTGTCGCTGCGCAAGGCCTCGGCGGAGGGACGCTCCGACCTGCTGGCGCTGGTGCATGAACTTTATCAGCTGCAGGGCAGCGACAAGCAGCCGCTATGAAAGAATCGATACAGCTCAAACTGGAAAAACTCGCCGATCGTTACGAGGAGCTCTCCGCGCTGCTCAGCGAGGCGGAGGTGATCGCCGACCAGAAACGCTTCCGCGATTACTCGCGCGAATATGCCGAGCTCGAGGATGTGGTGGGCAGTTTCGGCGCCTGGCGTCAGGCCCAGGACGACCTGGCCGAAGCCCGGCTGATGCTGGAGGATACCGATCCTGAGCTGCGCGAGTTGGCACGCGACGAGATCGAGGCGGCCCGCGAGCGCTCGGCCGAGCTCGAGGCGCAGCTGCAGATTCAACTGCTGCCGAAAGATCCCAATGACGGGCGCAACGTGTTTCTCGAGATCCGTGCCGGTACCGGCGGTGACGAGGCGGCGATCTTCGCCGGCGACCTGTTCCGCATGTACTCGCGCTATGCCGAGCAGCAGGGCTGGCGGATCGAGGTCATCAGCGCCAGCGATGGCGAGCATGGCGGCTACAAGGAGATCATCACCCGGGTCTACGGCGACAGGGTCTACTCCAAGCTGAAGTTCGAGTCCGGCGCGCACCGCGTGCAGCGGGTGCCGGAGACCGAGTCGCAGGGGCGTATCCACACCTCGGCCTGCACCGTGGCGGTGATGCCGGAGATGGACGAAGCGGCGGCGATCGAGATCAACAAGGCCGACCTGCGCGTCGACACCTTCCGTGCCTCGGGCGCCGGCGGTCAGCATATCAACAAGACCGATTCGGCGATCCGTATCACCCATATTCCGACCGGCGTCGTCGTCGAATGCCAGGAGGAGCGCTCGCAGCACAAGAACCGCGCCAAGGCGATGGCATGGCTGGTGTCGCGGCTGCAGCAGGCGGAACTGGATCGTGCGCATGCCGAGCAGTCCAGCACCCGCAAGAGCCTGGTCGGCTCCGGCGACCGCTCGGAGCGTATTCGCACCTACAACTTCCCCCAGGGCCGGGTCACCGACCACCGCATCAACCTGACGCTGTATAAGCTGTCCGAGGTGATGCAGGGCGAACTCGGCGCGGTGATCGAGCCGCTGCTGCAGGAGTACCAAGCCGAGCAGCTCGGGGCGCTCGCCGATGACAGCTGAGGCGCCGCTCAGTATTGCCGGCGCCCTGGCCCGCGGCCAGGCAACGATCGCCAGCGACACCGCCAGGCTCGATACCGAACTGCTGCTGTGCGAGGTGCTGGGCAAACCGCGCAGCTACCTGTTCACCTGGCCGGAGCGCACGCTCGATCCCGCGCAACAGCAACGCTTCCTGGAATTGTTGGCGCGCCGTGTGGCGGGCGAACCGGTGGCGCACCTGACCGGTTTCCGCGATTTCTGGACCCTGACGCTGGAGGTCAGCGCCGATACCCTGATCCCGCGCCCCGACACCGAGACGCTGGTGGAGGCGGCACTGGCGCTGCTGCCCGATGGCGACTACCGGGTGGCCGACCTGGGCACCGGGACCGGTGCCATCGCCCTGGCCCTGGCCAGCGAACGGCCGCACTGGCAACTGCAGGCCAGCGAGCGGGTCGAGGCGGCGGTGGCACTGGCACGACGCAACTGCGCGCGGCTGCAGATCCCCAATGTGCAGGTGCTGCACGGCAGCTGGCTGGAGCCGTTGCAGGGCCCCTTCGATATGATCGTCTCCAACCCCCCCTATATCGATCCGCAGGATCCGCACCTGGTGCAGGGCGACCTGCGTTTCGAACCGCGCTCGGCGCTGGTGGCCGAGGAGGCCGGGCTGGCCGATATCCGCACCATCGCCGAGCAGGCGCGCCGCCAGCTGCTGCCCAGCGGCTGGCTGCTGTTCGAACACGGTTACGACCAGGCCCCGGCGGTGCAGGTGCTGCTGGCCGGGCTGGGTTATGCTCAGCTCTCGACCCTGCACGATCTGGGCGGGCAACCGCGGGTGACGCAGGCGCGCTGGTTGGGTGAAGAGGATTAACGGGATGATGAACGACGCTCAGCTGTTGCGGTACAGCCGACAGATCATGCTGCCGGAGGTGGATATCGACGGCCAGCAGCGCTGGCTCGACAGCCGGGTGCTGATCGTCGGTCTCGGCGGCCTCGGCAGCCCGGCGTCTATCTACCTGGCGTCGGCCGGGGTCGGTCATCTGGTACTGGTGGATGACGATAGCGTCGATCTGACCAATCTGCAGCGCCAGATCGTGCACAACAGCGAGCGGGTCGGCCAGCCCAAGGTGGAGTCGGCGCGCCAGACCCTGGCGGCACTGAACCCGGAGATCCGCATCGATACCCTGGCTCAGCGGCTGGAGGGCGATGCACTGCGAGAACAGGTCGCGGCGGCCGATCTGGTGCTCGACTGCAGCGACAACTTCGCCACCCGCTTTGCCCTGAACCGCGCCTGTTTCGCCGCCGGTACGCCGCTGGTGTCCGGTGCCGCGATCCGCTTCGACGGTCAGATCAGCGTATTCGACCCGCGCCAGGCCGAGTCGCCCTGCTACCAGTGCCTGTACCGCGAGGGCGAAGAGGAGCAGCTCTCCTGCTCCGAGTCCGGGGTCTTTGCGCCGCTGGTAGGGATCATCGGCGCGATGCAGGCCGCCGAAGCGCTGAAACTGCTGGCCGGTATCGGCGAGCCGTTGACCGGACGCCTGCTGCTGCTGGATGGGCGGCGCATGGAGTGGCGCAGCCTGCGTCTGCGCCGCGACCGGGCTTGCCCGGTGTGCGCCGGTCGGGCAGGATCGCACTAGCGTTTTTGACCATCCCGAATAGCAGCATGAGGTGAGCCGATGAACTATGCCGATATCCAAACCATCGACAAACTGCGGCGCGAGGCCCGGGTGATCGCCCTGGTCGGTGCCAGCGACAAGCCGCAGCGGCCCAGCTACGGAGTGATGCGGTTTCTGCTCGCCGCCGGTTACCGGGTGATTCCGGTCAACCCGCAGTTGGCCGGGCAGATGCTGCAGGGACAGCGGGTGGTCGCGAGTCTAGCCGATATCGACGAGCCGATCGATATGGTCGACATCTTCCGCAACTCGGCCCAGGCCGGGGCGGTGGTCGACGAGGCGATCGCCGCAGGTGCCAAAGCGGTGTGGCTGCAACTCGACGTCATCGATAACGCCGCCGCACAGCGGGCGCAGGCGGCGGGACTCAGCGTGGTGATGGATCGTTGTCCGGCGATCGAGTGGCGCTAACGGCCGAGTTCGATCTCGCGCCGACAGGAGGACCCGCTGAAGCTGAAGGGAACAACCCGGCGGCGGCTTAGCGTCCGAGCATCATCTCGCGGATCCGTTTGTCATCAAGGCAGCGCCGGGCGTAGGCCAGCAGCGCCGGGTCCAGACCGGTTGCGTCCAGCGCTTCCGGCAGCGGTGCGCCGGAGTTGATCAGGAAGTGCCCAGCTGCAGGGCGCGCGGCAGCAGCGTCTCGTCATCTATCTGGGCGCCATATTCGATCAGCCGGCTCAGGTGCAGCATCAGCTGTTCCGGGGCGCACAGCTCGAAACACCAGTGCAGCAGTGAGCGTCGGTCGTGGATCCGGTTGGGGTCACCGCCGGCCTGCAGCAGCACGGTTAGCAACCCCAGGCTCTGCTGGGGCTGGCTCAGGGCCAACAGACTATAGGGTTCGGCGTTGCGTGTGGACTCGTTGGCGGCGGGCCACAGGCGCAATACCCACTGCAGCGACTTGGGCTGGGCGCTGAAGATGCTCAGCTCGATCCCATTCATCCCCTCGTGCAGTTCGCCGCGCAGCGTTGCGGCGTCGATCTTGCGGGCCAGTTTGGTGAGCCGTTCCAGGTCGCCGTTCTGCAGCGCGTCGATCAGCAGACGCTGGCGCGCCTTGCGAAACAGGTTCAGCACAGTGTTCTCTCTTGTCGGTAGGTTATCGATTGAATCACCGCAGCGGTTCAGTGACAGCTGCCGCAGCAGCTCGATTCGGTGCATTTCGCCACCGGCAGCAGGCGTTCGCGCAGCGGCCGGATCATCAGCAGGGTCAGCAGCAGCGCCGCCAGCAGCTGCAGCCAGAACAGGCCGCCGGCGGCGACGCCGGGCGCCGGCAGCTGCAGCTCGGCGGTGCTGAACAGCTGGTTCAAAGCCAGGCCGAGGATAATGGCGCTGACCACTATGCCGCCCAGGTAGAGCGCGACGACCCTGGCCCCCAGCTCCTTCACCAGCAGGCCGATGGCGCCGATATTGGTCGCCGGTCCCACCAGCATGAACACCAGCACGGCGCCGGGGGAGAGCCCGGCCGCCAGCATGACCGCGGCGATCGGCGTGGAGGCGGTGGCGCAGATATACAGCGGCAGGCTGACCACCAGCATCAGCAACATGGCGCCGATGCCGCTGCCATACTCGGTCAGCGTGGCCGGCTCCACCAGGCTGCCGAACAGCGCGGCCAGCACCAGTCCGAACAGCAGCCAGCGTTTGATATCGTCGAGCAGGTCGGTCAGCGCGTCGTAGCCGGCACGCCAGCCACGGGGCTCGCTACCCTCCTGTTCGCTCTCCCCATCGCAACCGCAGGCGCTGGTACAGGCATCGGCACAGGAGTCGCCACAGGAATCAGTGCAAGAGTCGGTAGAGCTGTCCACGGCAGCATCGGCACAGGTGCTGGAACAGCAGTTGTCGTCGCTCTTACTGGCGCTGGTGCTTTTGTCGGTGCGGCAGCCTCCGCCGCAGCAAGCGCTCACGGCCTCGGTGCGGGCCGCTACCGGGCTGCCCGCCGCCAGCAGCACCAGCAGGCCGGTGCCGATCGCACTGAACAGCGCCGCCAGTGGGCGGACCACGGCCATCACCGGTCCCAGCAGGGCGTAGCTGACGGCGATCGAGTCGACGCCGGTTTCCGGCGT
>QKGH01000288.1 GCA_003250495.1 Marinobacterium sp.
CCGGATCGAGATCGGCAGTGCGACGACCGTGGACAGCGACTCGACGCTAACCGCATCGGACGACGCCAGCACCGATACGTCAGCTCCGGCCAGCGATCCCTTTGCCGGCCATGGCCTGGGCAAACGTCGTTTCAGTGGCTCGACTGATGCACTGGTGTTCGATGAGGAGACCGGGTTACTGGTACGTGCAGAGGAGGCGAAGCTCTACTTCACGGCACGCGATCGCGATATCTTCTAAGTAGCGGGTACACGGTAACCTATGTAAGCGGCGCCTTAGGGCGCCGCTTTTATTTGCACCTGGGTGCCGAACTGGAGAAGTCGTCCGATGACGTTCCGACAAGTGTATGCGGGCCGGCGTCAGAGGGATGAATGAACGCAACGGTGGACGAATGAGAGTTTGTTTTTCACCGTTTCAGTCAGTACGAATGGGTAAACCGGTTCATGCCCCATACTGCGATTAAGGCTGTTCAGGGCGATAGCCAGTGGCAACCAGTGATTGAAGAGGTGTTCGAAGGTCGGTTCGTCATAGGCATCGCTGGAGTCGGCCAGAGACAGGTTGTCGTTGTTTCCCGCCAGAGGATGGGTACGCAGCCCGAACTGGTGAGCGGTTTCCAGAGTATCGACAATATGTAGATAGTGCGCCCAGGTTTCCGCCCAGTCTTCCCAAGGATGGCTGCTGGCATAGGCGCTGATATAACGTGCCGACCAGTCGGCACAGGGGCCATTGATATAGTGTGCTTCAAGTGCCTGGGTGTAATCCTGGGCTTCATTGCCGAACACTGCCCGCCAGCCGCCTAGCAGATGACTGTTGCGGATGAGCCGATCCCAGTAGTAGTGGCCGGATTCGTGACGTAGGTGGCCGAGTACCGTTCGGTAGGGTTCCGCCATCTGGTAACGCATTTGTTCACGCACAACCGGATCGGCTTCGGCTATATTGATCGTGATAATACCGCTCTTATGCCCGGTCAATACGCGTCCGCGCTCGTTAAAGCTGGGTTGATCCGCAAGGAAGTCGAAAGCCAGCCCGTCGGGATCATCCCTGGCCGGCTGGATCGGTAGCCCTAATCGCTGTAGCGAGTAGATTAGGCGCCGTTTCTCGGTTTCCAACTTCTGCCACAGTATCCCGTTGTTGGGGCGACTGAGGTCGGGAATGGTGCGGTCCAACCGGCAAGCCAAGCAAAACTCTTCGGGTGAGGATGCGTCTACCATCCAGTTGCAGACCGCATGTTCAGAATAGTTTTTGCACTGCTTCCAGTATGGGCCGCTGCTATCGCCGATCACCTGCCAGAGGCCGTTGGCGCAGGGCTGCAGCGCGGCCAGTGTCAAGGAACTGGGTAAAAAGCCTAGTGTTGCGTGGCAATGGGTACAAACGATATTTTCAAAATAAAGCAGCTGCCCGCACTCGTTGCAGCTGAACAGTTTCATCTCCGTCTCCGTCTCAGTTGCTTGAGCAGTAGTGATATCTGATACGCTCGGAGCGTTTCGAGTGGTACATCGCCTCGTCGGCCCGGTGGATCAGCTCTTCGACGCTGTCGGCATCCTCCGGAAACAGCGCGATCCCGACGGAGGCGCCGATCTGGATCCGGTGCTCTCCGATCTGGAACGGTTGAGATAACTGGTCGATCAGCTTCTGCGCCACGACACCAGCATAGTCTCTCGGGTGGGCCCCGTTCAACAGCAGCAGAAACTCGTCGCCGCCCAGGCGCCCGATCAGATCGCTGTCGCGGACGGTGTTCGCGATACGGCGTGCCACCGCTTTCAGGACCTCATCGCCGACGCCGTGTCCGAGGCTATCGTTGACCGGCTTGAATTTGTCCAGGTCGAGGAATAGCAGGGCCAGGGACTCCCCGTTGTTACGCGCCTCGACCAGGGCCGCGCCGATGCGCTGTTGCAGGGTGGCGCGGTTGGCAAGTCCGGTCAGGGCGTCGAAATGTGCCAGGCGCTGCATGCGCTGCTCGCTCGCCTTATGTTCCGAAATATCGTTGAAAATATGGATCAGGCGCACGATCCGGTGCGCCGGATCGCGGACGGCACTGATCGTCTGCAGCGCCGGTATCTCGCCGTCGTTGGGGTGGTGGTACCAGATCTCGCCTTGCCAGGCATCCTCCCGCTCGAGGCGTTCGAAGATCGCTTCCAGAGTACCTGCAGCGCGGTACTTCGCCTCGAACAGCGTGCTCAGCGGTTTGCCGACCACGGTGCGCGCGTCGTAGCCGAGGATCTCGCTGAACGCCTCGTTGATGCGCAATATCTTCAGCTCGAAGTCGGTGATGACGATCCCCTCCTGCGTGCTCTCGAACACACTGGCGGCCAGTTGCAGCTCGGCGTTCGACTCCTGGATCTTGCGGGCTTGGGCGATGAGCCGGTCGATCAGGGGCTTCAGTGCGTGTCGGGTCAACAGTGAGGCCAACAGCATCATCAGCAGCGTCAGCAGGCTGATCCTGAGCAGGTCGCGCAGGGCCGGCGCGTAGAGGACCGCCTCCGGGATCTCCAGCAGCAGGGCGCCATCGAACCGCTCCAGCGCTTTATAGAACACCACGCGTGGGCCCTGCATGGTGCGGTAGTACAGCACGCTGGGCGCGGTGCCGGGCTCATCCGCTGGCAGGCGTTCGGCCAGGGCGGCGGGGAGCGGTTGCGGGTGTAGCGACTCTCCATCGGACGCCAGTAAGCGGGCGGCGTGCCGGTCCAGCAGGTAGAGCTTCGCGTCGGTCCCGAACTGGCTCGACATGCCAAGCTGTCGATTCAGCTCGGTGGCGGTGAAATAGAGCAGGTCGGTGCCGATGGCGCGTTTACCATCCTCGGCATAGAGCCTGGTGTTGGCCTGCAGCAACCAGCGCTCCTGCGCGCCGAGCGTGGCCGCGAAGAGGCGCAGGCGGGTTCCGGGCAGCGGATCGCTGGCGATTTGGGCACCGTGGGTAAAGATTGTCTCCCGGGCCGGTCCCAGGCGCGTGGCGGCGACCAGATCGGGGATATCGCGGATCGCTTCGGTCAGGCGGGGACCGCTGTAATCGACCAGTGCCTGGTAATCGAGGGTGCCTGCGGCATATTGCTCCAGGCGCTTGCGGATCTCGCTACGGCTGGCGATCTGCCGGGAGATATCCAGATAGCGCGACATCTCGCTGTCGATGGCGCTGGCGATGGCCTGGGCGTGCAGGGCGTTGAACTGCTCCAGGTTCTGCTTGGAGGCAAAGTAGTGGGGTAAGACACTGGCCAGCCCGATCAGTGTACCGGTGACGAGGATAGCGATGACGGAGAGGGAGATGACCCGGGTCCGGCAACATTCAATCTGGCTCTCTGGCAACGGATCACACTCCTGTACCGGGAACTACGAACGATATCCGTCGCGTTTTAATAACGTATTTTATATGCAATATATCATATGAGTATTAAAAGGATCGCCCTCAACCCGCAATTCCCGCGCTCTGAAGTGCGGGGTGGGGAGATGACCGGTTTCCTGTTCATGACGCTGCGGCAGGTTATGCCGTGCCATGGGGGGAGGGGCGTGAGCTTAACGGGGGAAGCGGGGAGAGGCCCGGCCGGAGCCGGGCGCTGCGGTCTGTCCTGCCGCCGAAGAGGCCTGGAGAGGCTTATTCGAAGGCTGGCAGTGTCGGCGTTACTACGGTTTTACCTTCGGCGTGCCAGGCATCGAAACCGCCGGTGATCGAGTGAACATGGAGGTAGCCCATCTGCTTGAGGCTCTGCGCCGCCAGTGCCGCGCGACCGCTGGTCTTGCAGTAGAGGATGATATTGAGGTCGCGGGCGCTGAGGGCTTCGTCGCCGCTGAGTTTGAACTCGAGCAGGCCGCGCGGGATGTTGACGGCGCCGGGCAGGTGGCCAGCCTGGTATTCGTCCGGTTCGCGGACATCGATAATCACATCCGCTTCGGGAATCGTCCGCTCAGCATCGGCGACACTGATCTCCTGAATCTGTTGTTTCGCCGCGGCGACCAGATCGAGAGCGTTTTTCATCTATTTTTCTCCTGGCTTGGCTATAAGCATTACCCATGTCCGATGGGCGGGTTGACAGGTTTACAGCACGTTCAGCGGAATCTTCAGGTAACGGGTGCCGTTATCTTCCGCCGGGGGCAGTTCGCCGGCACGCATGTTGATCTGTACCGAGGGCAAAATCAGTGTCGGCATCGACAGGGTGGCATCGCGCTCGGTACGCATCTGCACGAATTCCTCCTCGCTGATCCCCTCGTGGATATGGATGTTACGCTGGCGCTGTTCGCCAACGGAGGTCAGATACAGGAACTCGTCGCGCCCCTCGGCCTTATAGTCATGGCACATGAACAGGCGGGTTGCGTCGGGCAGCGAGAGCAGCCTGTGGATCGAGCGATACAGGGTACGCGCGTCGCCGCCGGGGAAGTCGCAGCGGGCGGTGCCGTAGTCGGGCATGAACAGCGTATCGCCGACGAAAGCGGCATCCGCGATCAGGTAGGTCATGCAGGCCGGGGTATGTCCCGGGGTGTGCAGCGCCCGCGCCTGGAGCTGCCCGATAGCGAAGGTCTCGTCGTCCTGGAACAGATGATCGAACTGGCGCCCGTCGCTGGCAAAGTCGCTCCCGGCGTTGAACAGTTTGCCGAAGGTGGACTGCACCGTGGTGATACGATCGCCGATGGCCAGTTTGCCGCCCAAGGCCTGCTTAAGGTAGGGCGCAGCGCTCAGATGATCGGCATGCACATGGGTTTCCAGTATCCACTCCACCTCCAGCCCCTGCGCGCGCACATAGGCGATGATGCGGTCGGCACTGGCGGTGGAGGTGCGGCCGGAGGCGGCATCGTAATCGAGCACTGAGTCGATCAGCGCACAGCGTCCGCTCTCGGGATCGGCGACGACATAACTGTAGGTGAAGGTGGCGGGGTCGAAGAAGGCTTCTATGGCTGGTTGCGAACTCATGTCTCTTGTCCCGGTGCAAGGTGATAACGCTTGGGCCCAAACTAAAAACCGTCGCCGTTAGAGGCGGCGACGGGAAACCGCGGTTTGGGCGTGGTAACCGCGGTTTATTGGGGAGATCAGAGCGTCTTGGTGCAGAAGTAGAAGTCGGTGCACTCATAGTCGCCTGACGTCATCCGCGCATCGGCGCCGGCCGCCGTGGCGGCGGGCGGAACGATGACGCGGTCGCCCGGAGTCCATCCCTCCGGCGTCGCTACACCATGGTCGTCGCTGGTCTGCAGGGCGTCAAGCAGGCGCAGGAACTCGGCGACCGAACGACCGTTGCTCATCGGATAGTAGACCATCGCCCGCAGGGTGCCGTTCGGATCGATCAGGAAGGTCGCGCGTACGGCGGAGGTGTCGGCGGCGCCCGGATGGATCATGCCGTAGGCTCTGGCGACCTCCATCTTCAGGTCGGCGATGATCGGGAAGGGAATCTCCACGCCGAACTTCTCTTTGATGTTACGCATCCAGGCGATGTGCGAATGATGGCTGTCGATCGACAGACCCAACAGCTCGCAGTTGCGTTTGTTGAATTCAGGCGCCAGCTTTGCGAATGCCATGAACTCGGTGGTGCAGACCGGGGTGAAGTCGGCCGGGTGCGAGAACAGTACCAGCCACTTGCCCTTGTAATCGTCGAGGGATTTTACACCGTCGGTGGTGGGTGCCTTGAAGTCGGGGGCCCGTTCGTTCAGACGTGGCAGGCCGATGTTGCCTGGGCTGATAGTTTCCATGGAGTATCTCCTTGTTGTTCTGTTTCTAAATTAGACATACCTAATGTAACGGTGTCAATTTTTGAAGGAAATGAGTTGTCGCTATGGCGCCGATTGGCAGACGCTATGG
>QKGH01000325.1 GCA_003250495.1 Marinobacterium sp.
TAAAACAGCTCGTAGAAGTCGCCCATGCGGTAGAACAGCAGCTGTTCCGGATGCTGCGCCTTGATCTTCAGGTATTGCTGCATCATCGGGGTATGGTTGGCGAGCGAATTGTGCTGGTCGGCGGTCATGAGCGTGGCTGTTCTATCTGCTTGGTCGGAATGCTGATGCTGGCGGCGCACTCGTGCCGGCCAGGTTGCGAAGAGTCAACATTCTACGCGAAGATCGCGGGGCTGCGAACGCCAAGGTGAACCTAGGTGCGTCAAGGTGCGCTAAGGTGCGCTAAGGTGAAAGTCGCGCAGAAAGTCGCGCAGAAAGTCGCGTGGAAAGTAGCGCAAAAAGTAGCGCGGGAGCTTGGAAAACCGGTTAGGGACAGGGGGGGAGCCGATGGGCGAGAGGCATTTGGAACAACTGGCCGCGCGGGTGGGGCGCGAGTTACTGCAGCGGCAGCGGGTGATGGTGACGGCGGAATCCTGTACCGGGGGCTGGGTGGCCCAGGCGGTCACTGCGATCGCCGGCAGTTCGGCCTGGTTCGATTGCGGTTTCGTCACCTATTCCAATGCCGCCAAACAGCGGCACGGTGCCGTCAGTGAGGCCACGGTGATCGAGATGGCCGAAGGCGCGTTGCGCCAGAGCGGCGCCGACATCGCGGTCTCGATCAGCGGCGTGGCTGGACCGGCCGGCGGTAGCGATGAGAAGCCGGTCGGCACGGTGTGGTTCGCCTGGGCGGTTCGGGGCGGTACGACGGTGAGCTGCCTCAGCCTGTTTCAGGGCGATCGCGAAGCGGTGCGGCGACAGGCGGTGGAGCAGGCGCTCGACGGGGTTATCGCCTACCTGGTTTAACAGGCCCGGGCCGGCGACGGATTTCGAACGGCTTAATCCAAGTGACTTGCATTCCCGGAACGATCTGGAATAATACTGTTCAGTTATACAGTATTTGATCCTGTCCGGGCGTCGGCGATCTCACCGCGGTGGGTGTGGATAAGGGCCGAGACTATCACAGAACGATCACGACTAAAGGTTTAAGGGCTGAGAGATGGACGAGAACAGAAAGAAAGCGCTTGATGCGGCACTGTCGCAGATTGAACGTCAGTTCGGCAAGGGGGCGGTCATGCGTATGGGCGACCAGCCGCGCGAGGCGATCCCGGCTGTTTCGACTGGCTCTCTGGGGCTGGATATCGCGCTGGGGATCGGCGGTCTGCCCTTCGGTCGTGTGGTGGAGATCTACGGTCCGGAGTCATCCGGTAAGACCACGCTGACGCTGCAGGTGATCGCGGAAGCGCAGAAGCAGGGCAAGACCTGCGCATTCGTCGACGCCGAGCATGCGCTGGATCCGATCTATGCCGAAAAACTCGGCGTCGATGTGGACTCGCTGCTGGTGTCCCAGCCCGATACCGGGGAGCAGGCGCTGGAGATCACCGATATGCTGGTGCGCTCCGGTGCGGTCGATGTGATCATCGTCGACTCGGTGGCGGCACTGGTGCCGAAGGCGGAGATCGAGGGCGAGATGGGCGATTCCCATGTCGGTCTGCAGGCCCGGTTGATGTCCCAGGCGCTGCGTAAACTGACCGGTAGCGTCAAGCAGGCCAACTGCCTGCTGGTGTTCATCAACCAGATCCGCATGAAGATCGGGGTCATGTTCGGTAACCCCGAGACGACCACCGGCGGTAATGCGCTGAAGTTTTATGCCTCTGTGCGCCTGGATATCCGCCGTACCGGTGCCGTGAAGCAGGGCGATGAGGTGATCGGTAACGAAACCCGCGTCAAGGTCGTGAAAAACAAGGTATCGCCGCCGTTCCGCCAGGCCGATTTCCAGATCCTCTATGGCGCCGGGATCTACCATATGGGTGAGGTGATCGATCTCGGGGTGCAGCAGAAGCTGATCGATAAGTCCGGCGCCTGGTACGCCTATAATGGCGACAAGATCGGCCAGGGTAAGGCGAATGCGGCCAAGTATCTCGAGGAGCATCCGGAGATCGCAGAGGAGGTCGAAGCGGCGATTCGAGAGCAACTGCTGAACGTTCCCAAGGCGAAGGAAGCGGCCGTCGCCAACGACGCCGATAAGAATGCCGAGCTTGAGTTCTAAGCACTATACTTGGTGAGTTGAAAAGGCCCTTAACGGGCCTTTTCTCGTTCTGGTTCTGAAGGTGGGAAGATGATGCGGGGACGGGAGCGTGCTGCCGCGGCACTGGAAAACGAACGTGAGATCCTGAATGCCGCGGTGGAGTTGCTGGCGCGGCGTGAGTATTCGGGGCAGGAGTTGAGGCGTAAGCTGGGCGGCCGGGTAGACGATCCCCAGTTACTGGAGACGGTCCTGGAGCGGCTCGCGGAACAGGGTCTGCAGAGCGATCTGCGCTGCGCTACGATGCTGGCGCGGCAGCGGGTTGCACAGGGCTACGGCGAATACCGGGTCAAGTACGATCTGCAGCAGAAGGGGATAGCGTCCGATCTGATTCAGCAGGCGCTGGAGGCACTGGAGGTGGACTGGTTTGCCCTGGCACGTGGCTATGCGTGCAAGAGGTTCGGTGCCACGCCGGCGGTGGATTTCAAGGAGCGTAGCCGCCGTGCCCGGCATCTGCAGGGGCGCGGCTTCTCCTACGATGAGCTGAATTACGCGTTGGACTGTGCGCAGGAACGCGACGCGCTGGATGCGGATGAGTAAGGCTTGCAGTGCAATATGTCTGCAAAGTTCCGCCCGCCGTAAAAACATTCGAACAAAATTTACACACGTTATATACTACTCCGCCATTTTTTCGCGGTAATTTGGCGTGGTCTTTGCGCTGCAGCTGCCGGCCGATGCGGGTCGATGAGCCCTCTTCGAGGGCTCCGGAAACAACCGATACTGACGGCGGGCGATAGCGGCGGAACCAGCAGCTAAACAGGTAACCAGGAAACGGTTGATTGAAATGAAATACATGACGAGTGCCGAGATTCGCCAGGCTTTTCTGGACTATTTCAAAGCTCAGGGACACGAGATCGTGCCCTCCAGTCCGCTGGTACCGGGCAATGACGCCACGCTGCTGTTTACCAACGCCGGTATGGTGCAGTTCAAGGATGTTTTCCTGGGAACCGACAAGCGCAGCTACAGCCGCGCGACCACGGCGCAGCGCTGCGTCCGTGCGGGCGGTAAGCACAACGACCTGGAAAACGTCGGATATACCGCGCGTCATCACACCTTCTTCGAAATGCTGGGCAACTTCAGCTTCGGCGACTACTTCAAGCGCGATGCGATCCGATTCGCCTGGACCTTCCTGACCGAAGTACTTGGGCTGCCGAAGGAACGCCTGTGGGTCACCGTGCATCACAGCGATGACGAGGCGGAAAAGATCTGGAAAGAGGAGATCGGCGCCGATCCGGAACGCTTCTCCAAGCTCGATGAAGACAACTTCTGGGCCATGGGCGATACCGGCCCCTGCGGTCCCTGCTCCGAGATCTTCTTCGACCATGGAGCGGATGTGGCCGGCGGTCCTCCGGGCAGCCCGGACGAAGATGGCGATCGCTATATCGAGATCTGGAACATCGTTTTCATGCAGTACAACCGTTCCGCCGATGGCGAGATGACGCCGCTGGCGCGCCCCTCCATCGATACCGGGATGGGGCTGGAGCGGATCGCCGCGGTGATGCAGGGCGTTCATAGCAACTACGAGATCGACCTGTTCCAGAACCTGCTCAACGCCGCGGCTCAACTGCTGGGCGTACAGGATACGACGATCAAGTCACTGCGCGTGATCGCCGACCATATCCGCTCCTGCGCCTTCCTGATCACCGATGGCGTACTGCCTTCCAACGAGGGGCGCGGCTATGTGCTGCGGCGTATCATGCGCCGTGCCATCCGTCACGGTAACAAGCTCGGAGCCCATGAGCCGTTCTTCCACAAGCTGGTGGCGCCGTTGGTCAAGGAGATGGGTAATGCCTATCCGGAGCTGGTGGCGGCCCAGGAGCAGGTGGAACGTGTGCTGTTGAAAGAGGAGCAGCAGTTCGCCAGGACGCTGGAAAACGGCATGGCGCTGCTCGAGCAGGCGATCGCCGAGCTGGAGGGCAAGGTGCTGTCCGGTGAGACCGTGTTCCGTCTGTATGACACCTACGGCTTCCCGGTGGACCTGACCGCCGATGTGGCGCGCGAACATGGCTTGAGCCTGGATATGGATGGCTTCGAGGCGGAGATGGAGCAGCAGCGTCAGCGCGCCCGTGCCTCCGGCCAGTTCTCCGTCGACTACAACGACCGTATCCAGATCGACAGCGTGACCCGTTTCACCGGCTACGAAGCGCTGGAAGATAGCGCAGTTGTCGTGGCCCTGTTCCGGGAAGGGGAGAGCGTCGGCCAGCTGTCGGCCGGCGAGTCGGGCATCGTGGTGCTGGAGAATACGGCCTTCTACGCCGAGTCCGGCGGTCAGGTGGGCGACAGCGGTACCCTGCGCTGGGATCGCGGCCAGTTCGCGGTGAGCGACTGTAGCAAAGAGGGCAAGGCGCATCTGCACCAGGGCGCCGTCGTTGAAGGCGTGCTCAGCGTCGGCGACCGGGTGGCGACGGAGGTCAATAAGGCTCAGCGCCAGGCTACCGCACTGAACCACTCGGCTACGCACCTGTTGCACGAGGCGTTGCGCCAGGTACTGGGCGAGCATGTACAGCAGAAGGGCTCGCTGGTGAACGCCGAACGTCTGCGTTTCGACTTCTCCCATTTCGAGGCGCTGACGGCACCGGAGCTGCAGCAGGTCGAAGATCTGGTCAACGAGCAGATCCGCCTCAACAGCGTAGTGCAGACCGAGATCTTGCCGATCGACGAAGCCAAGGCGAAAGGGGCCGCGGCGCTGTTCGGCGAAAAGTATGATTCCGTCGTCCGTGTACTGACCATGGGCGATGGCTTCTCCATCGAGCTGTGCGGCGGCACCCACGCCAGCCGTACCGGCGATATCGGCCTGCTGAAGATCATCTCCGAGAGCGGCATCGCCGCCGGGGTGCGCCGTATCGAAGCGGTGACCGGTGCCGGCGCGCTGCGCTGGTTCCGCGACAGCGAAACGGTGATCGGTGATGCGGCGGCGTTGGTCAAAGGCTCGCGCGACTCGCTGATCGACAAGGTGCGCGGTCTCAATGAGCGCAACCGCCAGCTGGAGAAAGAGATCGAACGGCTGGGGCAGAAACTGGCATCGGCCCAGAGCGGCGACCTGCTGAACCAGGTGGTCGAAGTGGCGGGAGTAAAAGTACTGGCCGCCCAGCTCGACGGTGTCGATCCGAAAGCGCTCAGGGACAGTATCGATCAGCTCAAGAACAAGCTGGGTAGTGGTGTTGTGATCCTGATGACGGCGCAGGATGACAAGGTCAGCGTGGCGGCCGGTGTCACCAGCGACCTGACCGCCAAGGTTAAGGCCGGGGATCTGGTACGCGAACTGGCGAGCCGTTTGGGCGGTAAAGGCGGTGGCCGGCCGGATATGGCGCAGGGCGGCGGCAGCGATGTGGCGGCGATGCCGGCGGCGCTGGCGGCAGTGCCGGAGTTGGTCGCAGCGGCGCTGTAACGGCGCCCTCTCTAACAGACAGGCGGGGCCCCGCGACGGCCCCGTGAAGGAAACAGCAGAAATGGCGTTATACGTTCAGAAATATGGTGGTACGTCGGTTGGGTCCGTCGAGCGGATCGAGGCCGTTGCGGACAAGGTGAAATCCTTCCGTGCCCAGGGGCACGATATCGTCGTCGTGGTATCGGCGATGAGTGGCGAAACTAACCGTCTGATCGCGCTGGCAAAGGACATTCAGGAACACCCGGACAGCCGTGAGATGGACGTGCTGATCTCCACCGGGGAGCAGGTCACCATCGCGTTGCTGGCGATGGCACTGAAGAAGCGCGGTATCGACGCGCGCTCCTACACCGGTGGCCAGGTCCGTATCCTGACCGACAATGCGCATAGTAAAGCGCGGATCCAGGATATCGAGACCCAGCGTATCCGCACCGACCTCGATGCGGGCCGGGTAGTGATCGTGGCCGGGTTCCAGGGCGTCGATGCCGATGGCAATATCACCACGCTTGGCCGCGGCGGTTCGGATACCACCGGGGTCGCCCTGGCGGCGGCGCTGAAGGCCGACGAGTGCCAGATCTATACTGATGTGGATGGCGTCTACACCACCGATCCGCGCGTTGTCGCCAGCGCCTGTCGGCTGGAGAAGATTACATTTGAAGAGATGCTGGAGATGGCCAGTCTCGGATCGAAAGTACTGCAGATCCGTTCGGTCGAGTTTGCCGGCAAATACAAAGTTCCGCTACGCGTGCTGTCCAGCTTCAAGGATGGCCCGGGCACCCTGATCACGACAGAGGATGAAGACACCGTGGAAAAACCGATCATCTCCGGTATAGCGTTCAACCGCGATGAGGCCAAGCTGACCGTTAAGGGCGTACCGGATCTGCCCGGTGTGGCGTCCCGCATCCTCGGGCCGATCAGCCGTCAGAATATTGAAGTCGATATGATCGTGCAGAACGTGGCCGCGGATAAAACCACCGACTTCACCTTTACCGTGCATCGTAACGACTACGACAAGGCTTACCAGATCCTGCAGCAGATCGTTGCCGAGCTGGGTGCGCGCGAGTATGTCGGCAACAAGGAGATCGCCAAGGTTTCCATTGTCGGGGTCGGCATGCGTTCCCACGCCGGTGTGGCATCGAAGATGTTCGATACGCTGGCGGCCGAAAACATCAATATCCTGATGATCTCCACCTCTGAAATCAAAGTTTCAGTGGTTATCGCGGAGAAGTACATGGAGTTGGCCGTGCGCGCCCTTCATGCCGCATTCAACCTGGATAAGGCCGATACCGTCTGCGAATAACGGCTTTATCCGGTCTGAGCTATAGTGCTAGTGAACTGCGCAGTTTTTAACGGCTGCGTAAAAACAGCGCTTAGGGTGCCTCAGAAGAGAGTTTTGGGGCGCCTGATAGATGGTTTTTTGATATATTTTATATCTATTAAAATCAGATCAGCACCCCTCAGGACGAAATTAAGGAGATCCAAAATGCTGATTCTTACCCGCCGCGTCGGTGAGACCCTGATGGTTGGTGATGATGTCACCATCACGGTATTGGGAGTAAAGGGTAACCAGGTCCGCATCGGCGTCAACGCCCCGAAAGATGTGTCTGTTCACCGCGAGGAGATCTACCAGCGCATACAGCGCGAAAAAACGGATTCCGAAGGTCAGGAGTAAGATTTTCAAATTAGCTCTTTTATTTTGAAAATCAATCCGGTACTATTCGCGCCGTTGTTGAGGTGAGATGGCCGAGTGGCTGAAGGCGCACCCCTGCTAAGGGTGTATACCTCTTGGGTATCGAGGGTTCGAATCCCTCTCTCACCGCCATTTAGCGCCCGTAGCTCAGCTGGATAGAGTACCTGGCTACGAACCAGGCGGTCGCACGTTCGAATCGTGCCGGGCGCGCCATTGATCAACAGCAGCAGTGAATCTGCAGGTTTTAGCTCCAAAGCTTTATGTGTTGCGCCCGTAGCTCAGCTGGATAGAGTACCTGGCTACGAACCAGGCGGTCAGAGGTTCGAATCCTCTCGGGCGCGCCATTCCTGACAGTTTTACATTTTTGGCAAAGCGCCCGTAGCTCAGCTGGATAGAGTACCTGGCTACGAACCAGGCGGTCGCACGTTCGAATCGTGCCGGGCGCGCCACTTCCTCGCTATAATCCCTGTTCCTGGGTTTTCATGCCTTTCTGTTTAGGCCGATCATGAAATTCATCATCAAGCTGTTCCCCGAGATCACGATCAAGAGTCGTCCGGTCCGCAAGCGTCTCATCGCCCGTTTACAGACCAACCTGCAGATAATCCTGGCCCGTATCGAGCCGAGCGTGCGCGTCAGCAGTTTCTGGGACAAGCTGGAGGTGCAGTATCAGGACGGCACGGCTCAGGTCCGGGAGCAACTGGTGGACGCCATGGCCTGTACGCCTGGCATCCAGACCTTCCTCGAAGTCGAGCAGTATCCGCTGGGCGATTTCCACGCCGTCTATGAGTTGACGCGGGCGGCCTATGCCGAGCGTCTGACGGGTAAGACGTTCAAGGTGCGCGTGCGTCGTAGCGGCAAGCATGAGTTCACCTCCATCGAGCTTGAACGCTATGTCGGCGGCGGCCTGCGTCAACACACCGAGGCGGCCGGCGTCGATGTGCATAACCCGGAGGTCTGGGTCGACCTCGAAGTGCGCGATGAGAGCCTGTTCATCATCACCGCGATCCATCAGGGGCTTGGCGGGTATCCGCTGGGTACCCAGGAACCGGTGCTGTCGTTGATCTCCGGCGGTTTCGATTCGGTGGTCTCCTCCTGGATGACGATGCGGCGCGGCTGTAAGACCCACTTCCTGTTTTTTAACCTCGGCGGTTATGCCCACGAGATCGGCGTCAAGCAGGTCGCGCTGCAACTGTGGCGGCGTTATGGCTCCTCGGCGCGGGTCAAGTTCGTTACGGTGCCGTTCGAAGAGGTGGTCGGCGAGATTCTGCAGAATATCGATCACTCCCACATGGGGGTGGTGCTGAAGCGGATGATGATGCGTGCGGCGGACAAGGTCGCCGACCGGATGGATATTCCGGCGCTGGTAACCGGCGAAAGCATCGCCCAGGTATCGAGCCAGACCCTGCCCAATCTGCGCCTGATCGACGCCGCGGCCGAGCATCTGGTGCTGCGTCCGCTGATTACCATGGATAAGCCCGAGATCATCGATCTGACCCGTAAGATCGGCGCGTTCGAGCTGGCCAGTGCGATGCCGGAGTTTTGCGGGGTGATCTCCGACCGGCCGACGACGGCGGCAAAGCGTGAGCGGGTCGAGCGTGAAGAGCAGGGGTTCGATTTCGAGGTGCTGGAGCGTGCTGTAGCCGCCGTCGAGATGATCAGCATCGATGAGATAGTGGAAAATCGCAATATCAATTCTGAAATTGAGGCGCTGACCCGGGTAGAGCCGGGGCAGGTGATCGTCGACATTCGCGCACCGCAGGAGCAGGAGCGTAAGCCGCTCAATCTGCCGGGCGTCGAGATCCTGAAAATACCCTTCTATAAACTGGAGTCGGCGCTGTCCGAGCTCCCGCAGAATCGGCACTATCTGCTGTATTGCGAGAAGGGCGTGATGAGTCAGATGCACGCCCAGCACCTGATCGAACAGGGTGCTGACAATATCGGAGTTTATCGTCCCGCCGCTCAGAACTGAGCGGCGTTTTTGTATCTTGCCGGGGTAACGTTCTGCCACCCCAAAATGCGTCGATTTTTGTAAAAAAACTACACATTGTCGACAATCTTGCTTTTACCTACCCCCTGTGGGATAGAATAGCGCCACTCGATTACGTTTGTTTACCTGATCTGTCACAAAGCAGGCGGGAGCGCGTGGTCGATTCATCTGTTCACCGTTGTCACTGTGTGTTCTATTACGCAACAGCCTCAGCCAAAAGCTGCCGGTGAACTCAAGGGTTAACTACAGAACAGGAGCGCCCACAGATGGATAATCTGCTCTCGGATGGCCTCAACCTGCTGGTCTTCGGAATGGGGTTTGTGTTTGTTTTTCTGACACTGCTGGTCGCGGTGACCGGTCTGATGTCGAAGCTGGTGATGAAGTTCGAGCCCGCTCCGGCACCGAAAGCCCCCAAGGTCCGTCCCGCTGTATCGCCGTCAGCCGCCAATAACGACCAGTTGATCGCTGTGATGACGGCTGCTGTCCATAAGTATCGCTCGTAAGAGCGCACAACAACGATAACAGAGTGAGATAAGGCCAACCCCATGTCCGACGCAAAGAAAGCACTTGGAATTACCGACGTCGTACTGCGTGATGCGCATCAATCACTGTTTGCCACACGCATGCGACTGGACGATATGCTGCCGATCGCCGAGAAGCTCGATCAGGTAGGCTACTGGTCCCTGGAGAGCTGGGGCGGCGCGACGTTCGACTCCTGCATCCGCTACCTGGGCGAAGATCCGTGGCTGCGCATCCGTGAGTTGAAGGCGGCGATGCCCCATACCCGTCAGCAGATGCTGCTGCGCGGTCAGAACCTGCTCGGCTACCGCCATTACGCCGACGATGTCGTGGAGAAGTTCGTTGAGCGCGCCGCCGAGAGCGGTATCGATGTGTTCCGTATCTTCGACGCGATGAACGACCCGCGTAACCTGGAGACCGCGATCAGGGCGGTCAAGGGAACCGGTAAGCACGCCCAGGGCACGATCTCCTACACCACCAGTCCGGTGCACACCGTCGAGATGTGGGTCGAGTACGCCAAGACGCTGGAGGATATGGGGGCCGATTCCATCGCGATCAAGGATATGTCCGGTATCCTGACCCCTTACGGTGCGTTCGATCTGGTGTCCCGCCTGAAGGCGCAGACCGGGCTCGAAGTGCAGTTGCATGCGCATGCGACGGCCGGCCTGTCCGACATGACGATCCTGAAAGCCGTGGAAGCGGGTATCGACCGCGTCGATACCGCGATCTCCTCGATGTCGATGACCTATGGTCATACCGCAACAGAATCGGTGGTGGCGGCATTGGCCGGCACCGACCGCGATACCGGGCTGGATCTGAACCGCCTGGAGGAAATCGCGGCCTACTTCCGCGAAGTACGCAAAAAATACGCGAAGTTCGAAGGTTCGCTGCGGGGTACCGACTCCCGCATCCTGGTTGCCCAGGTGCCGGGCGGCATGCTGACCAACATGGAAAGCCAGCTGCGTGAGCAGGGCGCGTCCGATAAGTTCGACGAAGTACTGGCCGAGATTCCGCGTGTCCGCGAAGATCTGGGTTTTATCCCGCTGGTAACGCCGACCTCGCAGATCGTCGGTACCCAGGCGGTGATCAACGTCCTGATGGGGGAGCGTTACAAAACCATCTCCAAAGAGGTTCAGGGTGTCCTGAAAGGCGAATACGGTGCGGCACCGGCGCCGTTCAACGAAGAGCTGCGCCAGCGCGTGCTTGCCGGCGACGAGCCGGTGACCTGCCGGCCGGCCGACCTGCTGCAGCCGGAATTGCAGAAACTGGTCGGCGAGCTGAAACAGCTTGCCAGCGAAAAAGGGATCAGCCTCGAGCAGGGCGAGCGGGAGATCGATGATGTCCTGACCTACGCGCTGTTCCCGCAGATTGGCCTTAAATTCCTGGAAAACCGCGGTAACCCCGACGCATTCGAACCCGCCCCGACTCTTGAGGATATAAAAACCATGGCAGCCCCGAAAAAATCCGGTCCGGAAGTTTACACCATCACCGTCAACGGCCAGAGCTACGTGGTCCAGGTTGCCGAGGGTGGTGATATCACCAATGTGGCGGCTGCGCCGGCAGCTGCCGCAGCCGCTCCGGTGGCTGCCGGTGCCGGTGAAGAGGTACCGGCGCCGCTGGCTGGTAACATCTGGAAGGTGATGGTCTCTACTGGCCAGGCCGTCCAGGAGGGCGACGTGCTGGTAATCCTCGAAGCGATGAAGATGGAGACCGAGGTCCGTGCGGCACGCGCCGGCCAGATCGTCTCTGTGGACGTCAAAGAGGGTGACGCCGTTCAGGTGGGCGATTCGCTGGTCACGCTGGCCTGACAGAATAGGGTGGTTTGAGTAATGGATAAGCTACTCGATCTTTGGCACGCGTCGGGGCTGTACAACGTCACGTCCGGTCAGCTGTTGATGATGGCGATCGGTCTGCTGTTGCTGTACCTGGCGATTCGGAAGAACTTCGAGCCGCTGCTGCTGGTGCCGATCGGCTTCGGTGGCATCCTCGCCAACATCCCGGAAGCGGGGTTGGCGTTGTCGGCGGTCGAAAACGCGGTCCACTTCGCCAAGCCGGAGGTGCTCAGTGCACTGGCCGGCGTGCTGGGGACCGCGCCTGAGCCCGAAGCGCTGCTGCACGCCTATCATGTCTCCGCGCCCACCGTGCACGCGGCAGCGGCGGGTGTGGCGGCGGATGCCGGCTACAACAATGGCATGATGTACAATTTTTACCTCGTGGCCATCGCCTCCGGTGCGGCACCGCTGGTGATCTTCATGGGGGTCGGCGCGATGACCGACTTCGGTCCGCTGCTGGCCAACCCGAAGACGCTGTTCCTCGGCGCCGCAGCCCAGTTCGGTATCTTCGCGACGATCCTCGGTGCGGTCGCGCTGTCGATGAGTGGCCTGATGGACTTCAGCATCCAGGATGCTGCGGCTATCGGCATCATCGGTGGGGCTGACGGTCCGACGGCAATCTACGTGGCCAGCCTGCTGGCGCCGCAGTTGTTGGGGGCCATCGCCGTGGCAGCCTACTCCTACATGGCGCTGGTTCCGCTGATCCAGCCGCCGATCATGCGTCTGCAGCCGCCGATCATGCGTCTGCTGACGACCGAGGCCGAGCGCAAGATCAAGATGCATCAGTTGCGTCACGTGTCGAAGACCGAGAAGATCTTCTTCCCGATCCTGTTGCTGATCCTGGTGGCGTTGCTGCTGCCGGATGCTGCACCGCTGCTCGGGATGTTCTGCTTCGGTAACCTGATGCGCGAATGTGGCGTGGTGGATCGTCTGAGCGATACGGCGCAGAACGCGTTGATCAATATTGTGACGATCTTCCTCGGTCTGTCGGTGGGTTCCAAGCTCAGTGCGGACAAGTTCCTCGACGTACAGACGCTGGGTATCCTGCTGCTGGGGGTTATCGCTTTCGGTATCGGTACGGCGGCCGGCGTGTTGATGGCCAAGTTGATGAACAAGCTGTCGGGCGGCGACTCCATCAACCCGCTGATCGGCTCGGCCGGGGTATCGGCGGTGCCGATGGCGGCCCGTGTCTCCAACAAGATAGGTCTGGAGGCCAACCCGCAGAATTTCCTGCTGATGCATGCCATGGGACCGAACGTCGCAGGCGTTATCGGCTCTGCCGTGGCGGCAGGGGTCATGATCAAGTTCGTTGGCTGAGGTCGGCGATAGATCAAAAAAGGGCTGCTGATGCAGCCCTTTTTTTGTCTGTTTGTCGACGATCAGTTATCCGGCGTGGAGGCGGCGGCCAGCACTTCGATATGGGCCAGAACGCTGAAGGCCAGCGAGATGGGGTTATAACCCCCTTCGAGCACGGAGACGACGCGCCCCTGGCACAGCGCATCGGCGGCCGCCACTATCTGCTCCGTTACCCAGCGATAGTCCTCCTCTTCCAGATTCAGATCGCCCATCGGGTCCTCTTTATGAGCATCGAAGCCGGCTGAGATGAAGATGATGTCAGGCTCGTGACGATAGAGCGCCGGTAGCCACTGCTGTTCTACCGCGGTGCGGAAGTCGCTCGGTGGACTGAACGCCTTCAGTGGACAGTTGACGATATTGGGGCGATTGATCTCCGAGTAACGTTCCGGGTAGTAGGGGTGCTGGAAGGTCGAACAGACCAGGACCTCCGGACGATCTTTGAAGATATCCACAGTGCCGTTGCAGTGGTGCACATCGAAGTCGAGGATGGCGACGCGCTGGATGCGGGAGTCCTGCAGGGCATGGCAGGCGGCGATGGCGACGTTGTTGTAGAAACAGAATCCCATTGCGGCCTTGAATTCGGCATGGTGTCCCGGGGGACGTACCGCGACGAATGCGTTGTGCGCGGCGCCGCTGAGCACGCGCTCGGTGGCCAGGATCGAGCCCCCCGCCGCGAGATCTGCCGCGTGCAGCGAGTCGGGGCAGAGCGCGGTGTCCTCGTCGGTATAGACCACCCCTTCGCTGGGCAATTTCATCTGCAGCCGGGTTTGATGCAGGTCGGCGTGTGCAAGTCGAATCTGTTCGGGCGTCGCCGGGACCGCGTCGAGCTGGTCGAGCAACTGCATCAGGCCGCTGCGTTCAAGCACTCGCCGGATCGCGTGCAAACGGACCGGGCTTTCCGGGTGTTCGGGACCCAGATTGTGAAGATTGCAGTCCTGATGACTGATATAGGCGGTTGTCATTGTTCTGTTTTACTCCCATCTCGTCCCATTCTAGGGGAAATGCCGGCCCTGTCCTCTTAGGCGTTGGTCTAGTTTTGATCCAGGTCAGTGCTTGCCATCCGTCAGCGGGTTACTCTTACATCACAGCATAGAACTGTCTTTAGCACCGAGCGTTTTCACCCGACGCCGGTGCTTTTTCTTGCCTGCTCCCCGCCTTTCTCCGTTCGATCAACTCTCGGTATACTGCATCCTGGACCTGGGCGAAGGTACGTGGAACGCGCGACGGTCTGTGGTGTAATCATAAGGATAACCGGAAGTGGCGGGGCAGTTGGCAGCGTCTAAAGTCAATTACGCGGATAAAAGCGTTCTGCTGGTCGATAGCAGCGGCAACATGCGCTCGACCATTTTTTATATGCTGCGCGAACTTGGCGTACAGAACCTGCGGGCGGTGACGGTCAGCGAAAGGGTGCTGGAGATGATCCGGGATGAGTCCTTCGACATCATCCTGCTCGGGCACAACAGCAGCGATGCGGTGACCGGCATGCGCCTGCTGGAGGAGGCCCGCTACCGCGGCTACATCCGTCCAACGGCGGGCTGGATTTTCATGACCTCCGATGCCTCCCAGGAGGTTGTGCTCCATGCCATCGATTCTCGGCCCGACGGCCTGCTGACCAAACCCTTCACCATCGATGAGCTGAAGCTGAGGCTGGATCAACTGATTCGCCGCAAACAGACCCTGTATCCGATAGAGCAGGCGATCGAGATAGGGGATCTGCCGTCGGCAGTGGAGGATTGTGCCGCCATTCCCCGCGGCGATCCCTGTTATGAGCAGGCGCAGCGCCTGCGGGCGCAGTGCCTGATGGAGCTGGGGCGGGTGCAGCAGGCTTACGACGAACTCGAAAAGCACTACTGGCAGGGCGAGGACAAGGACACCGCGGTGCTGATGGCTCAGGCGTTGTACCGGCTGAAGCGGCTGGAGGAGGCCGAAGAGCTGTTGGTCGAGCTGGTCGAGCGTTATCCGTTGTTGATCGCCGCCTACGACCTGCTGGCCAAAGTGCATGAAAGCCGCGGCAACCTGTTCGAGGCTCGGGAAGCGTTGCAGCAGGCGGCGGCAAAGTCGCCGCTCGGGATCCCCCGCCAGATGGAGCTGGGGCGGGTTGCGACCCAGACCGAGGCGCTCGACGTGGCGGAAAATGCCTATCGGCGCTCCATCGTGTTGGGGCGCAGCAGTTGCTATCGCTCCCCGGAGCCCTATCTGCGGTTGGCCAATATCCGCCGTTTGGAGCTGAAAAGCAGCGATGAACGGAAACAGGTGACACTGCGCAACGAGCTGGACAGTCTGCTGAACAATGCCGAGTTTAATTTCCCGCGCGATATGCAGTTGCGGGTTCGCAGCGCGTTGCTGCGCAGCCAGACCTGCCGCGATCTGGGCGAACTCGACGAGTCCAATCGCCTCTATCGCGAGGCGGATCAGCGCAACCGTGAGTTGGATCATCCGCTGAACCTGGAGCGCGAGGAGCTGCTGTTGTCGGGAGACAAGGTCCCGCTGGTCGAGCCAGAGCCGCCGCTGCCGAAGCGGGAGGAGGCGCGGTTTGCAAAAAGGGATCAGGCGATGGCGGCGAAGGTCAATCGCCTGGGTATCAAGCATTACATGGCGGCAAAATACTCCCAGGCCATGCGCTATTTCGGTTTGGCGATAGAGTATGACCCGGGTTGTGCCGCGGCGTTATTGAATCTTGCACAACTCTATCTGGAGAGTGCCCGTGACACCGAGTTCAAACGCGACGAGCGCTTGAAAATGGTGGACCGCTATCTGCATCTGACCGGACGTCTCGAGCTCAATGAAGCGGCGGCGGGGCGTTTGTCGCTGTTGCGGTCATTGCGGAATCGTCCGTTGCCGGAGCTCGATAAGGGGGCGCTGGCGATGCTGCTGCGCTAAGGCGGATGGCCTCCCCACAGGGACTCGAACCCCGATCTGGCCCTTAGGAGGGGCCCGTTCTATCCGGTTGAACTATAGGGAGACGGCGCGCATTGTAAAGGCAAAGTGGGTGCAGGACCAGCGTTGTATCGGGATCAGGCTTTGCCCAGCCGGCTCTGGCTCGCGCCACTGCTGCGGTTTCCGCCGCGGCCATAGAGATCCTGCTGGGAGCCCTTCCCCTGCAGCAGGCTCAGCAGTCGGTCGGTATTCTCTTTGCTGCGATGAACCAGCTGATGGTTGATCAGGCTTGAGTGTTGGCAGCGCTCCAGCGCCTCGCTCAATGCCTGCCAATCGTTTGCCAGGGTGCGGGCGGGTTCTGTCGGAAGTGTGTCTAGCAGTGCCGTCCACCCCTCCGCCGAGGCATTTACCCCGCAGGCCGCGAGGGCTTGCTGGCGGGCGGCAAAATTCTGCTCGATCTTGGGCAGCAGCTGGTTTTTATCGGCGGTTGCCTGCTGGATCTGTTCGAGATTTCGAGCTTCCAGTGCCGCGCGTTCGTTGAGGAGCAGGGATTCCAGCGCACACAACAGATCCGTACCCTCGACAATCAGGTTGCGCAGGGCGGTCAGGGCGCGTACGTCGGGCATCGGCATCAACCGAAGAGCTTGTCGAACTGCAGCATGCGACCGGCAACGCGCTGGGCGTCGACCTGGTACTCACCGCTTTCGATCGCTTTCTTCAGTTCTGCAACGCGGTCGCTGTCGACTTCCGGTTGAGTGTCCAACTGTGCCTGGGCGTTTTGCAGCGCCTGGGCGGTGGCGCTGATCTTGACGGTATCTTCGGACGCTGGGTTGGCCGATGGCGTGACAGCGCCTGCGCGCCCCTGCGACGGGGTGCCGTTCTGCTGTTCGTTGACCCGGCTGCGCGCACTCGCATGAGTGGAGCCGAGGCCCGGGATATCCATTGCCATCTTACATTACCTCTTGCTGGTCTCAGCTAAGGGTGTCGGCCGGGGTGAGGAAAACTTTAGCGCTGTCGCCAGAATTTTCTGGCGGGGCTGCATGCACCGGATGGACGCATTGGCCGCCGGGCTCCAGGGCGCCTGGCCAACGCCGTCAATGCGGGTACCGACGTCAGTATAATCAGGAACGGGGAAGGGGGAAACCCAGGCTGGCGGCTAGCGTCATTCAGGGCACGGAGACCACGCCGGCGGCGCTGACGGTGCCGCTGATTTCGCGTCCCGAACGCTCGTTACGGACACCGATGCGCTGTCCCAGGCGACCGTCTTCCAGTGCGATGCCGAAGGCCCGAATCAACAGGCCGTTGCCCCGTACCTCGATGGTCACACGATCGCCTTTGAGCACGGCCAGGGCCTCCTGCAATTGATGGGGGGAGAGGATCTCGCCCAGGCCGATGTCGGTTCTGGCGTTGAGACCGACCACGTCCTGCATCCGGGTGAAATAGCCGCCATCGAGTCGTACCACGTCCTGCTCGCTGAGGCCAAGGGATGATGCGGCGATCTTGCTGTTACGCCGGATCGGTGCGCGGGCGGTGACGACGGTCATGAACTGCTGCACCCGGGCCGTCAGGAACAGGCTCCAGCTGCGGGGTGATTGGCAACTGGCTTTGGCCGTGACCCGGTCGCCGGTGGCGAACGGGAGTTCTATCTGCAGGGGGTGGTTGCAGGGCGCGAGCGAAAGCGCGCTGTTGACCGGGTTTACGGTTACCTCGACCCGACTCTCTGGTACTCTTTCTTGGTAAGCCCGTTGTATGGCAACCGAAACCTGTTGTTCGATAGATGCCTCCGCGCTGGTTGCAGCGGCGGCTTGCGGGGGGAGCAGGGCTGTTAAAACAGTGGCGAACAGCAGACAAACTGTTGTTAAATTGGAAAAGTTCACGCCTAAGTCCTGGAACCGCAGGGCTTTAATGGTACGACATCGCACCGGCCTCGGAGTTTGAAACGATCATGTCAGGGATACTGGATAGTGTAAACCTGCGTACCCAGATGGTGGGGCAGAACAGGCTTGAACTGCTGCTGTTCGGTCTGGAAACCAGTCAACGCTATGGCATCAACGTTTTTAAGGTCCGTGAGGTGCTGCAGTGTCCCGAACTGACTGAGGTCCCGCGGCAGACTACGGCGATCAAGGGCATGGCACATATCCGCGGGGAAACCATCCCGGTGCTGGATCTGTCCGAAGCGATCGGCCGTCGTCCCATCCCCGAAGAGGAACAGCGCAAGGCGTTCCTGATCGTGGCCGAGTACAATCGCCGCACGCTGGCGTTCCTGGTGCGCAAGGTCGATCGTATTCTGAATACCCAGTGGGATCAGATCATGCCGCCGCCGGCGGAGATCGGTTCGGAGAACTACCTGACGGCCGTCTTCGAGTACGAGGGCAAGCTGATCGAGATCTTGGATGTCGAGCAGATTCTGGCCGATCTGTACCCCATGCCCACCGACGTCAGCGACGAGGTCGCCAACAAGGATGTGAGACAGCGGGCGCAGCAGTATCATGTCCTGATCGTCGACGACTCCGCCGTCGCCCGTAACCAGATGCAGCGCAGCCTGGAGAGTCTGGGGGTTAAAGTCACGGCGGCGAACAACGGTCGTCAAGCCTGGGAACTGCTGAAGGGGATGGCGGACAAGGGGGTCGATGTGGAGCAGCTGTTCCTGATGGTCATCTCCGATATCGAGATGCCCGAGATGGACGGCTACACGCTGACGGCGATGATTCGCGAGGACAATCGGATGCAGAAGATGCATATCGTGTTGCACACCTCCCTGAGTGGCGGCTTCAACGTCTCCATGGTCAAGAAAGTGGGTGCTGACGGTTTCCTGGCCAAGTTCAATCCCAACGATCTGGCGGCAGTCGTCGTCAACAGAATCAATCAGCAGCGCGCCAACTGACAACGGATGTGCCAGTGAATCGAAGCTTCAGGGTGGGTGCTGACGAGTTCCGTCAGTTCAGTGTATTTCTAGAACAGAGCTGCGGTATCTTGCTCGCCGAGCACAAGCAGTACCTGGTTCAGAGCCGTCTCGGCAAGATCATGCAAACCGAAGGCTGTGCCTCGCTGAGCGAGCTGATCGACCGCTTGAGGGGGCCGGGTGCGGGGGCGCTGAAGGAAAGCGTCATCAACGCGATGACGACCAATGAAACGCTGTGGTTCAGGGATGTCCATCCGTACGATATCCTGGCCAACCGGCTGTTGCCGGAGCTGCAGTCCACGCGCCGGTTCCAAAAGCTGAGGATCTGGTCGGCCGCCTGTTCGACGGGGCAGGAGCCCTATTCGATCAGCATGATCATCGATGAGTACAAGTGTACCAATCCCGGGGCTTTCAGCACCGGAGAAGAGATCGTCGCGACCGATATCTCCACCGCGGTGTTACAGCAGGCGCAGTGTGCCGAATATGAGTTGCTGGCCATTGGGCGGGGATTGTCGCAGCAGCGTTTGAAACGCTATTTCACCTCCGATCAGAGCGGTAGCTGGAAGGTGCGGGCCGATATTCGCGACCGGGTCCGGTTCCAGAGTTTTAACCTGTTGGGTCAGTATGCCGTCTTGGGGCAGTTCGACATCATCTTCTGCCGCAATGTGCTGATCTATTTCTCCTCCGATGTGAAGACCGAAATCCTGCGCAAAATGCACCGGCAGTTACGCCCCGGCGGATACCTGTTGCTGGGGGCCTCGGAATCACTGTCCGGGCTGTCCGACCTCTATCGCATGATCCACTGCCGCCCGGGCATCATCTACCAGGCGATCTGACGTCGCCGCCTCCCGGCAAGGCGGCACTGGCCTTGCCGCCCGTGCCGGAAAAACCTTGCCGCTCGGCCCGCTCGAAAACCGTATTTTTCATTGCCCGCGCCCGTGGTTTCGGGCTTTTGCTGCATTGGCATATGCATTGCTTTATTCCGGTTGGAGTAAAGGGAGAGTGATGCATGGCGATCAATTTCGATTCGGCACTGGGGTTACATGAAGACGCGTTGTTGCTGCGTGCGCGCCGGGCCGAAGTGCTGGCGAACAATATAGCCAACGCCGATACGCCGAACTTCCAGGCCCGCGATATCGACTTCAATGCGATTCTCCGGGGGGAGAGCGAGCGGATGAGCATGGCCCAGGTCACCACGCAGTCCGGCCATATGAGTGACTTCATCGCGCCCGACTTTGCCGCCGAGCTGATGTACCGAACCCCGATGCAGCCCTCCGTCGATGGCAATACCGTCGAAGTACAGCAGGAGATGGCGCGCTATACCGATAACGCCATCCGCTTCCAAAGCTCCTTTACGTTACTCAACAGCAAGTTCAAGGGCCTGATGGGCGCAATCAAGGGTGAATAACGATGTCGCTGTCTAATGTGTTCAACATCGCCGGTTCCGCCATGAATGCCCAGAGCATCCGGCTCAATACCACGGCCAGCAACCTGGCCAACGCCGAGAGCGTCAGCTCCAGCGACGGCGAGACCTATCGTGCCCGCAAGCCGGTGTTCCAGGTACAGCAGCCGTCAGCGGCTGACTATACCGCCGCCGAGGCGGGCCTGGTTCCCGGCCAGGGGGTGCAGGTTACCCAGATCGTGGAAAGCGATGCGCCGCTGCGGATGGCGTACGAACCCAATCATCCGCTGGCGGATGAAAACGGTTACGTCTATTACCCCAATGTGAATGTGGTGGAGGAGATGGCCGATATGATTTCGGCCTCGCGCTCCTTCCAGATCAACACCGATATTATGAATACTGCCAAGCAGATGCTGCAGCGGACGCTGACGCTGGGCCAGTAAGGTGTGAACAGAGGCAGATGCCATGAGTACAGTGGATGGAACGAGCAGTAGCTCGAATATCTATGAGCTGATCAATCAGCAGAATCAGTCGTCCAGCACCTCTTCGAGCAGTCAGGCGGCTGAAGACAGCGAAATGTTCATGAAGCTGATGATCGCGCAGCTACAGAATCAGGACCCGACCAATCCGGCGGATACCACCGATTTCATGCAGCAGATCTCCAGCATGAGCATGGTGGAAAGTATCAATAACCTGGTCAGCAACATCGATGACCTCGGCAGCTCGCTGCTCAGCGGTCAGGCGGCATTGCAGGCGTCGTCGATGGTGGGGCGCAGCGTGTTTGTCGAGTCCGATATCGCGCAGGTGACGGAGGTGGGCGGTCGCGTCGACGGTTTGGTCTCGCTGGAGAACAGCGCCAGTGACGTGCGTATCTCTATCTACGACGGTGCTGGCAACCTGATTGACCGCAGCAATATGGGGAACGTGGAGGCGGGGGATCACAACTTCAGTTGGGTCGCCAATGAGGACCTTCCGGTGGGGAACTACCGCATAGTCGCCGAGCAGTTGGTTGGCGACGAATACGAACAGATACCGGCTTACATGGGGTTCACGGTCAACAGCGTGACCCTGGGCCAGAACGGCATTGGCATGACCATTAACACCAGCGCCGGCTCGGTGAGCATGGATGAAGTGAAACAGATCGGTTGAACGGGGATTAGAACATGGCAGGTTTCAGCACAGCGGTAACGGGCCTGAAAGCATCGTCGACGATGCTGGATGTGGCCGGTAACAACATTGCCAACTCGAGCACCACCGGCTTCAAAGCGTCGCGGACCGAGTTCGGCGACATCTACGCGACCGCCGTAGTGGGCGCGGGCTCATCCAACATCGCCGGCTCGGGTGTCACGGTGACCGATATCGCTCAGGACTTCAGCGCCGGGACCATCGAGTTCACCAATAACAACCTGGACCTGGCGATCAACGGTTCGGGCTTCTTCCAGCTGGACGATGGCCAGGGCAGCGTGACCTACACCCGCGCCGGGGCGTTCGAGCTGGACAAAAACGGCTATATCGTGTCGAAGACCGGCAAATATCTGCAGGGGTACGGCCTGGACGAGGATGGTAACCGCTTGCCGATCGGCAACCTGGCGGTGACCCAGAAGGAGAGCCCGCCAAAGGCGACCGAGAGTATCGACCTGTCCTTCAACATCGACTCGCGCGAAGATCCGACCGAGTTGCTGACACCCTATGACAAGGACGAGCCGGCCTCCTTTACCTACACCACGACGGTGCGCAGCTACGACAGCCTCGGCAATGAGCATACGATCAAGTTCAATTTCGTCGAGCAGCGGCCGCAGAAAGAGGTGCACCGTCTCGCCTATGACGGCACGTCGACGTTCACCCTTTCGGGGGTGTCAATCGATGCAACCGCATTCGATCCCACGGCGGCTGACAGCCGCGATGCGGCACCGGATGGCGCACAGCGGATCGGCGCAGATGCGCTGGCGGCGTTGCAGGATACCGATCCGCGTATTTTCGATGTGGAGTATGATGACGCGGATGGCCAGCTACGGGTGATCTTCAAATCCGATTCCACCGAATATGGGGAGCTGTCGTCGTCGTTGGAGTATGTACCCAGCACCTCTACCACCCAGGCGGTGTCCTGGACGGCGAGTAACGAGCAGCAGTATTTCGCGCTGACCGACACGCTGACCGGCGCGGCGGCAAACATCTCGATTGCCGGTGTACCGATTCAGATCGATCCGGGCACCGATACGTTGACCGCGGAAGATATCGCGAATGCGATCATCGCCAAGCGCTCGACGATCATTCAGGCGAACCCGGATATCGAGAACATCAGTTACGACGCGAACGTCGGTAGCAATGGCTCGCTGGTAGTCACCTATAAATCCGATGCGGGCGATGTTTCCGACCGGGTATTGGCGCTGAGCCAGGATTCGACGGTGTTTACCGGAACCGCGGATGCGACGACGGGGATTATTGCGCCGGATGCCAAGATCGATGGCGATAACTCCTATCAGGGGGTTTACCGTGCCTACTCCTACTTGAACAACGAGGAGGCGCTGGACATGGGTAAAGCCAAGGATCCCGGCGAGGCGTCGGGTACCGAGGTCGGACCGGTGATCATCAAGTTCGATCCCTCCAACGGCCTATTGGTATCGGTAAACGGCAAGGAGGTCACGCCCGGAGCTCCGGTGCCCAAACTGACTATTTACGGCGCCGACCCGGCCGATCCGGATACTGAAATCACGCTGGATCTCGAAGGTTCTACCCAGTTCGCCTCGGCCTCCATCGTCAAAAGCCAGTTGCAGGACGGCTACACGAAAGGCGATCTGATCGGCGTCACCTTCTCGAGCACGGGGGAGATGGTGGCATCCTTCAGTAACGGCCAGAACCAGTCGCTGGGCGTCGTGGCGGTTGCCACGTTCGAGAACCAGTCCGGCCTGCAGCCCAGTGGCGATACGGAATGGAGTGCGACGCTGACGTCGGGCGATGCAATCCTCAACCCGCCGGGAACCGGTTTGAACGGTACGCTGCGTTCCGCGGCGCTGGAATCCTCCAACGTCGATCTGTCGGCGGAGTTGGTGAAACTGATCGAGGGGCAGCGTAACTTCCAGGCGAACTCCAAGACGCTTGAAACCCTGAATACCGTGACCCAGACCATCCTGCAGATCTGATACCTCGCTGTTGGCGCTCTCCGGCCGTGCGGCCGGGGAGGGCTCCCTTCTCTCCGGTAATGCTGTCCCGTCTTTAGCTGGCATATCCCTTGCTACTTTCCCGGTAGGCCGTATCGAGCGGCAAAGATTTACCTGTTGGAGCGGATATGGACAAAGTGTTGTACGTCGCCATGACCGGGGCGCGCCAGAACATGGTTGCGCAACAGGCCCATGCCAACAACCTTGCGAACGCCACCACCACCGGTTTCAAGGCCGACCTGGAGCAGGCCCGCGCCATGCGGGTGTTGGGCGACGGCTACGCCTCCCGCGTGTATGCGATGAGCGAGCGTCCGGGGACCGATACCAGTGCCGGGACGTTGATCCAGACCGGGCGCGAGCTGGACGTGGCCATCGATGGCGATGGCTGGATCGCGGTGCGCGCGCCGGATGGCGGTGAGGCCTATACCCGTGCCGGAGAGCTGCAGATCAATGCCGCCAACCAACTGGTAACAGGCAGCGGTTTGCCGGTCATCGGTAACGGCGGTATCCCGATCACGATACCGGAAGCGCAGAAGGTGGAGATCGGCGATGACGGCACCATCACCATCCGCCCGGCCGGAGAGAATGCGGTCGAGGTCGCCGTGATCGATCAGCTCAAGCTGGTACGGCCGCAGCCGGGCTCCTTCTACAAGGGGGCGGATGGCTTGATGCACAACGATGGCGGTGTGCCGCTGGTCCAGGACCTCAACGTGCAACTGCGTTCGGGCTATCTGGAGTCCAGCAATGTCAACGCGGTTTCCGAGTTGACCTCGGTGATCGGCCTGGCACGGCAGTTCGAGATCCAGGTCAAGATGATGAAAACGGCAGAAGAAAATTCGAGTGCCGCTGCACAGATACTGCAGCTGAGCTGATAGCGGGGGAACAGAGAGATGCAAGGCGCACTTCACGTCGCAAAAACTGGGTTGAGTGCCCAGGACACCAACCTCAAGGTGATCTCGAACAACCTGGCTAACGTCAGTACGGTCGGCTTCAAGAAGGATCGTGCCGTCTTCGAGGATCTGCTGTACCAGATTCAGCGCCAGCCGGGGGCGAACTCGGCCGCCGACTCCCAACTGCCGTCCGGCCTGCAACTGGGTAACGGTGTGCGTACGGTCGGCACGCAGAAGCTGTTCCAGGAGGGCGAGTTCCAGGTAACCGGCGAATCCTTCGATGTGGCGATCAACGGCCGCGGCTTCCTGCAGGTACAGCTGCCGAATGGCGATATCGGCTATACCCGTAACGGCCAGCTGCATCTCGATAGCGAAGGGCGCCTGGTCACGGCGGAGGGGTATCCGCTGGAGCCGGAGATCACCCTGCCCGGCGAAGTGCTGACGATGTCGATCGGCAACGACGGCACGGTCGAAGTGGTCGTGGCCGGCGATGCGACACCGCAGGAGATCGGCCAGCTGGAGGTGGCCAACTTCGTCAATCCCCAGGGGTTGCAGGCGATCGGCCAGAACCTGTTCCTGGAAACGGCCGCCAGTGGGGCGCCCCAGGTCGAGGTGCCGGGGGAAAACGGCACCGGTATCCTGCAACAGGGGATGCTGGAGGGCTCCAACGTGAATGCGGTGGAGGAGCTGGTCAACATGATCACGACCCAGCGTGCCTACGAGATCAACTCCAAGGTGATCTCGACGGCGGATCAGATGCTCTCCTACGTGAACCAGCAACTCTAACGATAACCTGATCCGGGATAGATAAGATGCGCATTGCAGGTTTGCTCGTCGGGCTGACAACGCTACTGCTGGCGGGGTGTGTCAATACGCCGCCGAAACCCGATAACCCCTACTATGCGCCGGTGACGCCCGCGCCCCAGCCGGTCGCGCAGCCGGCCACGGGGTCGATCTACAACGCGGCGACGGCGATGAACATCTATGGCGACGGCCGGGCATACCGGGTGGGCGACATCATCACCATCGAGTTGCAGGAGAACACCCAGTCGTCGAAGAGCGCCTCGACGACGGTCGATAAGACCAACGACACCAATGTGTCGGCCGGCACCGCGTTCGGACGCGAGGTCGCGCTGTTCGGTAATCCGCTGAGTGCCTCGCTCAGCAGTGACAACGCCTTCGACAGCGAAGGCACCTCGGATATGAGCAACAGCCTGAATGGCAACATCACGGTGACCGTGCACGAGGTGCGGCCAAATGGGACCCTGTTGGTGAGAGGCGAGAAATGGCTGACCCTGAACCAGGGCGACGAGTACCTGCGGATCAGCGGCATCGTGCGGCCACAGGATATCGACGAGAGCAACACCGTGGTCTCCACCAAGTTGGCTGATGCGCGCATCAGCTATAGCGGTACCGGGGCGGTACATGAATCCAACGTCATGGGCTGGCTGGCACGTTTCTTTATCAGCCCGCTGTGGCCGTTCTGATTGCGGAGGTTGTTGGGGATGAAAGCGCTATTGATCTTACTGGTTGGCCTGCTGGCGCTGCCGGCCCAGGCAGAGCGGATCAAGGATATTGCCAGCGTGATGGGGGTGCGTAGCAACCAACTGGTCGGTTACGGGCTGGTGGTCGGTCTCGATGGGACCGGCGACAAAACCAATTTTACCTCCACCACCTTTCGTAACATGTTGAATAACTTCGGCGTTGCGGTTCCGCCCGACGTTAACCCCAAGTCGAAGAACATCGCCGCGGTGGCGATCCATGCGGAACTGCCGCCCTTTGCCAAACCGGGGCAGACGATCGATATCACCGTTTCCGCGCTCGGCGATGCCAAGAGCCTGCGCGGCGGCAGCCTGTTGATGGCCCCGCTGAAAGGGGCCGATGGGCAGGTTTATGCCGTTGCGCAGGGTAATCTGGTGGTTTCGGGGTTCGGGGTTGAGGGGAGCGACGGCTCGCGCCTGTCGCTCAATGTGCCGAGTGTCGGCCGTATTCCCAATGGGGCGACGGTGGAACGGACGGTGCCGAACGGCTTCTCGCAGGGCGACGCCCTGGTGCTGAACCTGAACCATTCCGACTTCACCACCGCCCGCCGCGTCGCCGAACAGATCAATGGGCTGCTCGGCCCCGATACCGCGCGGGCGCTGGATGCGACCTCGATCCAGGTCCGGGCTCCGCGCGATGCATCGCAGCGGGTCTCCTTCCTCTCCGTGCTGGAGAACCTGAACGTCGACCCGGGACAGGAGGTCGCGAAGGTCATCATCAACTCCCGCACCGGTACCATCATTATCGGCGAGAACGTGAGGGTATCGCCGGTGGCGATTACCCATGGCGGGTTGACCGTGGCGATCACCGAGAACATCGATGTCAATCAGCCGGATACCCCCCTGGCCGGCGGCCAGACCGTGATTACGCCGCGTACCGGTATTCAGGTGGATCAGGGCTCGGGGCATATGTTCGAGTTCCGCCCCGGCACCTCGCTGAGCGAGATAGTCGATGCGGTCAACCGTGTCGGTGCCGCACCGGGTGATCTGATGGCGATACTGGAAGCGTTGAAACAGGCCGGCGCACTGCGTGCCGAACTGGTGGTGATCTGATGGCGACGAACGGCATCACCGGTAAGGACGCCGCGCTCTATAGCGACTTTGCCGGTCTCGGGCAACTGAAGGCGCAGGCTAAACAGGACGGCCAGGCGGCGTTGCGGGAGGTCGCCCAGCAGTTCGAGCAGATCTTCATGAATATGATGCTGCAGTCGATGCGGGCGTCGACGGAGAGTTTCGGTGCCGACAACCCGTTCAACTCCAGCGAGGTGGAGTTTTTCCAGGGCATGCTGGATCAGCAGCTGACGCTGGAGCTGTCGCAGAACGGTGGGATGGGGTTGGCCGATATCATCGTGCGTCAGCTCGGCGGCAGCGATACCAGCGCCGAGACCCTCCGCCAGGCGCTGCAACTGCCGGCGGATGGCGACGCGGTCAATGAGCGTCTCAACGGTGGCGAAACGCTGAACCAGGCGCTGTTGAACCTGGCCTCGCGCCGGGTGGCGAGCAGTTCGCTGCAGACGGTCAATGCGATCAGTGAGCGCCTGGCGTCGGCGGATAGCGCAGAGGAGGTCGATAGCGCCGATGCGGTGGCGGAGCCGCCGCCGGCAGTCGATGGCGGCGAGCGTCTGAGCTTCGACTCGCCCGAGCAGTTCGTGGCGCAGCTGTTGCCGCTGGCCGAGCAGGCGGCACGGCAACTCGGGGTCGACCCGCGGGTACTGGTCGCGCAGGCGGCGCTGGAAACCGGCTGGGGGCGTTCGATTATCCGTCGTGGCGACGGTAGCAGCAGTAACAACCTGTTCAACATCAAGGCCGGCAGTCAGTGGAGTGGGGAGCGGGTCGGTGTCCAGACTCTGGAGTTCCGCAACGGTCTGCCGCAGCCGGAGCAGGCGCAGTTTCGCGCCTACGATTCGCTGCAACAGAGCTTCGACGACTACGTGCAGCTGATCAGCAGCCAGCCGCGTTACCAGGCTGCATTGCAACAGGCGGATGATCCGGCCGCGTATCTGCAGGCGCTGCAGGAAGCCGGTTATGCCAGCGACCCCGAGTATGCCGAGAAGATAGGGCGGATATTCCAGGGCGGGGCTCTGTCCGGCGCAACGCTGGCGGCACTGGCCGGGGCTGCTCAAGATAGTTGAGCCGCGGTCGATACAAAAATGAGTGGGCTCGCGCCAGGCGGGTCACGGAGGGAAGGTCATGAGTTACGGTCTGTTGAACCTGGGGACCCAGGCGCTGACATCCAACAGGACAGCATTGACGGTCGTGGGGCAGAACATCTCCAACGTCAATACTGACGGCTACAGCCGGCAGCGGGCGGAGTTCGCCTCGCGGGAGAATATCGGCGGCGTCGAGGTCTATGACATCTCCCGCATCGCCGATGAGTTCCTGAACCGCCAGATCCGTACCGATACCTCCTCCTATAGCAGCGCCGATATCTTCCAGACCTTCGCCAACGAGCTGGACAACCTGCTGGCGTCCGAGGCGACCAGCATCTCGTCGGCGATGGATGACTATTTCAGTGCCCTGCAGGCGTCGGTGGACGATCCCACCAGCCTGCCCAACCGGGAGCTGTTCCTGGCCGAGGCCGAAGCGCTGACGCTGAGATTCAACGATCTGGATGCGAACCTGGAGCGCCAGGGGGAGAGCATCAACGGTCGTCTGGACAGTGCGGTCGCGCAGATCAATGCCATTGCCCGGAATATCGCCGAGCTGAACGACAAGCTGCGCATCGCCTCGGCGGCGGGTAGCGAGGTCAACGAGCTGCTGGATAAACGCGATGCGCAACTGGATGCCTTGGCGGAGTACGTCAACTTCACCACGGTCGAGACCGGCAACACGGGCGAAGTCGATGTGTTCATCGGCAAAGGCGAGCCGCTGGTCGTCGGCCGGGATAGCAACGAACTGGTGACCACCCTCGATCCGGTCGACTCCAGCAAGCTGAATGTTTCGCTGAGGGTGGGCAACAACCTTAGCGAGATCAGCGGCGAGATCAGCGGTGGGGAGATCGGCGGGCTGCTGGACTACCGCAACACTATACTCGATACCGCACGCGACCAGCTCGGTGTGATCGCGCTGGCTTTCGCCGATACCATGAACCAGCAGCATATGAAGGGGATGGATCTGGACGATGAGCTCGGCGGCCTGCTGTTCACCGACATCAACAGTGCAACGGCGGTGAGCAACCGGGTGCTCAGCGACAGCAATAACCTGGTCGACGTCAACGCGCGGATGGTGATCGAGGATACCAGCGCACTGAAGGCCAGCGAGTACAAGCTGGTGTTTAACTCTTCCAACAGCTTTACCCTGGTCCGGGAGTCCGACGGTACGCGTTGGGACTCTGCATCGCTGGTCGCCTCCGGCGCCGCCAGTTTCGGTACCGATGGCAACCTGACCCTGAGCGTGGATGGTTTCCGCCTGACCATGGATCCCGCGACGCCAAGCTTTGGCGCGGGCGACCAGTTCATCCTCCGGCCCGCGCGGACCGCGGCCGCGGATATCGCGGTGGTCCTGAGCGAGCCGCGCGATCTTGCGCTGGCGGCGCCGGTCGTTATCGAGGCGGACAGCGATAACCAGGGTAGCGGCAAGGCCAGTGTCAGCGTCACCAGCCGTGCGCTGCTCGACGCCGCCGTGGATCAGCAGGCGCTGGTGCCGCCGCTCAGTATCGAATTCAGTGAAAATAGCGCCGGGGAGCTGGTGTACCGGGTATACGATGTAACCGATCCGCAGAACCCGGTGGAGATCGATAACGATGGCGATGCCGCCACGCCAATCCCGGCCTACCCGTTTGTCGCCGGGGAGGCGCTGGAGCTGCCGCAGGATTACGGGTATGAGATCGTGATCCGGAACACGCCTGCGGCCGGCGATCGCTTTACGGTCGACTACAACGTCGGTGGTGTATCGGATAACCGCAACGCGTTGGCGATGTCCGACCTGCAGTTCGATCGCACCACCGTCGATAACGCGTCCTACCAGGACCGTTATGGCCAGATGATCGAGAAGGTGGGCACCCAGACGGCCGTTGCGCAGATCAACGCGCAGGCCAGCAAGTCGGTACTCGATGCCAATCTACAGGCACGCTCCAGCCTGAGTGGCGTCAATCTGGATGAGGAGGCCGCTAAACTGATCCAGTTTCAGCAGGCCTATACGGCATCAGCCCAGTTGATCAAGGCATCGCAGACGATTTTCGATGCCTTGATCGCAGCGGTATAAGCAGTAACAAGGAGTTGAGCGCATGCGTATCTCAACGAACCAGGTTTTTCTGAACAATATTGACAACCTGAGCACGGCCAACAGTCAGCTATTCAAGACCCAGCAGCAGATCTCCACGGGCAAGCAGGTGTTGCAGCCCTCCGACGATCCGCTGGCGTCGGCGCAGATCATTAAGCTTAAGAAAGAGCTGGCGCGTACCGATCAGTTCCAGGGCAACATCGATGTGTCGAACCGGCGCCTGGCGCTGGAGGAGACGACGCTAAACCAGATGTTTACCGGCACCGTGCGCCTGAAGGAGCTGACTATTGAAGCGGGTAATGGCGCGCTGGGCACTTCGGATCAAGCCGCAATTGCTGCCGAGGTGGAGCAGATCCTGGACCAGATGCTGGGTCTGATGAATACCAAGGATGTGCAGGGCGAGTACATCTTCTCCGGCTTTAAGGGCAATACCCGGACCTACGAGTATGATGAGGCCACACAGCGCTATGTGTATCAGGGCGACAGTGGTGCGCGTTATATCCAGGTTGGACCGGACAACCGGATCGCGTCCACCGACTCCGGATATCAGCTGTTCGAACAGGTGGCGGGCGTCGTGGTGCCCCAGGTCAGCGATGCCGCCGGTACACTGCAGTCGGTTTATGTGACGGATTTTGAAGGGTTCAGCCAACTTCAAGGCGACTATACGTTGACCCTCGCCACCGATGCGGCAGGGGTAACGACACTGAACCTAACCGACAGCGATGGGCAGCCGGTCTACTCGGACGACGATCCGCCCGTGCTGCTAACCGGGTTGGAGGTCGGCAGCGGCGATCGTATCGCGTTCGGCGGTCTGGAAACCGTGATTGGCACGGTGCCCGCGAATGGTACCAGTGCCAGTGCTACGATTGGTGCTACTACCGAGCGGGGAAATATTCTCAATGTGGCGTTGGAGCTGCGTAACGGTCTCAATAACGTCGATTACAGTACTGCGGATGGTAAGGCGGCGCTCGACCAGCTACTGGCCAAGACGTTAACCGCGCTGGAGGGGGTTCAGGACAGCAATATCCGGGCTCGAGGTTCGCTTGGGGCCAGGATGAATGCGCTCGATCAGCAGTCATCGGTGAACGAGGATTACCAGTTATTCACACAGGAAACCCTCTCTTCGTTTGAAGACCTGGACTACAACGAGGCATTGAGTCGTTTCGCCCTGCAGCAGAACGTGTTGCAGGCCGCTTATTCCAGCTTCAGCCAGATCAGCGGACTGAGCCTGTTCAACTATATCTGAGGATTGGCGCTGGATTTTAGCGCCGCGGTTGGCGTCGATTCGGGGATTATTTAAGTCCCCGATAGACGTCAATGCCGGTATGAGTGCGCTGCTGCTGTGTGAACGCCTTGGCGAGCGCATCACGGCGTTCCGTAAATGCCTGGCACAATTCGGCATTCATCACGCGCAGCTGTTCCAGTATCGCCCCCGTCGCTTTTAAATCACCCGCCTGTGTCAGGTCGATATCGGTCAGCAGGGCGTTCCAGCGCTGCATGGCGGTTTCCGCCGCTATCTCTTCATTCAGCGGGGCGCGGGCCAGCGCCATCAGTTCGTCGAAACAGGCGGTCGCGGCGGTTAGCCGCGACGACAGCGATAAGGCGGGGGAGAGGGGGGTATCAGACATGACGTTTCAGGGACGGCTCGGGTTACGCTGATCTTCGGGGATTGCATCCCAACCCTCTTTAATCTCGATGATCAGATTGCCAACTTCGTTAAGTTTATCGAGCGAGTTGTGGATATTGGCCTCCGTCAGTGAGCGGATCATATAGTCATAGAGACGCTCCAGGTTTCCAGCTACCTCATTCTCCTCAGTGCCCTGCAAGGAGCCCTGCAGTTCGCCGATAATGGCGATGCTCTTGCTGATGGCGGTACCTTTGCTACTGGGGTCCTGGCGCTCTACGGCACCCTTGGCGATCGCGATCTGGCGCAGGGCACCCTCGAACAGCATACTGACCAGTCGATGGGGACTGGCGTTTTCCACCTCGGAGGCAATGTTGATCTGCTGATAGGCCTTGCTGCCCTGAATGAAACTCATGATTACAGATATCCTTACTAGAAACCGTTAGTCGTTGTTGCTGTTACCGATATTGGCAATGCTGGCCAACTGCTGGGTCAGGTAGTCGCCGGTGGAGTTGAGTTGGGCGATCATGGCATCCATCGCGTTATATTGTGCCAACAGGCGGGCTTCCAGCTTATCCAGCCTGAGGCTCAGGGCTTCGCGTTGGTCGGTGATGTCATCTATCTGGCTGTTGATGGAGTCGGTCCGGCTGGCAAAGGTACCGCCACTTTTTAGATAGGTCTGCAGAAAACTGTCTAACCGCGTGGCCAGTCCCGTATCCTTATCGCTAAAGAAGCCGGTGACCTGTTCAAAATTGTTATTCAGCGCGTCGGACAGCTTGCTGCTGTCAATGGCGAGCTGACCATCACGCTGGGTGGTGATGCCGAGCTGGGTCAGGCTACTGATGCCGCCATCGCCGCTGATGCTGGAGAGCGCACTACGCAACTGGTTCTGTATCGTGCGGGTCATTGCGTCACCCAGCAGCGTGCCTGCTGTCCCCGTATCGGCATCATAGCTGGTCTGCTGAGCGATCAGGCTTTGCAGGGCGTTATAGGAGTCGACAAAGCTCTCGATCGTGGATTTGACGTCAGAGGTATTGGTGCTGACCGTCAGGGTTACCGGAGAGTTGGCTTCGCTAACCGCGTTCAACGTAATCGTAGCGCCGGGGATGACACCGGCGATGGTATTACTGGCCGAGGTCAGGGCCTGCCCCTCCAGGGTATAGCTGGCGTCGGCTGCGGCGGTGACCTGGTCGTAATTGGCATCGTCACCGTCCAGTGCGCTGTCGGCATTGCCGGTATAGGTGTAATCGAATATCGAAAGATCGCCACTACTGCTGGTGCTGCTGATCGAGGTGATACGGCCATCGGCGCCGGTTTCGTCGCTGGTGAGAACCAGGCGCGAGCCCGTTGGCAGGTTCAGGATGGTGGCGGTCATGCCAAAGTTATCGCTGGCAT
>QKGH01000405.1 GCA_003250495.1 Marinobacterium sp.
TTGACCACCGGCACGCCCAGTTCGGCAAAGATGGCCGCTGCGGCGCTCTTGCCGCTGCCGATACCGCCGGTCAGCCCTACCCGCAGGGTCATCGCAACGCCCCCGGGGATCCCCACCAACTGGAGATCGCCGCGACCCCCTGGGCGCCGGCCTGCCAGGCTCGTTCGATATCCGAGTCGGCAAGACCGCCCAGCGCAAACACCGGCACCAGGGCCCGATCGGACAGCTCGGCAAAACGTGCCCACCCCAGCGGTTCGGTGTCGGGGTGCGATGCGGTATGGGCCAGCGGCGACAGGGTGACGAAATCGACCTCCAGCGCGGCAGCGCGGGCCAGCTCCTCGGCATCATGGCAGGAGGCGCTGAGCCAGCGACCGGTAAACTCGGAACGACTGCTCAACTGGCCGAGACGGGCGCTACTGAGGTGCAGCGCCTGTGCACCAACCCGGTTGGCCAGCTCGACACTGGCATTCAACGCCAATACCGCGCCGTAACGGGCGCACTGCGGCCGCAGCAGCGTATACAGCTCGGCGAGCCGCCCGTCATCTGCCCCGGGTGCTCGCAGCATGACCCAGCGGATCCCCCGCTGCAGCGCCTGCTCGGTGTAGCGCAGATACTCGTCGCTGCTGGCGGCAGCGCCGGTGATCAGCAGCCGATCGGGGAGTTGTGCGGCACTGACGATGGGCCGGTTAGCCGCCGGAAAGGCATAGCTATCCAGTTCGCAGGGCTCCACCCAGCGTATCGGCTGCCCCTCCCGCCCCTCGGCCGTGCCGGCGAAGCGGTCGACCCGCCACACGTCCAGCAGCACCGACTTGTCGCTGTAGTCGTGGCGGATACGGATCTGCGGGCGGGCGCTCTGGACCTGGATACCCAGCTCTTCGTCCAGTTCGCGCGCCAGCGCCTGCTCCACCGCCTCGCCGGGTTCGACCTTACCGCCGGGAAACTCCCACAGACCGCCCTGGTGCTGCCTCTCGTCGCGGCGGGCGATCAGGATCCGCCTCTGCGGATCGCAGATCACCGCTGCCGCTACATGGACCCGCTTCATCAGCTGCGGTAGTCGGCGTTGATATGGACATACTCGGTGGACAGATCGGTAGTCCAGACCGACTCGGACAGCTGACCGCGGTTCAGCACCACATGGATCAGGATCTCTTCGCCGTTCATCACCGCCTGCCCCTGCTCTTCGGTATAGCTGGCGGCACGACCGCCTTTTTCGACGATGCAGACATCGTTCAGGTAGATCTGCAGCGCGTCGAGATCCAGATTCTCGACCCCGGCCCGGCCGACACAGGCCAGAATACGGCCCCAGTTCGGGTCGGAGGCGTACAGTGCCGTTTTCACCAGCGGCGAATGGGCGATGGTGTAGGCTACGGCCAGCGCTTCGGCGACGGAAGCGGCCGCATCGACGCGTACTTCGACAAACTTGGTGGCGCCTTCGCCATCGCGGATGATCTCCTGGGCCAACGCGAGCATGACGCGGTTCAGCGCCGCCACGAACAGCTCGGCCAGCTCGCTGCCCTCTTCGACCCGGACTTCGCTACGGCCGGTAGCCACCAGGATGCAGGAGTCGTTGGTGGAGGTGTCGCCGTCGATGGTGATGCGGTTGAACGACTTGTCGGCCGCCGCGCTGAGCCATTTCTGCAGCAGCGCCTGATCGACCGCGGCGTCGGTGGCGACATAACCGAGCATCGTCGCCATGTTCGGCATGATCATGCCGGCGCCCTTGGAGATACCGGTCAGCGTGATGCTCTTGCCGTTGTACTCGATCTGCTCGCAGGCCGCCTTGGCGCGGGTATCGGTGGTCATGATGCCGTAGGAGGCACTTTCCCAGTTGTTCTCATTCAGGTCGGCCCGGGCCGCGGCCAGCGCCGCGATAATCTTGTCCACCGGCAGCGGTTCGCCGATCACGCCGGTGGAGAAGGGCAACACCTCACCCTCGGTCACGCCGCACAGCTCGGCGACGGCCTGGCAGCAACGCTCGGCATCGCGCATCCCCTGCTCGCCGGTCCCGGCGTTGGCGTTACCGGTGTTGACCAGCAGGTAGCGGATGGCGCCCTGGGCCAGGTGGCGCTTGCTCAGCGTCACCGGCGCGGCGCAGAAGGCGTTCTTGGTGAACACACCCGCCACGCTGGCACCTTCGCACACTTCCATCAACACCACATCGCGGCGCCCCGGTTTCTTGATTCCGGCAGACGCGATACCGAGGCGAAAGCCCTCAACCGGTTTCAGTTCGGGCAGAGTAGCGGGACCAACAGCCATTGTTACTTTTCCTCTGTAAGGATAAAAAGCAGCCGAAGCTGCTTTTGAAAGAGTTGAGTGTTCGCTGTCACAGCGCGTCAGAGACGGCCATGACACTGTTTGTATTTTTTACCGGAGCCGCAGGGGCAGGGATCGTTACGCCCCACTTTCGGCTGATCGCGCACGAAGGTTTCCACCTGGGTCTCGGCCGCTTCGCCGTGCTGCGCCTCTGCCTCCGAACTTTCGACAGCAGAGCTCTGTTCGTGCTGGAACTCCATCTGCTGGCGCTCCGCCTGCTCGCGCCGCTGCTGCTCCATCGCCTCCACGTCCTCGGGCTGGCGCACCTGCACATGGCTCAGGATCCGCACCACATCGCGCTTGATGTTTTCGAGCAGGCTCTGGAACAGGTTGAACGCCTCGCGCTTGTACTCCTGTTTCGGGTTCTTCTGCGCATAACCGCGCAGATGGATCCCCTGGCGCAGCAGGTCCATGGTCTGCAGATGCTCCTTCCACAGCGTATCGAGCACCTGCAGCATCACCTGCTTCTCGAACATGCGCATGGTTTCGGCACCGACCAAAACTTCCTTGGCGCGATAGGCATCGACGATCGCGGCCTGGATCCGCTCGCGCAGCGGCTCTTCGTGCAGGTTATCGTCTTCGTCCAGCCACTGCTGCAGCGGCAGCTGGATGCCGGCATCGGCTTCCAGCGCTTTCTCCAGCCCCGCCACATCCCAGGTCTCCTCCAGGCTCTGCGGCGCGATGTATTCGCTGATCAGGCTATCGACCACCTCGCTGCGTACCGCATCGATGGTCTCGGAGATATCGTCGGACGCCATGATCTCGTTACGCTGGTCGTAGATCACCTGGCGCTGGTCGTTGGAGACGTCATCGTACTCCAGCAGGGTCTTACGAATATCGAAGTTGCGTCCCTCGACCTTGCGCTGGGCTTTCTCGATGGCGTTGGTGACCATCTTGTGTTCGATCGCCTCGCCCTTCTCCATCCCCAGCGCCTGCATGAACTGGCGCACGCGCTCGGAGGCGAAGATGCGCATCAGGTCATCTTCCAGTGACAGGAAGAAACGGGAGGAACCCGGGTCGCCCTGGCGTCCGGCACGACCGCGCAGCTGGTTGTCGATACGGCGCGACTCGTGGCGTTCGGTACCGACGATATGCAGACCGCCGGCGGCGATCACCGCATCATGACGTTTGCGCCATTCGTTGGTGGCCGCCTCGATCTGTGCGTGGCTCGCTTCGTCGCCCAGCGCCGCCAGCTCCGCTTCGAGCTTGCCGCCGAGCATGATGTCGGTACCACGACCGGCCATGTTGGTGGCAATGGTCACCGCGCCGGGACGCCCGGCCTCGGCGATGACGCCGGCTTCGCGGTCATGCTGCTTGGCGTTCAACACGTTGTGGGTGATCCCCTCCTTCTTCAGCAGCGCGGAGATCAGCTCGGAGGACTCCACCGACGCGGTACCGACCAGCACCGGACGCTGCTGCTCCTGGCAGTGACGGATCTCCTTGATGATCGCCTCGTACTTCTCCTGCATGGTCAGGAACACCAGATCGTTGGAATCGACACGGGCGATCGGGCGGTTGGTGGGGATAACGACGACGTCGAGGCCGTAGATCTGGCGCAGTTCGAACGCCTCGGTATCGGCGGTACCGGTCATGCCGGCCAGCTTGTCGTAGAGGCGGAAGTAGTTCTGGAAGGTGGTGGAGGCGAGGGTCTGGCTCTCCATCTGGATCCGTACCCCCTCCTTCGCTTCCACCGCCTGGTGCAAACCTTCGGACCAGCGCCGTCCCGGCATGATGCGGCCGGTGTGCTCGTCGACGATCACCACCTGGTCGTTCTGGACGATGTAATCCTTGTCGCGCTGGAACAGGTAGTGGGCACGCAGCGCCGCCAGCACATGGTGCAGCAGGTTCAGGTTCTGCGGCGCATACAGGCTGTCGCCGTCGGCCAGCAGACCGCTTTCGATCAGCAGATCCTCGACCAGCTGATGACCGGCCTCGGTCAGCTCGACGGTGCGGTTCTTCTCATCGACAACGAAATGCTCGTCGATCTGCTGGGTCGGATCCTTGACGTCGATCTCGCCGTGGTACTGCTTCAGGCGCGGGATCAGCGTGTTGACCTGCAGATAGGTCGCCGAGCTGTCCTCGGCCGGACCGGAGATGATCAGCGGGGTACGCGCCTCGTCGATCAGGATCGAGTCGACCTCGTCGACCACCGCGTAGTTGAACTCGCGCTGTACCTTGTCGCGCAGGCTGAACGCCATGTTATCGCGCAGGTAGTCGAAGCCGAACTCGTTGTTGGTACCGTAGGTGATGTCGCAGGCGTAGGCCTCACGCTTCTGCTCCGGGATCTGGCCGGACAGCACCACGCCGACGCTGAGCCCCAGCGCTTCGTACAGCGGGCGCATCCATTCGGCATCGCGGCTGGCCAGGTAATCGTTGACGGTCACCACATGCACGCCGTTGCCCGGCAGCGCATTCAGGTACACCGCCAGCGTCGCCACCAGGGTTTTACCCTCACCGGTGCGCATCTCGGCGACCTTGCCGTCGTGCAGCGTCATACCGCCGATCAGCTGCACGTCGAAATGACGCATCCCCATCACCCGCTTGGACACCTCGCGTACGGTGGCGAAAGCATCGGGCAGCAGCGCGTCGAGCGAGGCGCCCTCGGCCAGGCGCTGGCGGAACTGGTCGGTGCGGGCTTTAAGGTCGGCATCGGAGAGCTGCTCAAGATCCGGCTCCAGAGCGTTGATCTGTTTGACGATCCGCCCCATCCGCTTGAGTTCGCGATCGTTCTTACTTCCAAAAACTTTCTTGAGCAGTGATGTCAGCATAATTCGACTTTTTAACCGTTTGAATACAAAGCGGATCGAGCTCGTCCCGCACGGATTGACGCAACATTCTACCTATATTGGGGCACAGAATAGAATGTCAATGGTGAACAAATCGGGACAGCGGGCCCTGCGGACAACCGCCCGCCCCTCGCTCACGAGAGCCCAGATATGACAACGGGGCTGGATTCTATCCCGCCCCGTTACCAACGATCGGTCTGCTCGCGCAGCGCTTAGCGGTGCGTATCGGCTCAGAGGGCCGCCGCCGGGCGCTGGTAGGAGATCGGCGCCAGCTCCTCGCGCTCCTCGAAGGTCACGACCTCCCAGGCATCCTGCGTTTCCAGCAGCTTGCGCAGCAGCAGGTTGTTCAGGTAGTGGCCGGACTTGTAGCCGAAGAACTCGCCGATCAGGCTGCTGCCGAGCAGGTACAGGTCACCGACCGCGTCGAGGATCTTGTGCTTGACGAACTCATCTTCGTAGCGCAGCCCCTCATCGTTCAGTACCCGGTAGTCGTCGACGACGATGGCGTTTTCGAAGCTACCGCCGAGGGCCAGGTTCTGCGAACGCAGGTACTCGATATCGCGCATGAAACCGAAGGTCCGCGCGCGGCTCACCTCTTTGACGAACGAGGTGCTGGAGAAATCCAGGCAGGCTTCCTTGTTGCGGCTGGCGAAGGCCGGATGATCGAAATCGATACGGAAACCGACCTTGAAACCGTCGAACGGCTTGAAGCTGGCGCTCTTGCCATCGACCTCGACGCTGACCTCTTTCTTGATGCGGATGAACCGTTTCGCCGCCTCCTGCTCCTCGATCCCGGCGGACTGGATCAGGAACACGAACGGTGCGGCGCTACCGTCCATGACCGGCACCTCTTCGGCGCTCAGCTCGACGACGACGTTGTCGATACCGAGGCCGGCCAGGGCCGAACACAGGTGCTCGACGGTGGCGACCCGTACACCCTCCTTGGACAGGTTGGTGGACAGCGTGGTGTCGACCACGTTCAGCGCCTGACCTTCGATCTCAACCACCGGATCGAGATCCACACGTCGGAACAGGATGCCGGTGTTGACCGGCGCAGGTCGCAACGTCATGAACACTTTCTGCCCGGTGTGCAGGCCGATACCCGTTGCCTTGATGCTGTTCTTCAGTGTGCGCTGTCTGATCATCCGTCTCGCCGTTCAACTGTCGGTCAAAAAATAGCGACCTATGCTAGCAAATTACCACCCCCGCGGCCACTTCCCGTAAGGAAGCGGCACTGCGTCCTGACCGACGTCAATCCGCCTGGCGGCGCAGGAAGGTGGGGATATCCAGCATGCCGTAATCCTGCTCGCCGCGCCGGGCGCCGGCGGTCGGATTCTGGTTGCCCCGCTCCGGCTGGTCGAGCAGCGCCTCTTCGCGCTGACGCCGCAGTACGGTGGGCAGCTCGATATCGTCCAGGTCCAGCGAACCGTCCGCCTTGCGGCCGTTCGACGGCCGTGCGCCCTGCACCACTTTCAGCTCCTGCCCCTTGGCACGATCGAGCCCGGTGGCCACCACGGTGACCTTCAGGTCTTCGCCCAGTTCCGGATCGATCACGGTACCGACGACGATGGTGGCATCCTCGGAGGCGTACTCCTCGACGATGTTACCGACCTCGGTGAACTCGCCCAGGCTCAGGTCCTCGCCGGCGGCGATATTGACCAGGATGCCGCTGGCGCCCTTCAGGTCGATATCCTCGAGCAGCGGGCTGCGAATCGCCGCTTCGGCCGCTTCCTCGGCCCGGTTGTCGCCGCGGGCGAAGCCGGTACCCATCATCGCCATGCCCATCTCGGACATCACGGTACGCACGTCGGCGAAGTCGACGTTGATCATGCCGGGGCGGGTGATCAGGTCGGCGATCCCCTGCACGGCCCCCTTCAGCACGTTATTGGCGGCACTGAAGGCGTTGATCAGCGAGCAGTTCTTGCCCAGCACCTGCATCAGCTTCTCGTTCGGGATGATGATCAGCGAGTCGACGTTCTCACGCAGCTCCAGGATCCCCTCCTCGGCGATGCGCATCCGTTTCTTACCTTCGAACGGGAACGGCTTGGTGACCACGGCGACGGTCAGGATCCCCATCTCCTTGGCCACTTCGGCGACGATCGGCGCCGCACCGGTACCGGTACCGCCGCCCATGCCGGCGGTGATGAACACCATGTCGGCGCCGCGGATGGTTTCCGCGATCCGCTCCCGATCCTCCAGTGCCGCGGTGCGTCCCACCTCCGGATTGGCACCGGCCCCCAGCCCCTTGGTCAGCTCGCCGCCGATATGCAGGGAGGTGCGCGCCGCCATCCGGCTCAGGGCCTGGGCATCGGTGTTGGCACAGATGAACTCGACCCCTTCGACGGAGTTGTCCACCATGTGCTGCACCGCGTTACCGCCACCGCCACCGACGCCGACGACCTTGATTACCGCGTTCTGCTGAATGTTCTCGATCAGTTCAAATTCCATCGCTCTCCTCCCCACCGTCGCCTAGCACTACTACCTTCCGGCGTCCGGCTCGATTTCGTTTAGTTATAGGTTTAAAAATTGCCCTGCAACCAGGACTTGATTCGTTTCAGTACACCCTCGCCCGCCGGCGCACCCTTGACCTCCTCTGCGCGCATCACCGGTAGCGGCGTTTCGCTGCCCTGGTCCGCCCGCGCGTAGTGCAGCAGGCCGATGCCGGTGGCGTAGATCGGGTTGCTGAGCAGATCCTCCATCCCCCGTACCCCCTGCGGTCTGGCCAGGCGCACCGGCATATGGAAGATCTCCTCGGCCAGCTCGACGGCGCCCTCCATCTTCGAGGTACCGCCGGTCAGCACGATGCCGGCCGCGATCAGATCCTCGAACCCGGAGCGGCGCAGCTCCGCCTGCACCAGCGTGAACAGCTCCTCGTAGCGCGGTTCCACCACCTCGGCCAGCGCCTGGCGCGACAGATCGCGCGCGGGACGGTCGCCGACGCTCGGTACCTTGATCGCCTCCTCCGGCTTGGCCAGCTGGGCCAGCGCGCAGGCGTACTTGATCTTCAGTTGTTCGGCATTCACCGTCGGCGTGCGCAGCGCCATCGCGATATCGTTGGTCACCTGATCGCCGGCCACCGGAATCACCGCGGTATGGCGGATCGCCCCCCCGGTGAACACGGCGATGTCGGTGGTGCCGCCGCCGATATCGACCATGCAGACGCCCAGATCCTTTTCATCGTCGGTCAGCACCGCGTAGCTCGACGCCAGCTGCTCCAGCACCACGGCGTCGACCTCGAGGCCGCAGCGGCGGATGCACTTCTCGATGTTCTGCACCGCGTTGATCGCGCAGCACACCAGATGCACCTTCGCCTCCAGGCGCACGCCGGACATCCCCAGCGGCTCCTTGATCCCCTCCTGATGGTCGATCAGGTACTCCTGCGGCAGGATGTGCAGGATCTTCTGGTCGGCCGGGATTGCCACCGCCCGCGCCGCGTCGATGACCCGTTCCAGGTCGTACTCGGAGACTTCGCGATCCTTCACCGCGACGATCCCGTGCGAGTTGAGGCTGCTGATGTGGCTGCCGGCGATCCCCACGCTGACCGAGTGGATCTTGCAGCCGGCCATCAGCTCCGCCTCTTCGACGGCGCGCTGAATCGAATGCACGGTCGACTCGATGTTGACCACCACCCCGCGCTTCAAGCCGCGCGACGGGTGGGAGCCCACACCGACGATCTCGATCGTACCGCTGTCGGTGATCTCCCCGACCAGGCACACCACCTTCGATGTGCCGATATCCAGCGCGACGATCATGTTGCTCTGGCTCATTGCCCCTTTACCCTGCATCACTTTCCTTCTCTTCGGTTCGCCAACGTACGGCGATACCGTTGGTGTAACGTATGTCAATCTGCTCTATCTGATCCGCACGCGATGCCAGCTCCAGCTGGTACACGGTCAGAAAACGCTTCAGCCGCGCCATCAGATGCTCCCGTCCCACCACCACGCGTACGCCGTTATCCAGCTCCAGCGTCCAGGCGCCGCGCGCCTCCAGGCTCAGCGCCGCCAGACGCAGCCCGGAACCGGCGAACATCCGGTTCAGGTCGTGAAACTGCTCCATGATCCGCACCGTCTCATGGGCCGGGCCGCTCAACAGCGGCAGGTGGCGATACTCCGGCTTCAGTTCGGGCCAGAAGATATCGCCCTGGTGATTCAACAACCCCTTGTCGCCCCAGCGCGCCACCGGCACCTCTTCGACCACCTGCACCTGCAGCGCCGGCGGCCACTGCCGGGAGATGTTGGCATCGTGTACCCAGGGATCGTTGATCAGCTGGGTGCGCAGCCGGGCCAGGTCCAGGTCCAGCAGCGGCGCATCGATCCCGGCCACCAGCCCCTGGGCGATCGCCTGCTTGTCCAGGTGGCGGGTCGCGCCCTGGATCTCGATCTTGGCCACCGGCCGGTCGAGCCAGCGCCAGCCATCGCGCAGCAGCGAGGAGGCGATACCGCAAAACACCAGCAGCAACGTGGTCAGTACGAACGGCTTCCAGTACCAGTCGCTATCGCGTGCCGACACCGGCGCTGCCGCCGCACGCATCGCGCCACGCAGCGGGGTTTCGACCGCTTCGTCGGTACGATGTTGCCAGGGCAGTGACAGGTTCATCGGCGCCGCTCCTCCCGTTACCGTTGACGCTTAGCCGTTGCCTGCAGCGACTGCTCGCAGGCGGCACCGCGCAGGATCTCGACCACCAGCTGCTCGAAGCTCATGCCGGCCTGGCGCGCGGCCATCGGCACCAGGCTGTGGTCGGTCATGCCCGGCGCGGTATTGACCTCCAGCAACTGGAAGCTGCCGGCGCTATCCATCATCACATCGACGCGGCCCCAGCCGCGGCAACCGACCATGGCGAAGGCGCTTTCGACCAGTCGCTGCAACGTCGCCTCCTGTTCGGCGCTCAACCCGGTATCGAACAGGTAACGGGTGTCGTTGGCTTCATACTTGGCGTTGAAATCGTAGAAATCGTGCGGCGTCTCCAGCCGGATGATCGGCAGCGCACGGCCGCCGAGCACGCCGACGGTGAACTCCGGACCGCTGATCCAGCGCTCCGCCAGCACCCCGGCGTCGTACCGCAACGCCTCGGCGATGGCGCTCTCCAGCTGGGCCACGTCGGCCACCCGCGCCATGCCGATACTGGAACCCTCATGCACCGGCTTGACCATGATCGGGAAGCCGAGCTGTTCGCCCACGGCCGCCGCATCGGAGTCGACATCGACCAGTGCAAAGGCCGGCGTGCCGAGGCCGGCGCCGCTCCACAGCTGCTTGCAGCGCAGCTTGTCCATCCCCAGCGCCGACGCCGCCACCCCGCTGCCGGTGTAGGGCTTGCCGAGCAGCTCCAGCAGCCCCTGCAGGGTGCCGTCTTCGCCGCCGCGGCCATGCAGGATCAGGAAGGCGCGGTCGAACTCTGCCTGCAGCAGCTGCTGCACCGGCTCCTGGCCGTCGCCGCCCAGGTCGATGCCGAACGCGTCGACGCCGGCCCTGAGCAGCCCCTTCAGCACTTCGCTTCCGCTCTTCAGCGAGATCGAGCGTTCGGCGGAGGTGCCGCCATAGATCACGGCGACGCGTCCCAGGGCCGCGGCTTCCTGTGCGGTAATGCGGTAATCACTCATAGTTGTTCCCCCTGATCGCTCAGGTCCTGCTGCGCCAGATTGTGTGAAATAGCCGTGACGTTACCGGCCCCCTGGGTCAGCAGCAGATCGCCGGGCTTGAGCAGGGTACGCAACACCGCCGGCAGTTCCGACGGATTCTCGATAAACACCGGCTCCTTGCCGCGCTGGCGGATGCTGCGGCACAGACTGCGACTATCGGCGCCCGGTATCGGTTCCTCGCCGGCGGCGTAAACATCGAGCATCACCAGTTGGTCCACCCCCTGCAGCACCTGTACGAAATCCTCGTACAGGTCGCGGGTACGGGTATAACGGTGCGGCTGGTAGATCATCACCAGGCGGCGCTGCGGCCAGCCCTCGCGCACGGCACGGATCACCGCCTGCACTTCGCGCGGATGGTGGCCGTAGTCGTCGACCAGGGTCACGCTGCCGCCCTGCACCGGCACCTCGCCGAGGATCTGGAAGCGGCGCCCGACCCCTTCGAAGCGGGTCAGCGCCCGGCAGATCGAGGCATCGTCTATCCCCTCGTCGGTGGCCACGGCGATCGCCGCCAGCGCGTTGAGGATGTTGTGCCGCCCCGGCATGTTCAACGTCACCTGCAGATCGGCATACCCCTCCGGGCGGCTGACGCGGAAATGACTCTGCAGCCCCTGCTGTACGATATCGGTGGCGCGGAAATCCGCCCCCTCGGCAAAGCCGTAGGTCAGTACCGGACGGCTGATCGACGGCAGCAGCTCACGCACCACCGCGTCGTCGGCACAGAGCACCGCCAGACCGTAGAACGGCAGGTTGTGCAGGAAGCGCACGAAGGTCTGCTTCAGCTTGTTGAAGTCGCCCTCGTAGGTATCCATATGGTCGGCATCGATGTTGGTGACGATGGCCACCATCGGCTGCAGATGCAGGAAGGAGGCATCGCTCTCGTCCGCTTCCGCCACCAGGTAGCGGCTGTCGCCGAGCCGGGCGTTGGTGCCGGCACTGTTGAGCCGTCCGCCGATGACGAAGGTCGGGTCCTTGCCCGCTTCCGCCAGGATCGACGCCACCAGGCTGGTGGTCGTGGTCTTGCCATGGGTGCCGGCCACGGCGATGCCGTGGCGATAGCGCATCAGCTCCGCCAGCATCTCGGCCCGGCGCACCACCGGTATCCGCTTTTCACGGGCGCCGGCCACCTCCGGGTTGGTCGCCGGTACCGCCGTCGATGTCACCACCACGTCGGCGCCGGCGATATTACCGGCGGCATGACCGATATGGATCTGCGCACCGAGCTGCTCCAGATGCTCGGTTACCGCGGAGCTGCGCATATCGGAGCCGCTGATCTTGTAGCCCTGGTTCAGCAACACCTCGGCGATGCCGCACATGCCGACACCGCCGATCCCGACAAAGTGGATCTGGCGGATACGCCGCATCTCGGGCACTTCATAAGCCTTGATGGCCGGGTTGGTACTCTTCACTTCATTACCTCCATGCAGACCGCCGCGACGCGCTCGCCGGCGTCGGGACGCCCCTCGGCACGTGCCGCCTGGGCCATCTGCAGCAACTGGTCGCGCTGCCCGTAGCGGGACAGCAGGGCCAACACTCGTTCTGCGCTCAAATCGCGCTGCGCCACCGCCTCGGCCGCACCACGCCGCGCCAGGAACTGGGCGTTGGCGCTCTGGTGGTCATCCACCGCATGCGGGAAGGGCACCAGCACCGACGCCACACCGGCAATCGCCAGTTCGCTGACGGTCAGCGCGCCGGAGCGGCACAGCACCAGGTCGGCCCAGCCATAGGCTTCATCCATGCGCTCGATGAACGGCACCACCCGCGCCTCGACGCCGGCCTGTTGATACAGCGCCCGGGTCTCGTCGATATTGCGCTTGCCGGTCTGGTGCCACACCTGCGGGCGCTGCTCGACCGGCAGCTGAGCCAGTGCCTGCGGCAGCACCTCGTTGATGGCGCGCGCGCCGAGGCTGCCGCCCACCACCAGCAGGCGCAGCGCGCCGCTGCGTCCGGCGAAGCGCTGCTCCGGCGCCGGCAGCTGCAGGATCGGCCCACGCACCGGGTTACCGACGATCTCGCCCTTGTCCGCCCCCTTGAACGCGCCGGGGAACGCCTGCAGCACGCGCTTGGCAAACCGCGTCAGCACCGTGTTGGTCATCCCGGCGATGGCGTTCTGCTCGTGGATCACCAGCGGCCGCCCGGTCAACCAGGCCGCCAACCCACCCGGGCCGGAGGCGAAACCGCCCATGCCGAGCACCGCATCGGGCTTGACCCGGCGCAGCACGCCCAGGGCCTGCCACAGCGCCAGCAGCAACCGGAAGGGGGCCAGCAACAGGCTCAGGCGCCCCTTGCCGCGCAACCCCTGCACCGCGATGCAATGCAGGGTGATATCCGCCTTCGGCACCACGTCGGCCTCGATACCGGCGGCGGTTCCCAACCACTCCACCGCCACGCCCTGGGCCCGCAGCCGGTCGGCCGTGGCCAGGGCCGGAAACACGTGGCCGCCGGTGCCGCCGGCCATGATCAATACCTTGCGCTGCGCCGCACTCATACCTCACCTCCCGGTGCCGGTCGCTGCCGTGGCCGTCCCTTGGCCGGTGCCGCCAGGCGCAGGCGTTTCAATTCGTAATCGATACGCTGCACGATCGCCAGCATGGCGCAGCACACCAGCAGGCTGCTGCCGCCGTAGCTGAGCAGCGGCAGCGTCAACCCCTTGGTCGGCAGCGCGCCGACGTTGACGCCGATATTGATCATCGCCTGCCCGGCGATGATGAAACCGAAACCGTAGGCCACATAGGCCATGAAAAACTGGCTCTGCTTCTCCGCCTGGCGCCCGATCAGGAAGATCCGCGCGATCAGCAGGGCATAGAGCCCGCACACCAGCAGCGAACCGATCAGCCCGAACTCCTCGGCCAACACCGAGTAGACGAAGTCGGTGTGCGCTTCCGGCAGGTAGAACAGTTTCTGCACGCTGTTGCCCAGCCCCTCGCCAAACCATTCGCCACGGCCGAACGCGATCTGCGCCTGCGACAGCTGGTAACCGGCCCCGTACGGGTCGGCCCAGGGGTCGGCGAAGCTCTTCAGGCGCTCCATACGGTAGGGCTGCGCCACCGCCAGCGCCGCCACCAACGTGCCGGCGACCACGACCACGATAAGGAACTGCAACGTGCGCATGCCGCCGAGGAAGATCATCCCCATCACCGTGCCCACCAGCACCACCGTGGCGCCGTAGTCCGGCTCCATGATCAACGCGAAGACGTAAAGCGCCAACGGAAACGCGGGCTTGATCACCCCCCACCAGCCGCTGCGCACCTCGGTCAGGCGCCGCACCAGGTAGCCGCTCATGAACAGCACCATGCACACCTTGGCGATCTCCGACGGCTGCAGGTTCAGCGGCCCCAGCGAGATCCAGCGTCGACTGCCGTTGACCTCGCGGCCGATACCGGGGATCAGCACCAGTACCAGTACCAGGAATCCGGCCACCAGCAGCAGCACGCCATAACGCTCCCAGAAGCGGATCGGGATACGCGACACGATCAGCGCGCCAATCAGCGCCATGACGATGAAGCTGCCGTGGCGCACGATGAAGAAGCTCGCCGAACCGAAGTTGCGCGCCGCCACATCCATCGAGGCCGACGAGATCATGACGAAGCCGATCAGGATCAGCGCCGCACTCGCCAGCAGCAGCCAGGGATCGAACGGCAGCAGCTCGCTACTGTGCGACTGCGCGCCGCCAACCGCACGCCGCCACCGCTCCAGCTGCGCCGGCAGACGGAGCTGCGGCAGCTTCGGTTTGGGCAGATTCGGCGTTGGCAGCGAGATCCGCATCAGAGAGCCTCCACGGCGTCGACAAAGGCCCGACCGCGGGCCGGGTAACCGCTATACATATCGAAGCTGGCACAGGCCGGCGACAGCAGCACGATATCGCCGGGCTGCGCCAGCTGCGCCGCCTGGGCCACCGCATCCGCCATATCCACGGCAAACCGGTGCGGTACCGCGCCAATCTCGGCGGCCAGTTGCGGCCCGTCGCGACCGATCAACAGCAGCTGGCGTCCGAACGCCGCCATCGGCGCGTCCAGGTCGGTAAAGCTCTGCCCCTTGCCGTCGCCGCCGGCGATCAGCAGGATGCGGGCGTTCGGCTGCAGCGTCGCGCCGAGGCCGTTCAGCGCCGCCACGGTGGCACCGACGTTGGTGCCCTTGGAGTCGTTGAACCAGCTGACGCCGCCCTTGTCGGCCACCCACTGGCAGCGATGCTCAAGCCCGGCGAACTCGCGCAGCGTCTGCAGCATCGTCTCCAGCGGCAGTCCCACCGCTTCGCCCAGCGCCAGCGCCGCCAGCGCATTGGCCTGGTTGTGGGCGCCGCGGATACGCATCTCGTCGACGCTCAGCAGCGGCTTCAGCCCCTTCGCCAGCCAGGGAACCCCGGCTTCGCTCAACAGGCCGTACTGGTTTAGGTCCGGCTTGCCGAGGCCGAAACTGATCCGTTTCGTGCCCTGCGGCAGCAGCGGCTGGGTCAGCGCGTCGTCGCGGTTCTCCACCGCCACCGCGCACCCTTTATAGATACGCTGCTTGGTCTGGTAATAGGCCTGCATCGACGGGTAGCGGTCGAGATGGTCCGGGCTCACGTTGAGCACCGTGGCGGCCGCGGCCCGCAGCTCGTTGGCGGTTTCCAACTGGAAGCTGGACAGCTCCAGCACATACAGCTCGGCGGCCTCATCGAGCAGGTCCAGCATCGGCGTACCGAGGTTTCCGCCGACCCCGACGTTCAACCCGGCCCGCTCGGCCATCAACCCGACCAGCGTGGTCACGGTACTCTTGGCGTTGGAACCGGTGATCGCCACGATCGGTGCCTTGGCTTCGCGGCAGAACAGGTCCACATCGCCGCTCAGCTGCACACCGTTAGCCAGCGCCGCCTGGATCGCCGGCTCCGCCTGCGCCACCCCGGGGCTCAGGATCAGCTCGGCGGCACGGCTCAGGAACGCGCCGTCGAGCGGGCCGCAGCGCAGCTCGACCTGCGGCAACTCGCGCCGGAACGCCTCCGCGTTGGGCGGCGTCTCGCGCGTATCGCACACGGCGAACGGCAGCCCGCGACGGGCCAGGTAACGGGCGCACGCCATACCGGTCTTGCCCAGACCGATCACTATTCTGAAATTATCTGTCGCGATCAGCGTCATCATCGCCCCCTAGCGTATCTTCAGCGAAGCCAGACCGATCAGCACCAGTACCACGGTGATGATCCAGAAGCGGACGATGACGCGCGGCTCCGGCCAGCCTTTCAGTTCGAAATGGTGATGGATGGGCGCCATACGGAAGATCCGTCGTCCGGTCAGCTTGAACGATGCGACCTGCAGGATCACCGACACCGTCTCCATGACGAAGATGCCGCCCATGATCACCAGCACCAGCTCCTGGCGCACGATCACCGCGATCACGCCTAGCACCGCCCCGAGGGAGAGCGCACCGACGTCGCCCATGAACACCTGGGCCGGATAGGTGTTGAACCAGAGAAAACCGAGCCCGGCGCCGACGATCGCGCCGCACAGGATGATCAGCTCGCCGGCACCCGCCACGTAGGGGATATTCAGGTAGGTGGAGAACTGCAGGTGACCGCTCAGATAGGCGAACACCGCCAGCGCGCCGGCCACCATCACCGTCGGCATGATCGCCAGTCCATCCAGGCCATCGGTCAGGTTGACGGCGTTGGAGCTGCCGACGATGACGAAATAGGTGAAGACGATGAAGAACAGCCCGAGCGGCAGCGTGACCGACTTCACGAACGGGAAGATCAGCGTCGTTTCGGCCGGACTCTGTGCCGTGGCATAGAGCAGTATCGCGGCGCCGAAGCCGCCGATCGACTGCCAGAAATATTTCCAGCGGGCCGGCAGGCCGCGCGGGTTTTTCTCCACCACTTTGCGCCAGTCGTCGACCCAGCCCACGGCACCGAAGATCACCAGCACCGCCAGCGTGATCCAGACGTAACGATTGCCCAGGTCGCACCACAACAGCGTCGAAATCGAGATCGACAACAGGATCAACGCCCCGCCCATGGTCGGGGTACCCGCCTTGCTCAGGTGCGACTGCGGGCCGTCATCGCGAATCGCCTGGCCGATCTGCTTCGCCTTCAGCTGCGCGATCAGCTTCGGTCCCATGAACAACGACAGCCCCAGGGCCGTCAACACCCCCATAATGCCGCGCAGCGTGATATAGCGGAACACGCCGAAACCGCTGTAAAACTGGGACAAAAAATCGGCAAGCAAGAGCAACATCAGTCAGTTTTCCCGTCAACCAGGATCGTTACGACCCTGTCCATTCCCGCACTGCGGGAGCCTTTGACCAGCAGTGCGCCCGCACTGAGGTCGATTAAAACCGGTTCATCGCGCAGGGCGTCGCGCAGGGCGTCGAAGCTGGCGAAATGGCGCCCGGCGAGCCCAGCGGCGCTAGCCGCATCGCAGGCATGACGCATCAACGCGCCACAGCACAGCAGGCGGTCGATTCCCGCCTGCGCCGCATAGCGCCCGATCTCGGCGTGCAGCTGCGCCGCCGCGGGGCCCAGCTCCCCCATATCGCCGATGATCAGCGTGCGCGGCGCCGGCAGCGTGGTCAGCACATCGATCGCCGCGCGCATCGAGCCCGGGTTGGCGTTGTAGCTGTCATCGACCAGCAGCGCCCCCTGTGCCAGGCGCTGCGGCGACAGGCGCCCGGGCACCGCTCGAAACGCTTCCAGCCCGGCCACCGCCGCGGTCAGCTCAAAGCCGGCCGCTATCCAGGCAGCTGCGGCCGCGGCCGCGTTGGCGACCATATGCCGCCCCATCACCGCCAGTTGCACGGCGACCCGCTGTTCGCGGTAGCGCAGGCAAAAGCGGTAGCAACCCTCTTCGCCCAGTTGCAGCGCCGTGGCCTCGACGTCGGCGTCCGCGTTATCGACACCGAAGGTCAATGCGCGCCGCTGCAGCGCGGCCAGCTGGTCGAGCCAGACCGGGGCATGCGGATCGTCGCGATTGACGATACCGACCCCAGCGGCGGGCAACCCTTCGAAGATCTCTCCCTTGGCCTTGACGATATTCGCCAGCGAGCCGAACCCTTCGAGATGGGCACCGAGCACGTTGTTAAGGATCGCCACCTGGGGGCGCGCCATGCGAGTGGTGCGGGCGATCTCGCCCAAGGCACTGGCTCCCAGCTCAACCACGGCATAACGATGCTCGGGCGCCAGCCGCAACAGCGTCAGCGGCACGCCGATCTCGTTGTTCAGGTTGCCGCGGGTGGCCAGCGTTTCGCCCTGGGTGGCCAGCATCGCCGCCAGCATCTCTTTGACGCTGGTTTTGCCGCTGCTGCCGGTCACGGCAAACAGCGGACCGTCGAAAGCGCTGCGGTTATAAGCACCCAGCTCACCCAGCGCGGTTAAGGTGTCGGCGACCACCAACTGCGGCAGCTCCGGATCGATTTCGTGATCGACCACCGCTGCCACAGCCCCCTTCCCAATGGCGCCGCCGACATAATCGTGGGCATCGAAACGCGGTCCCTTCAGGGCCACGAACAGATCGCCCGGCTTGATCGTACGGGTATCGGTGGATACCCCTTCACACCGTCCGGACAGTGACAACCCCAACGTCCGAGCGTTCAATTGTTTTGCCAACGCGGACAGAGAAAAATCGGCGATCATACGTTGCCTCCCGCGGCCGGGCTGCGCAGGGCCAGCGCGGCGTGCACCTGCTGCTGGTCGCTGAACGGCTGACGCACGCCGTTGATCTCTTGGTAGGTTTCGTGTCCTTTGCCGGCGATCAGGATGGTGTCCTGCGGCGCGGCAGCGGTAACCGCCAGACGAATGGCGGCGGCACGATCCGGCTCGATACAAAGCGGTCGTGCGGTTTGGATACCCTGGTGAATCATCTCGATAATGGCGTGCGGATCTTCGGAGCGCGGATTATCGCTGGTTAGCACGATTTCGTCAGCCAGTCGCGCCGCAATTTCTCCCATGACCCCGCGTTTGACCCGATCGCGATCGCCGCCGCAGCCGAATACGACCCACAGACGCCCGCTGTCGGAGGTGTGCGAGCGCGATGCCTGCAGCGCCTTTTCCAGCGCATCCGGCGTATGCGCGTAGTCGACGATCACCGTCGGCGCACCGGCCGCGCTGATCCGCTCCATCCGTCCGCACACCGGCTCCAGCTGTTCCAGCGCCGTCGCGATGGTGGACAGCTCGTAGCCGAGCCCGCCCAGCACCGCGGCCACCAGCAGCAGGTTACTGATATTGAACCGACCCAGCAGCGGCGCGGCGACCAGCACCTCGCCCCAGGGCGTGCCCAGTTCGAACATCATCCCCTGCGGCTGCAGCCTGATCTGCCGCGCATGCACCGCCACCGCCTCATCGCCGGCCGAGTAACCGATACGCTCGACGCCGGCCGGACAGGCCGCTTCGAGCAGGCGCCGCCCCTCCGCATCGTCGGCATTCAACACCTGCAGCGACACCCCGTATTCGGTGAACAGGCGCGCCTTGGCGGCGGCATAACTGGCCATGTCGCCGTGGTAATCGAGATGGTCGTGGGTCAGGTTGGTGTAGGCCGCGGCGGCGAAACGCACGCCGGATACGCGCTGCTGATCCAGGGCGTGGCTGGAAACCTCCATCACCACCGCCTGCGCACCCTCGTCGCGTAGCGCCGCCAGCTCCGCCTGCAGCGCGATCGGATCGGGCGTGGTGTGCGTCGCCGCGCGCAGGCGCCCGGGAAAGCCGTTGCCGACGGTACCGATCAGTGCCGCACGCACGCCGCAGCGGTTCAGCGCCTGGGCCAGATAGTGGGCGCAGGAGGTCTTGCCGTTGGTGCCGGTCACCCCGATCACCCGCATCTGCAGGCTCGGCTTGCCGTAGAAGCGACTGGCGACACGGCCGATCTCGTGATCGATGCCGTCGACGCGGATCACCGCCACCGGCAACGCCTCGGCCGCGTCGGCCGCGATCTCGCCGCTGTCGGCCAACACCGCCACGGCACCCCGGGCGATGGCGTCGTCGATGAAGTCCACCCCGCGGTGGCTGACGCCACTGCGCGCCATGAACAGATCGCCCGGCTGCACCCGCCGGCTGTCGATGCTGATACCAGAAACGCGTAACGCCGCAACCCGGTCAGGGGTTTGCGGCAGCAGGTCGATCAGACGGAATTCGGCTCTGTTACTCATTGCGCGGCCACCTGTTGTTTATCCGGCTCAGGCCAGCGATCGGGCGGTACATTCAGCAACCTGAGGCTGCCGGAGACGATACGCGAGAACACCGGCGCGGCTACCTCGCCGCCGAAATACTCCTGCCCCTTGGGGTTATCGACCATGATCGCCACGGCGATACGCGGGTTGGAGGCCGGCGCGATACCGGCAAATACCGATATATAGCTGTCCTGGGAGTAGCCGCCGCCCATCGCCTTGTGCGCGGTACCGGTCTTGCCGGCCACCCGATAGCCGGTTACCGCCGCCCGCCGGGCGGTACCGCGGGGGCTGATGACCGTTTCCATCATCGCCAGCACCTCTTTGGCGATCTTCTCCGGCATCACCCGTTTGCCCTCCGGCACCTGCTCCGGCGCCAGCCGCAGCAGCGATACCGGCTTCTGCATCCCGCCGTGGGCCAGCGGCAGATAGGCATGGGCCAGCTGCAACGGCGTCACCGACAGGCCGTAACCGTAGGAGAGCGTGGCCCGCTCCACCGTCTGCCGCTCGCTGAGGAACGGCAACACCCCGGTGCGCTCGCCGGGGAAGCCGCTGTCGGAGATCTGGCCGAGACCGACGTTGTACATCAGGTTGCGGATCGCGTCGGGTGCCATATCGAGCGCCAGCCGCGTGACCCCGACGTTGCTGGACTTGGTGATGATGCCGGTCAGATCCAGTTTGCCGTAGTTACGATGGTCACGAATGGTTGCACTACGCACCCGAATGTATCCAGGCGAAGTATCCAGCACCGTATCCGGCTGGTACCGACCAGTCATCAACGCCGCCGCCACCGTCAACGGTTTCATCGTCGAGCCCGGTTCGAAGGTATCGGTCACGGCGCGGTTACGCAGCGCACCGGTCATCAGCCCGGAGCGGTCGTTCGGGTTATAGGAGGGCTG
>QKGH01000115.1 GCA_003250495.1 Marinobacterium sp.
CGCTGGCCTGGGAGCGTCTGCTGTCCAGCTGTTTCATCCGCAGCGACGAGTATGGCACCCGCTGTACGACGCTGATATTGCAGCACCGGAGCGGGGAGTTGAGGATGCTGGAACGCCGTTATGGCCGTGACGGCAGGTTGGGAAGCAGCGCCTTTACCCTGCGCCCCCTCCCCCAGTTGTGGTGAGCGGGGCTCGCTCAGGTGTTATCCGGCAACAGCGGCCGGGTCAGGTTACCAAGCCCCATCTGCTTCAGCGAGTCGCGCAACAGCTGGTGGATCGCTTCGGCATCATCCATGCGCATCACCCGCTGCAGCAACGCCTGCGCACGCTCCAGGCTGGCGCCCCGGATCGCCGATTTCACCTTCGGCAGGTTGTTGGCGTTCATCGACAGCACGTCATAACCCATCGCCATCAGCAGCAACGCTCCACCCGGATCGGCCGCCATCTCGCCGCAGATGGAAACCAGCTTGCGCTCCTTGCGCGCCTCCTGGGCGATAAAGTGCAGCGCCCGCAGCACCGCGGGGTGGTAGGGGGCGTAGAGACCCGCCACACGCGGATTGTTGCGGTCCACCGCCAGCAGATACTGGGCCAGATCGTTGGAGCCGACCGAGATGAAATCCACCCGCCGGGCGAAACGCCGGGTCAGATAAACCGCCGCCGGCACTTCGACCATGATCCCCACCGGCGGGCGCACCACCGGCACCCCCTCCTCCTGCAGCTCGCGCACCGCCCGGTCGATCTGGCTGCTCGCCTCCTCGACCTCATGCATGCAGGTGACCATCGGCAACATGATGCGCAGATTGTCGAGCCCCACCGCGGCGCGCAGCATCGCCCGCACCTGAACCAGGAAGATCTCCGGGTGATCCAGCGTTACGCGGATCCCTCGCCACCCCAGGAAGGGGTTCTCCTCGTCGATGGGGAAGTAGGGCAGCGACTTGTCGCCGCCGATATCCAGCGTGCGCATCGTTACCGGCCGCGGGGCGAACGATTCCAGCTGGCGCCGGTAGATCTGCGCCTGCTCCTGCTCGCTGGGAAAGAAGTCGCGGGTCATGAACGGGATTTCGGTCCGGTACAGGCCGATCCCCTCGGCCCCGCGCTCGAGCGAACGCGCCACATCGCTGACCAGACCGGTATTGACCCACAGCGGCATACGGTAGCCGTCGCGGGTCTCCGCCGGCAGATCCTTCAGCGTTTCGAGCCCGGCCGCGATCGCCTGCTCTTCGCGCATGATCTCGCCATAGGCCTTCTTCAGATCCTCGCTCGGGTTGACGTAGATACGGCCGGAGTAACCATCGAGGATGATCTCCCGCCCTTCGAGGCGGGTGAACGGCAGGTCGACCACCCCCATCACCGTGGGGATCCCCATCGAGCGAGCCAGGATGGCGGCATGCGAGTTGCCGGAGCCGCTGACCGAGACCAGCCCCACCAGTTTGTCGTCGGGGATCGCCCCCAGCATCGTCGGCGACAGATCGTCGGCGACCAGGATAGTGTTATCGGCAAACACCTGGGGCAGCGCCCCGGCGCTCTCCTGCAGATGACTGAGGATACGCCGACCCAGATCACGGATATCGGTGGCCCGCTCGCGCAGGTAGGGATCGTCCATCGCCGAGAACTGGCGCACATGCTCATCCACCACTTCGCGCAACGCCCCCTGGGCCCAGTTCCCTGCCCGGATCCGCTCCGCCACTTGGCCGGCCAGGGCATTGTCCTCCAGCATGCGCAGGTAGACATCGAACAGCGCCTGCTCGTCGCTGCGCAAGCGCTGCGCCAGCGTACAGCTGACCGCCCGGATATCGTCGCGGACCGCCTCCAGGGCGCCGTAAAAGGCATTCAACTCCTGCGCCTGATCCTTGACGGGTTTATCCGGCACGCCGTCGAGTTCGGCCGGCAGCGTGCCGACGAACACCTGCCCGATCGCCACCCCCGGCGCCCCGGGTACGCCGTCGAAACGACGGTCGTGGGCGATCACCTTGGCGTGGGGCACAGCATTATTATTGCTGCCGAGCGGCTGGATCGAACCGGTGGCCTCGGCATGGGCGATCACGCCGGCGAGCTGTGCCGACACGGTCACCAGAAACGCCTCCTCGGACTCGTCGAAGCGGCGGCGCTCCAGCTGCTGCACCACCAGCACTCCGAGCACTTCGCCATGGTGGATGATCGGCACCCCGAGGAAGGCGTGGAAACGCTCCTCGCCGGTGGATTGCAGATAGATAAAGGCGGGATGGCTGGAGGCGTCCTCCAGGTTGATCGGTTCGGCACGCTGGCCGACCAAACCGACGACCCCTTCACTGGGGGAGAGGGAGACCTGGCCCACCGCTTCGCGGTTCAGGCCCTGGGTTGCCATCAGCACATAACGCTGGCTGACGGCATCGAGCAGATAGATGGAGCATACCTGGGTGTGCATCTCGCGCTGGATACGTCGGACCGTCAGGTCGAGCACCGACTCGAGATCGGGCGCGGCACTGACCTCTTGTACGATTTTGCGCAGAACCCCCAGCATGCTCATGCACAATACTCCCGTCAGTAACGCTCTGAAGCGGATGCCAGTCGGATCAGCTTCGGCGATAGTTCTCGTAATGCTTTGCGGTACACCTCACGCTTGAAAGAGACTACCTGTCCGAGCGGGTACCAGTAGCTGACCCAACGCCAGCCATCGAACTCCGGCGAATCAGTCTGATCAATTTTTACTGCATTGTCATGACTGAGCATGCGCAGCAGGAACCACTTTTGCTTCTGGCCCACGCACACCGGGTGTGAGTGGCGCCGGATCATGCGCTTAGGCAGCCGATAGCGCAACCAGCCTCGTGTAACGGCGAGGATCTCAACGTCCCTTGGCAATAGGCCTATCTCTTCGTTGAGTTCGCGGAACATCGCCTGCTCTGGCGTTTCCCGCCCCTGTATTCCACCCTGGGGGAATTGCCACGCGTCCTGCCCGATACGTCTTGCCCAAAGCACCTGACCCAGCGAGTTGACCAGAATGATACCGACATTCGGCCTGAACCCGTCTGAATCGATCACAACTGTAATCCTGATATTGTAATTTACGAACTATTGTTCCACAGAACGGCCAATCGGCAAATAGGGTGCCAATCGGCCAGCCCTGCCCGCCACCCGCCGCCATTTGCAAGGCCAGGACACTCACTCTATGCTTGCGGGCTTCGACAAGAAGTTGCGCCAAGAGTGCCCTTTCCGGAGCGGATAACGTGAGCCTTGCTATTTTTGATCTCGACAACACCCTTCTCAACGGCGACAGCGATCACGCCTGGGGGGAGTTCCTGTGCCGCCGCCAGATCGTCGACGAAGCGGAGTACCGTGCCGCTAACGACCGTTTCTACCAGCAGTACCTGTCCGGCGAGCTGGATATCCACGAGTTCCTCAACTTCGCGCTGCGCCCGCTGGCAGCGCACACGCCGGCGCAGCTACGGCACTGGCACCACGAGTTCATGCAGGAGTGCATCGAACCGATGATGCTGCCCAAGGCCGCCGCCTTACTGCAGCAGCACCGCGACGCCGGCGACTTCCTGCTGATCATCACCGCCACCAACAGCTTCGTCACCGCTCCCATTGCCGAGCGCCTGGGGGTCGACGCCCTGCTGGCGACCGAGCCGGAGCAGGTGGGGGATCGCTTTACCGGCCGTGTCGCCGGCATCCCCTGTTTCCAACATGGGAAGGTGGAACGGTTGACGCAATGGCTGGAGCAGAGCAGCCACTCGCTGGCGGGAAGCAGTTTCTATAGCGATTCCTGCAACGACCTGCCCCTGCTGGAGCAGGTCGAGCATCCCTGTGCCGTAAACCCCGACGAACGCCTCGGCCGGATCGCCGCCGAACGCGGCTGGCCCATCCTGGATCTGCGCTGAGCGGTCGCCACGGGGTCAGATCTTGACCTTGACCGTCTTCAGCATCCGATTCAGTTCCATCATCAGTTGGCGCCGGGTAATCAACCCGGCCAGCTTGCTGTTTTCCACCACCGGATAGATCTTCGGCTGCGCCTTGCTCATCTGCTGCGCCAGCTCCAGCACGCTGTCGCCCGGGCTCACGCACAACGGTTGCGGGTGCATGATATCTTCCACTTGGATACGGTTGTCGCAGTAGTAACTGCTGCTGACCAGATAGCGTAAACAATCATGTTCGGACAGGAAGCCGATAACGGCATGCTGCTCGTTGACGACCGGCAACCCCGCCATCCCCGAGGCCAGAATCAGATCGACCGCATCGGCCAGCGACATGTCTCCGCGTAGCGGATGGATAACCGGCACCATCAGATCACGTACCTGTTTCTGATCAAGCATGGCTGCCTCTCCTGTGTTGTTGTCTTTAACTGCAGTGTGGCAAAGGCCGGTTATTTTTGCTCGCCGCCATTCCAAAAAATTGATTAGGGGCAGGGATAGGTAAAGCGCTGCTGGATCGCGTCGATCTGCGCCAACACCTCCGCGCTGAGCTGCAGCTCCAACGCATCGATATCGCTCTGCAGCTGCTCCATCCGCGTTGCGCCGATGATATTGCTGCCGAGGAACGGGCGACTGTTGACGTAGGCCAGCGCCATCTGCGCCGGATCGAGTCCAGCCTCGCGCGCCAATGCCACATAGGCCGCCGTGGCGGCCTGGCCGGATTCGGTCAGGTAGCGTGCGAACACCGGAAAGTCGGTCAGGCGCGTTCCCTGCGGGCGGGCGCCCTCCAGGTATTTGCCGCTGAGCACCCCGAACGCCAGCGGCGAATAGGCCAGCAGATCCACCTGCTCGCGCAGCATCACCTCGGCCAACCCCACCTCCAGCGAGCGGTTCAGCAGGTTGTAGGGGTTCTGAATCGACACCACCCGCGGCAGGTCGTGCTGCTGTGCCAGCTGCAGGAACGTCATCGCGCCCCAGGCGGTTTCATTGGACAGGCCGATATGACGGATCTTGCCCTCGGCCACCAGCTCCGCCAGTACCTGCAGGGTTTCGAGGATCGGCGTACCGTCGTGCTCGGGCTGATGTTCATAGCCGAGGCGGCCGAACATGTTGGTGGCGCGGTCCGGCCAGTGCAGCTGGTACAGATCGATATAATCGGTCTGCAGCCGCTGCAGCGACCCCTCCACCGCCGCCCGCAGGTTGGCGCGGTCGAAGTGAATCTGCGGACGGATGTAGCTGACCTGGGCCCCCGGCCCCACCGCCTTGGTCGCCACCACCACGCGGTCGCGACAGCCGCGCGCCTTCAGCCAGTTACCGATATAGCGCTCGGTATTACCCTGATAGGCGGGGTCGGTCGGCACCGGGTACATCTCGGCGGCATCGAACAGGTTGATCCCGCGCGCCAGCGCATAATCCATCTGTTCGAACGCCTCGGCCTCGGTGTTGGTGCGGCCAAAGGTCATGGTACCCAATGCGATCCGGCTGACCTGCAGCTCGGACCGGCCCAGACGCTTGTACTCCATCACTCCTCCTCAGACTCAGCTGGCGGGCAGCACCCGCAGGAAATAGGCTTTCAGGTATTCGGTTTCCGGGATCGCCGGATGGATCGGATGATCGGCACCCTGGTAGCCCTGGGCGAAGATCTGCGCGTTACGGTCCAGCTCCCGGCTGTTGGAGCGCAGCAGGTCAACCAGCCGCTCGCGCTCCAAATGCATCGAGCAGGAAGCCGATATCAGCGTACCGTCGCGCTCCAGCAGGCGCATGGCGAAGTTGTTGATGCGCGCGTAGGCGCGCTCGCCGTTTTTGACATCCTTGCGTTTCTGGATGAATGCCGGCGGATCGACGATCACCACATCGAAGCGCTGTTTCTCGGCCAGCAGCTCCTTACACAGCTCGAACGCATCCCCCTGCAGGGCGCGGAAGCGGTCGCCGGCCTGGTTGATCCGGGCGTTCTCGGCTGCAACCTCCAGCGCCCCGGCCGAGGCGTCGAGACAGAACACTTCATCGGCACCGGCGGCCAACGCCTGCACGCCCCAGCCCCCAACATAGCTGAACAGGTCCAGCACCCGCTTGCCCTGCACCAGGCTCTGCATGCGCGCGCGGTTTTCCCGGTGATCGTAGAACCAGCCGGTCTTCTGGCCACTGAGCAGCGGCGCCAGCAGATTGACCCCGTTCTCCATCAGCGGCGCCAGCTCGGGCACCTCGCCACGCACCACCTCGACATAGGTTTCCAACCCCTCGGTCGCCCGCATCTTGCCGTCGTTACGCAGCACGATCGCGCGCGGGGTAAACACCTTGTCCAGCGCCTCGATCACCAGATCCTGCACCCGGTCCATGCCGGCGGTGGAGATCTGTACCACGAAGATGTCGTAGAAACGATCGATCACCAGCCCCGGCAGACCGTCGGAATCGCCATACACCAGCCGGTAGCAGGGCTGGTCGAAGCAGCGCTCGCGCAGTGACAGTGCCACATTCAGGCGATGCACCAGCAGCGAGCGATCCAGTTGGTACTGTGGATCGCGACTGATCATGCGCCCGCAGATCAGCGTATTGGGGTTGATATAGGCGTTGCCCAGCACCTTGCCGCGCGCATCCTGCACCTGCACCTGCTCGCCCGGCTCGAAATTTTTCAGCGGTGTGCGTTTGGTATCGACTTCGTTGCTGTAGATCCACAGGTGACCGGCACGCAGACGGCGATCGGCATTGGCCTGCAACAGCAGGGGTTTGAGAGTCATAGTATCGGTTTATCCAAAATGACTGTCCCGGCACCGAGCCGGGACAGATAACGTCAGTGCAGCCTGGCGCCCGGGGGCACCCCAAGGTTCACTCCGCTTCGCAATGTTCGCCGTAAGCGTCGGCGTCGAGCAGATCGTCCAGCTCGTCGGCGTCGCTGAGTTGCAGTTTGAAGAACCAGCCATCGCCGTAAGGGTCGCTGTTAACCAGTTCGGGGGACTCCTCCAGCTCCTGATTGACGGCGATCACCTTGCCGCTCAGCGGTGCATAGACGTCGGAAGCGGCCTTGACCGACTCCACCACCCCGGTTTCGTCACCGGCCGAGAGCTCCGTATCGAGTTCGGGCAGCTCGACAAATACCACATCGCCCAGCAACTCCTGGGCATGATCGGTAATACCGATAGTAACGATGCCATCCCCCTCGTTGCGCACCCACTCATGGCTAGCCACATATTTCAGTTCGTTCGGGATATTGCTCATCTCGTCGCTTCCTTTACCCGTCAGGAAAACTGTTCAGGAAAATACCTTGTTGCCGTCGCGTACGAACGGCGGCGCAACCACCTGCACCGGCAGCACCTTGCCCCGTACCTCGACACCCGCCGTGGCGCCGGTTTCGACCGGCACCCGCGCCAGCGCGATCGCCACGCCGAGGGTAGGCGAAAAGCCGCCGCTGGTCACCTCGCCGACACCGACCACATCAACCAGAACCCGCTGATGCGCGCGCAACACACCGCGCTGCGGCAGCACCAGCCCCACCAGTTTAGTCTTCACGCCGGTGGCGGCAAGTTGCGCCAGCGCCTCGCGGCCGACGAAGTCGCGCCCGGGATCGTCCAGCGCCAGGGTCCAGGCCAGATTCGCCTCCAGCGGCGAAACCGCCTCGGTCATGTCGGCACCGTACAGATTCATCCCCGCCTCCAGCCGCAGGGTATCGCGCGCGCCCAGACCGCAGGGTTTGACGCCGGCCGCCAGCAGGGCCTGCCAGAACGCGACGGCCTCCTCTTCCGGCAGCATGATCTCCAGGCCCTCTTCACCGGTATAACCGGTACGGGCGATGAACCAGCCCTCCGACTCCTGCCCCTGGAACCGGCCCAGCTGCTCGATCAGGCGCGCCCGCGACGCGCTCACCACGCCGGCAACCAGGCCCAGCGCCTGGGGGCCCTGGATCGCGATCATCGCCAGCTCCGGTTGCTCGGTCAGGCTGACATCGAAACGTACCCGGCGCTCCGCCATCCAGTTCAGGTCTTTTTCGCGGGTCGCACAATTGACCACGATACGGAACCACTCGCCGCTCACGCCGGGCGCGGTCATCAGGTAGACGATCAGATCGTCGACGACACCGCCGCGCTCGTTCAGCATGACGCTGTACAGCGCCTTGCCACGCACCCGCAACCGCGCCACATCGTTGGCCAGCAGATAACGCAGGTAGGCACGGGCATCGGTTCCGGTCACATCGACCACGGTCATGTGCGACACATCGAACATGCCGGCACGGCGCCGTACCTGATGATGCTCCTCGATCTGGGAGCCGTAGTGCAGCGGCATCTCCCAGCCGCTGAAATCCACCATCTTGGCACCCGCCGCCAGGTGTTGCTCGTACAGTGCAGTCCGCTTCGCCATCACGCTACCCGCCACAGCTGCAGGACACCGCGGCGGGCAGGCTTGGCACCGGCCGCGCGCCTGGAAAAAAGGGAGCACAATGTATCGGCAAACGCCCGGTAGTTCAATCTTTAACCGATTCGCCCCCGGCCGTCGCCGGTCACGCCCGAATCGGGCGCCGCGCCAGCCGCGGCACCTCGCCCCGCAACCCCATCGCCATCAGCATCAGGTGCTGCTTGACCGGTGCCAGCCGATCCATCAGATTCATGCCGCTGGAGCGCAGCAGGCGGAGCGGCGCCGGCAGATCGTCGAACAGCCGTCGGAACCCCTCCATGACGGCAGCGGTTTCCAGATTATCGGCCCGGCGCAGACGCTGGAACCGGCGCAGCACGCGCTCGTTGCCCAGGGACTCTCCGCGCTGGTGGGCGTCGAGCAGCACTTCGGCCAGCGCCGCGGCGTCGAGCAATCCGAGGTTCACCCCCTGTCCGGCCAGCGGGTGGATGGTATGTGCCGCATCGCCCACCAGCGCCAACCCCGCCTGCACATAGTGCTGGGCATGGCGCTGGCGCAGCGGGAACAGGAAGCGCTGGTCGCACCACTCGATCCGCCCCAGGCGGTATTCGATACTCTCGGCCAGCGCCGCACAGAACGCGTGTTCATCCAGCTCCATCAGGGTGCGGGCATGTTCGGGCGAGGTCGACCAGACGATCGACAGGGTATGCGGTGTCGGTGCGGCCAGCGGCAGCAGCGCCAGCGGCCCATCCTCGGTGAAGCGCTGCCAGCAGCTGTGCTGATGCGGGCGTTCGCTACGGATAGTGGTAACGATGGCGTGATGCCCGTAATCCCACTCGGTGGCTCCCATGCCAGTCAACTGGCGGATCCGCGAGTGCGCGCCATCGGCCGCCACCAGCAGCGGCGTGCGCAGTTGCTCGCCGCTGGCGAGGTTGAGGACGCGCATGTCGGCGGCGTCGGGAGGCGTGACGCCGAGCACCTCGACCGCGCTGCTGAAGGTGATATTGTCATGGGAGCGCATCACCCGGTACAGCGCCGCCAGCGTAACGCGGTTCTCGACGATATGGCCGAGGCAGGGTTCATGCAGCTCGTCGGCACCGAAGTGAATATGCCCGCGGCCCCGCCCGTCCCACACCTCCATGTCGGTGTAGGGCGATACCCGCTCGGCGCTCATGTACGGCCAGGCGCCGACATGGGTCAGCAACTGCTGTGAGGCGCAGGTCAGGGCACTGACGCGGGCGTCGTAGCCCGCCGCGCTGAGCGCGGGTAGCGCCTCGATCAGACTGTCCGGCGTTTCGGCCCGGCTCTCCAGAATGCGGATCCGCAGCCCCGCCGGCGCCAGGGCGCAGGCCAGTGCGACCCCCACCATGCCGCCGCCGACGATCACCAGGTCGACGGATGCGTTGCTGTCTTGTGTTGCGGTATTTGCCTGTTCAGCCACCGGTTCAGCTCCCTGTTCAGTTGCCAGTCCCGAGACCGGCCAGGCCTTAGATTCAACGCAGATGCGGGGCCGGTACACTGAGCCCCATCGCCGCCCGTGCCAGCAGGGTCCGCGCCGGCGGACAGATATCGAGCAGCGTCAGTCCCAGGTCGCGCGCCAGCGTCAACGCCGGCTGCCGGCTGGTGAACAGCTTCATGGTGCGGTCGCTGAACTGGATGGTACAGAACTGGTCCTCGACCCGCGCCCCGACCAGGCTCTGCAGCGCCTCGAGCGCCCCCAGCGGCAGCCCGGCCCGGCGCCGCTCGATAATCAGGTCGGCCAGTGCCACCACGCCGCGGAATGCCAGGTTAAACCCCTGTCCGGCGATCGGGTGCAAGGCGTGGGCGGCATTGCCGAGAATCACCAGCCCGGCACGCACCTGTTCGTCCGCCAACACCAGTTTGAGCGGATAGTGATAGCGCTCGCCAACACGGACGAAGCGCCCGGCGCGGTAGCCGAAACGCTGCTGCAGCAGCGCCAGAAAGGCGTCGTCGTCCAACGCCAGTACCTCGTCGACACTCTCTTCCGGCAGCGTCCACACCAACCCGCAGCGCGCCTGCCCCTCCAGCTGTTCGCCGGGCAGCAGCGCGATGGGGCCGGTATCGGTAAAGCGCTCGTAAGCGATGCGCCGGTGCGGTCGGTCGAGACTGACGTTGGCGACCAGCGCATGCTGCTCATAGCTGTGATGGCGATAGCCGATCCCGAGCCGCTCGCGCAGTTCGGAGCGACCGCCATCGGCCATCACGATCAACTCGGCATGCAGCTCGCGCTCCCCGCCATCGACCTGGACAGTCACCCGGCTGCCATGGGCGCGGTTGTCGATCGCCGTCACCTCCGCCGGGCAGATGAAGTCGATCCACGGCTGGCCGTCGCGCTGCAACCGGTTCAGCAGTACCTGGCCCAGCCAGTGGTTCTCCACCACGTAGCCCAGGGCCGGCACCTGCTCCCGTTGCGCCTCGAGACGGGTCACGCCGAAATGGCCGCGGTCCGATACGTGGATATGTTCGATCGGGGTCAGATGCTGTACCAGGGTGTCCCAGATCTCCATCCGCTCGAACGCGCTGCGCACGCCGTAGGCCAGCGCCGTCGAACGGGCATCGTAACTGGGCTGGAAACGGGGGCCGGCTTCGGCCTCGGGCGCCGGCAACGGCTGCGACTCGATAACGGCTACGCGTAGCTGTAGCTCCGCCACGACCGGCAGCAGGGCACAAGCCAGGCTCGCGCCGACCATGCCGCCGCCCACTATCACCAGATCGTATTCATCGCGCACGTCGCTCAACCTCCGTTTGTCAGCCTCAGGCCTGCGCCATCAGCGCTTCGATCTCGGCGACCGCTTTCGGCGCCGCCGCCGTCAGCACCTCGCAGCCGGTTTCGGTAATCAGAATATTGTCTTCGATACGGATGCCGATGCCGCGCCAGCGCGCCTCGACCTTCGCATTATGCGGCGATACGTAGAGCCCCGGCTCGATCGTCATCACCATCCCCGGCTGCAGCGGGCGCCATTCGCCGCCGACCTTGTAGTTGCCGACATCGTGGACATCCATGCCCAGCCAGTGACCGATCCGGTGCATGTAGAACTCGGTATAGGCACCCGCTTCGATCAGCGCCTCCACCTCGCCCTGCAACAGGCCCAGTTCGACCAGCCCCTCGGTCAGCACGCGTACCGATAGCTCGTGCACGGCGTTCCACGGCACACCGGGAGCCGCCGCATCGATACAGGCCTGGTTGGCTTTCAGCACCAGCTCGTACAACGCGCGCTGCTCGGCGCTGAAACGGCCATTGATCGGGAAGGTACGAGTGATGTCGCTGGCGTAACAGTCCAGCTCGCAGCCGGCATCGATCAGTACCAGCTCACCATCCTGCAGCGGGGCGTCGTTTTCGATGTAGTGCAGGATGCAGCCGTTGGCGCCGCCGCCGACGATGGGGCTGTAGGCCTGGAAACGCGCACCCTGGGAGATACAGTGGGCCTGGATCGCCGCTTCCAGCTGGTATTCATAGCCACCCGGGCGGCAACTGCGCATGGCGGCGGTGTGTGCTGCGCCGGAGATGCGGGCCGCTTCGCGCATCACCGCCAGCTCCTCCGGCCCCTTGAACAGGCGCATCTCATGCAGCAGGTTGTCCACCAGCACCAGCTCCTCCGGCGCTTCCGCACCCTGGCGCGACTTGGCCCGGATCGAGTTGAGCCAGCCCCGCACCCGGCTGTCGAGCGCTTCGTCGCTACCCAAGGCGTAGTACAGGCGCTTGCGCCCATTCAGCAGCAGCGGCAGACGCTCGTCGAGCTCGGTCAGCGCAAACGCCTGGTCGGCGCCGAAGCGTTCGACGCAGCCCTCGGGTCCCGCCCGATAGCCGGTCCAGATCTCCAGCTGCGGATCGCGCGGCGGGCAGAACAGCACCACCTCGCCCTCCTCTCGTCCGGGGATCAGCAGCAGCACCGAGCCCGGCTCGTTGAAGCCGGTCAGATAATAAAAGTCGCTATGCTGGCGGAACGGATACTCGGCGTCGCGGTTGCGGGTCGCCAGCTCGGCACCGGCGATCAACGCCAGACTGCCGACGGGCAGTTGCTCGAGCAGCGCACGGCGCCGTGCGGCAAAGGTGGACTGACTGATCTTCATGCGGTCACAAATCTCCATGGGTTTACCGCCTGTCCGGTGTCGATGCGGTGCCCGGACGTCTACAGGCACACCGTGGCGAGCGGAGAGGGTACGTCCGGGAGGCGATTAATGCAGTGTCTGCGGCGCTTCCGGCTCATCCTGCGGCCGGTTGCATTCGTTGAACATCAGCATGGCCGCCATTCTCACGTACTCCTGGACCTCCATCAGATCGGCTTCATCCTCGTCGCTGTCGACATCGCTGTCGGCGGCGATCTGAGCGATCTGCGCCAGGTCCCTGAGCCCGTCCTGAGCCTCGGCGGACAGCTTTTCGCCACGCTTGCCGGTGGCCAGACCAAAGCCACTGAGAAAACCGCTACACCAGCTACCCAACGCTTCGGCACGCTGTGCCAGCATCTGATCATCATCGGGTAACAACAGCTCGAAACCGAAATCGGACGCTTCAAACTGCTGCTGGGTCAGTTGGTAGAGTCCGATCAGCCCCAGTTTAGTGGTTTCTCGCGTCAACGCACTGACATCCATCAGTTCCTGCAGCGCCCGCAGCAGCGTATCCGGGTCGAACCGGGCCCCGGCCGCCAGATGCCCGGCCAGCAGGCCGTGAAGCTCGGCTGGGGAGACCGCCAGCACCCCCTCCTCGATCAGCAGGTTGGCGATAGTGTCGAAATCGGGCAGGCTGACCGAGGCGGCATCGTTCTGTTGCGTCATAGTTCCTGTTCATTGTGGTCGGACTGGAGGATACAGATGGGCTAGCCGACATCTGTGGGAAAGGGGCCGGCAACGGCGGCACTCTGCATGCTATGCTAGCATTTCGCCTGTTACAGGGCCATGTGTCGACGGCGCCCACGGCACGCTGAACTTTTACCCGTCCGGGGGCTCAATTGACCGCTTTCACGGTGCTGTTTATAGTCGCCAGATAGATGCCGGTGTGCATGAAACCTAGGCTTTTGTGGAGCCGGAAGATGTCCGAACACTATTTCAACGCCCTGGAGCAGAAGATCGACCAACTGCTTGAGCGTGTACAGCAACTGGAACTGGAAAACCGGTATCTGCGCACCCAGGATGCCCGTCTGCGCGAAGAGCGGGCCCAACTGCTACAGCTGCACGATCAAACCCGCAATAAAGTCGAAGGAATGATCACCCGACTGAAAGCACTGGAGCAACAGTCATGAGCGAGGCACGTACGGTTACGGTACGGCTACTGGACAAGGAGTACACCATCAGCTGTCCGGATGGTGCCGAGGCGGAGCTGCTGGCCAGCGCCGACTACCTCGATGCCAAGATGCGCGAGATCAAGTCCAGCGGCAAGATCGTCGGCCTGGAGCGCATCGCGGTCATGGCGGCGCTGAACATGTCTCACGAGCTGATCAAGGGGCGCGAGCAGAGTCGCCAAAATGTGGAGATGCAATTGCGCCGCCTGGGTCACAAGATCGACCAGTCGCTGCAGCGTATCGACCGCGAGCAGAGTCTGCCCGATAGCGAAGCCCCCACCGAACAGCCGCCTGAAAACTGCTCATAGTCCATTTTTCAGGCTAGATTTCAAAGAGTTGTACCCCAGTAGCAAAATTGCAAAAAAATACAAGAGCTGACATTCAGCGGCGCCTGGGTATAATGGAATTACTTCCTGGGGTGTTCGATAGTCGGTTAAGTCCCTCGAGCCGATAATCAAATACCCGGAGGTTTCACGCGGGAGTTGTGTGCATGTCCGTTCTCGGAAAGCCTGATACACCTGCCGATTCCTCCACTCTGAACCTTCGGGTTCAGGGCCAAAATCGACGCCGGCATCCTGGGAGGCCCCCCTTGAATACCCACCTGACCGATCTTCCCGGTAATCAAACTTCTGTACCCGTGTCTGCACAGCCGGAGCGTCGCGCGCTACGCCGGCAGATGCGCCGCCAACGCCGGGCTCTCAGTGCACAGCAACAGCGACAGGCTGCGCTACGAGTATGTCGCCGGATCCGTAGTCAGTTATGGTTTCGCCAGGCACGGCATATCGCCCTGTACCTGCCCAATGATGGCGAGATCGATCCCACCCCGTTAATAAAACTGTGCTGGCAGCTGAACAAACAGGTCTATCTGCCGGTATTGCACCCGATCCGTCACAACCGCCTGTGGTTCATCCCCTACCAGGCGGATACCGCGATGCGCCGCAACCGTTACCGTATCCTCGAGCCGGCCCTGTGCCGCGCCCCGCGGCGCCCGGCCTGGGCCCTGGATCTGGTCCTGCTGCCGCTGGTCGCATTCGATGCGCAGGGCAACCGCATGGGCATGGGAGGGGGCTATTACGACCGCACCTTCAGCTACAAGCTGCGCCGGAACGGCCTGAGTGGCGCCCGCCTGATCGGCCTGGCACACGATTTTCAGAGGGTAGAGGAGCTGCCGGTACAATCCTGGGATGTACCGCTGTATGGGATAGTGTCCGACCGTCGGCGCTATCTGCTATCGATCTAGGAGTTTGACACTCGGCTCGCTAGCGCAACCGACGTTCAGCTATTGAAAACCTGCTGGACCAGTGCGGTGAACTGCAAGTTGGCAGTCTGGGAAACGCCGGTCATGACCGCACCGACGACAAAAACCAGTACCAGCACCAGAACAAGATCAGGGCTTCTTTTCATTGCTACGAATACTTCCGTCACAGGTTATCAGGGTGGAGTTTTCTAACGGGCGTTTGGACCTGCAGCCGACGCAAGTGTTCCATAACCGTGCAAAAAATCAACCGAACTTGTCGGCGAGTTGATTTATTTCAATTTCCGAACGGTTTTTGCCACGATTCTTCGCCTGATAGAGCGCTTTATCGGCCCGATTCACCAACTGATCCTGATTTTCACCGGGCCGCAATTGGGCTACGCCAAAGCTGCAGGTGACCGGTTCGCCGCCCGCCTCGATCCGCGCCGCAACCGCCTCGCGCAGCTTCTCGGCCAACTGCCAGGCACCGTCGGCATCGGTATCCTGCAGCAGTATCAGGAACTCCTCGCCCCCCCAACGCCCGAAACTGTCGGTGCGACGGATATTCTCGCGCACGACCTCGGCCACCTCGATCAGGACCTGGTCGCCCTGGGCATGACCGTAGCGGTCGTTAACGCGCTTGAAATCATCGATATCGAAGTAGATCAACGACAGCGGCAACGAACTGCGCAGGGCGAGATCGACCGCATCATCGATCCTGCCGCTGATCCAGTGCCGGTTGCCGATACCGGTGAGCCGGTCCTCCCGCGCAATGCGCTCCAGACGCCGATTGTGGGAGCTGACCAGGTAGTAGCGATACCCCAGCAGCGCGAACAGGAACGCCACGGCGATCAGCAGATTCCGCACCACCCCCTTGTCTATCCCCACCTCCTGCTGGACCGTCAACCAGCGTGCCGCAATCTGTTCGCGCTCGGCGTGCCCAAGGCCGGCGATCGAACGATCCAGCAACGCGATCAACTTGCTGTTGCCCGGCGCCGCGGCAAAGCTGAAATCCCAGCTGTCGTTCAACCCCGGGTCCAGCACCAGCCCGGTGATCTGCATCTCCCGCAGCGCCCGTACGATGGTCGCCTGGGTGTCGATGAAGGCGCCCAGCTCCCCCTCCTGTACCCGCCTGAGCCCTTCGGCCACCGACTCGACTCCCACCACCGTCAGGCCGGGGTAGCGCCGCAGCAGCAGCACATCGAGGTCATGTCGACGCAGCACCCCGACCGCCCGGCGCAGCAGCAGGGGATGGGCAACCGAAGCCCCCTGCTTCACCGCCGCCATGATCGGCGTGGTAAAGAAGGGGCGAGAGAAGTGCAACGGATCGTGGGCCGGAAGCACCTGCATGATCCCGCCGATCAGGTCGCAGCGACCATCGTTGAGCAACCCCCTCGCCTCCTGCCAGGAGCCCGCGCCGAGCACCTGGTACTCCAGCCCCAGGCGCTCGAAGATGTTGCCGATATAATCGGCCAGAATCCCCACATACTGCCCATTCGTTACCTGCTCCAGCGGCATCCACTCCCGGTTCACGCAGATCCTGACCGGTGCCAGCGTACGCAGATAATTACGCTGCAGCGGAGACAGATTGAACGGTGTCTTGGCCGCGCAGCAGAACAGGAACCCCTGCAACCCGAAATCGGGCTCGATGGTATTGGTGATCCGATAGACGCTGGCCATCGCATCGAAACGCTCATTATTCAGAAAGCCGAACCGCCCCTGGTCGTCGAACGCCAGTTTGCGTAACGCCTGCGCCTCGAATAACAACGCTTCGCGGCTGCGCTGCTGGGAGTTATAGCGCTGCAGAATCAGGTCGATGGTTTCGTCGATATGATCGAAGGCATAGCGCCACCCCTTACGCGATGCATCCAGGAAGCGATTCACCTGCACGAAGTGTTCGTCGACCATCCGTCCACTGGTGAACAGGATGTCCGAATACATCGGAAAGCCGTAGTCCTCCGGATGGATCAGGTTATACCCGACACCGAGCTGCTGCAGCTGATAGGGTTCGTTGGAGATATAGGCCGCCACCGCATCGGTACGCCCCTCCGCCAGATCGCGGATATCGAAGGACTGCGGCTGGATGGTGATGTCGTTTTCGGTGATGCCGTACTTGAGCAGCATCGCCATGATCTCGGCGACCTGCGAGCCGTCCCGGCTGACCATGATGCGCTTGTCGCGCAGACCGGCCGGGTCGCGGATACCGCTGGCCGCCGTCGTCAACAGCATCAACGGCGAACGCTGGAACGCCGCCATCAGCGCCACCAGGTCCTTGCCCCGCATCCGCTCCAGCAACAACGAGGAGCGCCCCACGCCGAACTGCGCCCGCCCCGACAGTACCTCCTCCACCGGGAAGTGGTCCTGATCGAACTCGACCAGGGTCACGTCGAGCCCCGCCTCCCGGTAGTAGCCCTTTTCCAGCGCCATATAGTAGCCGGCAAACTGGAACTGATGCCGCCACAGCAACTGCAGGCGTACCGGTTCGAGCGGATCCGCGAAAACGCTTTGCCCCGCCGACAGCAGCATCAGCGCGACAAATACCCCCCCGACCCACGCACGCATCTGTACGCTCCACTTAACCCCTACATTACCTACAGGCTAAGCAATGGATCCGGCCCCAACAAGGCAATCTGCCTATTAATTGACCAGCATCCACTAAGCAAGCAGTTGCAGCATCAGCGGCATCGTCAGCATCGAAACCAGGGTCTGGGCGGTTATGATCGCCGCCATCAACGGCGCATCGCCGCCCAACTGCCGCGCCAATATATAGGACGCGGTAGCAGTGGGGACCGATGCAAAAATCAGCAGTACCCAGGTTGCCGTTTGCCCCAGCCCCAGCAACGAGGCCAGCAGCACCGCCAGCAGCGGAAACAGGATCAGTTTGACTATCCCCGGTAGCAGCAGCGTCGCGCCGCCCCGGCGCAGGTAGGCGAGATCCAGCGCCGCACCGACCGCCAGCAGCCCCAACGGCAACGCCATCCGCGCCAGCAGATCGAGAACCGGCTGTAGCAGGAGAGGTAACCCAATGCCCGACAGGTTAAGCCCGATCCCCAGCAGACAGGCCAGGATCAGCGGGTTGGTCGCCAGCGTACGCAGCACCGCCGTCAAGCTCGGTCTCCGCTCTCCGAACCAGGCAAAGATCAGCACGCAGAGCAGATTCAGGGTCGGAATCATCACCGCCATGGTAACCGCCGCCAGCGCCAGCCCCCCCTCCGGCACCAGCGCCGCGCTGCAGGCCAGGGCCACATAGGTATTAAAACGCAGGCTACCCTGGTAGACCGAGGTGAAGGCGGGGTTCGACAACGGCACCAGCAAGCGCAGCAGCAGGACGATCGCGCTGCCGCACAGCAGCAGCAGCAGCACCGCGACGACCAGTTGCAGCGACTCCTCCCCGCCCAGCTGGGCCTGGCTCAGCCGGCTGACCAGCAGCGCCGGAAACACCACATAGTAGGTCGCCCTCTCCGCCGGCTGCCAGAAACCGTCGCCGGGAAACCCGCTGCGCCGCGCCAGATAGCCGAGGATCAGCAGCGCAAACACGGGCCAAAGCGCAAGCAGTATTCCATCCATAGTCGTTTATACTCAGAGTCGGCCCCGCGGCGGAAGCCTCCGCGCGCCAGGTTGATTCAGACCAAAAACCAGATAAGAACAAGTCGTTGAGGAGCCCCACATGATGACATCTCTGGTCCTGAGTTTCATCGGCCAGGACAAGCCCGGCCTGGTCGGCCTGCTGTCCCGCACCATCGCCGAACATCAGGGTAACTGGCTCGAATCCGGCATGTCGCGGTTGGGCGGGAAGTTCGCCGGCATCCTGATCATCCAGGTCCCCGAAGCCCAGGGCGATGCGCTGATAGCGGCGCTCAAAAGCCTCGAGAGCCAGGGGCTCAGGGTCAGTGTAGAACGCAGCGAAGAGCAGCCGGAAGCGGACACCCGCGCCGTCACGCTGGAGCTGATCGGCCACGACAAACCGGGCATCGTGCGCGACATCTCCCAGGCACTGGCGCAGCAGCATATCAACGTGCACCGGCTGCAGACCGAGCTGACCTCCGGCTCGATGTCGGCCGAGCTGCTGTTCAAGGCCAGCGCCGAGCTGCAGGTGCCGCCGGAGGTCGATCTGGAGCAGTTGCAGGAGGCCCTGGAGGCGATCGCCAACGACCTGATGGTCGATATCACGCTAAACGGCTGACCACACCACCTCAGTCCCGGCCGCCACGCGCCAGGGCCGGTTCCTGCTGTTCCAGCCGCCACAGCAGCAGGATCACCAGCGCGCCGGCCAGCATCACGCCGGTGGCGATGAACAGCCCCAGGTCGTAATTGCCGCTGCGCGCCGCCAGCATCCCGGTCAGCGCCGGTGCGATGATCTGCGCCGCGCCATAGGCCAGCGTCATCCGCCCCATCAGCCGTGCCGGCTTGGTCGGGAAGAAACGCCCGGCCAGGGTCAACACCAGGCTGACGCAACCGATAAAGGTGCCGCCAAACAGCCAGGCGCTGAGCAGCGCCCCGGTCAGCGAATCGGTCAACGCCGGTAACACGATGCCCAGGATCTGCACCAGGTAGGCCAGCAACAGTGCCGGCATATAGCCGGTCAGCCGCGCCACCCGGTCCCACACCAGCACCGCGGGTATCCCCGCGATACCGACCAGCAGGAAGGCCAGCGGTCCATTGCCGCTCAGGGCCGGTTGACGTTCGACGATATCGACAATAAAGGTGGCGCTGATCACGTAGCCCCAGCCGGCGCAGAAGTAGGCCAGCAGCAGCAAGCGCTGGAACAGCGGTTGCGGCGGCCGGTCCACCAGGGCCCCGCCGTGAATCGTCAACGGCCGGGTGTCGGGACGCGGCATCCAACGCCAGGCCGGTATCGCCAGCAGCAGTGCCAGCACGCCGAACCCCTGCCACTGCTGCCCCCAGGACCAATCCCACTGCAGCATCAGCATCACGCTCAGCGAACAGAACGCGATCCCGCCCCCGAGCCCGAGGAAATGGATGCCCAACTCGCTGCGAAAATGGTGTCGTATCAACCAGTTCAGGATCAGGCCGCTGGCGATCAGCATACCCCCGGCGCTGGACAGGCCAGACAGGAAACGCAGCAGAACCCAGAGCCAGAACTGCTCGGTCAGCGGCATCGCCAGGGTCGTGACTACCGCCAGCACCAGGAATGCACGGTACAGGCGATCCTTGATCTGCAGATCGCCGATGGTGGCGGCCAGCAGCGCGCCGCACAGGTAACCGGCGTAGTTGAACGCCGCCAGCCAACCGCCCGCGGCGGTGTCCAGATCGGTCTGGGCCAGCATCAGCGGCAACATCGGCGTATAGGAGAAGCGGGCGATGCCGACCGTGACGATCAGACTCAGGATCCCGGCCAGCAACACCGCGATGCGCGTCCGGCGGACGCGCGCGTGAAGGTCATCCATGAAGACACCCTGCAATTATTCTGTTTATTGGAATAGGGGTCGAGGTATACGAATGGGCCAAGGCGCGGCGTGGCCGCGCCATTCGCCCCGCGGATCAGGCGCCGCGTGCCGCCAGCAGCTCACGGCCGCGGGCAACCGCCGCCCGCACCTGATCCGGTGCGGTACCGCCGATATGGTTGCGCGCCGCCACCGAGCCCTCCAGGGTCAGCACCGCGAACACATCCTCGCCGATCACAGCGGAGAACTGGCGCAGCTCATCGAGCGACATCTCGGACAGATCCTTGCCGCTGTTGATACCGTAGGCCACGGACAGGCCGACAATCTCGTGCGCATCGCGGAATGCCACACCCTTGCGCACCAGGTAGTCGGCCAGGTCGGTGGCGGTGGAGAAACCGCGCCGTGCCGCTTCACGCATCTGATCCTTGCGCGCTTCGACCGCCGGCACCATGTCGGCGAAGGCGCGCAGGCAGCCCTTGACGGTATCGACGGCGTCGAACAGCGGCTCCTTGTCCTCCTGGTTGTCCTTGTTGTAGGCCAGCGGCTG
>QKGH01000210.1 GCA_003250495.1 Marinobacterium sp.
GCGTACAGGCTCAGACCCATCTCGGCGACGGACATCGGAGAGTACTGTTTCTGCTTCATCAGCTCGGTTACACGCTGACCGTGTTCGAGCTGGCCACGAGTGGCGTCGTCGAGGTCAGAGGCAAACTGAGCGAAGGCAGCCAGTTCGCGGTACTGCGCCAGCGCCAGACGGACACCGCCGCCGAGCTTCTTGATGATCTTGGTCTGAGCGGCACCACCGACACGGGATACGGACAGACCAGCGTTGATCGCCGGACGCACACCTGCGTTGAACAGGCTGGTTTCCAAGAAGATCTGACCGTCGGTAATGGAGATTACGTTGGTCGGAACGAATGCGGAAACGTCGCCACCCTGGGTTTCGATGATCGGCAGCGCGGTCAGAGAACCGGTCTGGCCTTTCACTTCACCGTTGGTGAACTTCTCGACGTAGTCGGCGTTAACGCGCGCAGCGCGTTCCAGCAGACGGGAGTGCAGGTAGAAGACGTCACCCGGGTAGGCTTCACGGCCCGGCGGACGACGCAGCAGCAGGGAGATCTGACGATACGCCCAGGCCTGCTTGGTCAGGTCATCATAGATGATCAGAGCATCTTCACCGCGGTCGCGGAAGTATTCGCCCATTGCGCAGCCGGCATACGGAGCCAGGTACTGCATGGCCGCCGGATCGGCAGCGCCTGCAGCCACGACGATGGTGTGATCCATCGCGCCGTGTTCTTCCAGCTTACGTACGACGTTAGCGATAGTGGACTGTTTCTGGCCGATGGCAACGTAGATACATTTGATGCCAGTGCCTTTCTGGTTGATGATCGCGTCGATCGCAATTGCGGTCTTACCGATCTGGCGGTCACCGATGATCAGCTCGCGCTGACCGCGGCCCACCGGAACCATCGCGTCGATCGCTTTCAGACCGATCTGCACCGGCTGGTCGACAGACTGACGGGCGATAACGCCCGGTGCGACTTTTTCTACGGCGTCGGTCAGTTTGGCTTCGACCGGGCCTTTACCGTCGATCGGGTTACCCAGGGCGTCAACGACGCGGCCGAGCAGTTCCGGACCTACCGGTACTTCCAGGATGCGACCGGTGCACTTGGCCGTCATGCCTTCGACCAGACCCTGGTAGTCGCCCAGTACGACGGCGCCGACAGAGTCACGCTCCAGGTTCAGTGCCATACCGTAGACACCGCCCGGGAATTCGATCATTTCACCGTACATTACGTCGGCGAGACCGTGGATCAGGATGATACCGTCGGAAACGCTGACGATCGTGCCCTCATTACGGGCTTCAGAAGACACATCGAGCTTCTCGATGCGCTTCTTGAGAATCTCGCTGATCTCAGATGGATTCAGTTGCTGCATTTCTATTCCTCACACTCAGGAATTCATCGCTTCGGCCAGTTTCGCCAGTCGTGCACGAACAGAACCGTCGATCACAAGGTCATTGGAGCGAATGACAACGCCGCCGAGGATGGACTTGTCCACCTGGGAGGTCAGTTTCACTTCGCGTCCCAACTTGGTGCTGAGAGCCTGAGCCAGTTTCTGCTGCTGCTGATCATCGAGCGCGTAAGCGGTGGTCAGGTTGACGTCGACAGACTTCTCCTGGGCCGCTTTCAGCTGTTCAAACTGCAGGGCAATTTCCGGAAGCAGGGGCAGACGCGCCTTTTCAGCCAGCAGAACGATGAAGTTCTTACCGGACTGGTCCAACTGCTGTTCGCAGACGGAGATCAGCACATCGGCTTTCTGCTCATATGTCAGAGCCGGGTTGTTCAGCACCTGGGCCATCACGCTGTCCTGTACCACCTGAGCGGCGGTAGAGAGCATCGTAGCCCACTGATCGAGGCTGCCCTTGTCCAGCGCATATTCGAACGCTGCTTTGGTATAGGGCCGAGCGACTGTGTTGAGTTCAGCCATCGTAAACCTCGCTTAAAGCTCCGCGGCCAGTTTCTCAACCAGCTGTGCGTGTGCTTTCTCGTCAACAGAGGCTTCCAGGATCTTTTCAGCACCGGCAATTGCCAGTGTGGCCACCTGCGCACGAAGAGATTCCTTCGCACGGTTGACCTCCTGCTCGAGTTCCGCCTGAGCAGAGGCTTTGACGCGGTCGGCTTCGACCCGTGCCTGCTCTTTGGCTTCCTCGACGATCTGGTTAGCCCGCTTGTTGGCCTGTTCAATGATGGCGGCTGCCTGCTCCTTGCTTGCACGCATGTCAGCGGCGGCTTTTTCCTGAGCCAGTCGCAGATCACGTTCAGCACGGTCGGCCGCATCAAGACCTTCGGCAATCTTCTTCTTGCGTTCTGCCAGCGCACCGGTAATCGGCGGCCAGACGTATTTCATGCAAAATACGACGAAGAGGAAGAATGCAATGGCCTGACCAATGATGGTGAGATTGATATTCACGCCATTACCTCTCGCGGTTGTCTGATTAAGTAGTTACCCACTCGGGGGTAAAACGCCATTCGAACTACTTATTAAGCAACAGCGAACAGGACGTACAGGCCCAGACCCACGCCGATCATCGGGATAGCGTCGACCAGACCCATGACGATGAAGAACTGGGTACGCAGCAGCGGAACCAGTTCCGGCTGACGAGCAGCACCTTCCAGGAACTTGCCACCCAGGATACCGATGCCGATAGCAGCACCGATTGCACCCAGACCCAGCATCAGAGCAGCAGCGATATACAGCAGTTCAGCCATTTCTTTTCTCCAGCAATTTTCAAGGTTTAAGTTTAAAGGTTTGAAGCAAACTCGTTTCAGTTATCCATTACCACTTAGTGGTGATCATGCGCCATGGCCAGGTACACAATCGTCAGAACCATGAAGATGAAGGCCTGCAAAGTGATAACCAGGATGTGGAAGATCGCCCAGGGCACGGACAGCAGCCACTGTGCCCAGAACGGCAGCAGTGCGATCAGGATGAAGATCATTTCGCCGGCGTACATGTTACCGAACAGTCGCAGCGCCAGAGACACCGGCTTGGCCAGCAGTCCCACGATCTCCAGGAACAGGTTGAACGGCGCGAAGATCTTCGGCAGCGGCTGGAACGCCAGCTCGCCGATGAAGCCGCCCACGCCCTTCATCTTGATGCTGTAGTAGATGATCAGCGCGAGGACGCTCAGCGCCATGCCGCCGGTCACGTTAACATCGGTACTCGGAACGACCTTCATGAAGACATGATGGGGATCGGCACCGAATACGGCAGCCAGCTGCTGCGTCAGGAAGGGGATCCAGTCGACCGGCACCAGGTCCATCAGGTTCATCAGGAAGACCCAGACGAAGATGGTCAGCGCCAGCGGCGCGATGACCGCATTCTTATGGGTGAAGATGCTTTTGACGTTGTCATCGATGAACTCGATGATGCTTTCGACGAAGTTCTGTGCATTGCCCGGTACGTCGGAGGTCACTTTCATCGCAACCTTTTTGAAGAACCAGACGAACAGGATACCCAGAGCCACCGACCACAGCATCGAATCGACGTTGATCGACCAAAAACCCATTTCGGCAGCGGCCTCAGAGCTGTGGGCGAAGCCCCAGCCATGCTCCGGATGGTTACCGAAGGTCAGGTTGGTCAAATGGTGCTTTATGTACCCTTCTGAGGATGTAACTGTTCCACTCGCCATTCTCAGTCTCTCATATCAAAGTTTCAGGAATCGGTTACCCAGCCTCCACTGCAGCATCCACCCGGATAATTGCAGCAGTATGAAGGTGAGAAATAGGGAAAATGGGCTCAGAGGCTGAACCAGAAGGAAGACCGCAGAAAACAGCAGAGCGGCCACCAGCATTTTCCCTATTTCACTGGCATACAGGCTGATCACGACCTGCTGAGCAGTATCAGCGGGGCGCTTGCTGTAGAGTACTCTCCAGGTGAAATAGAGATTAGGTAGCAGGTAGAGCAGCCCTCCGAGCAACGCGGAGTAGGCTGTTACAGTTCCCAGTACCAACGCACCTGCCGAAACCAGCAGGAGCAACAGAAACTGGATCAGATAGATGCGCAGAAAAGCCTGTCTGCTGCGCTGCTGCAACCGCCCCGAACGCACAACCTGCCCGCGTTGCGGTGTATTGCCAGCCCCTTCCGTATCCAAAATCCGCCCTATTCCGGATGCTTCGTACCCTTAAATAGCGGCCAGATTATAGGGGCTAACCCCCCTCTACTCAACTAAAGGTTGGGAGTTTTGCACTAAGGTCTTAGCAATCTGTAAACAATTTACTACCGGCCACCCCCTACCAAGAACGGGGGGCACGGCGCCAATAGCCATGTTTTTTAAGTGGTTTTATTGCACAACGCCAGGGTCATTGACCAAGAAGTTCGAGAATCGCATTCAACTCCTCTTCGGAATTGAAACTGAGGCTAATTTTACCCTTACCTGCACTATTGCCTTTGACTTCGACCGGAACCGCGAAACGCTGGGTCAGTTGGGAAGACAATGTTGCAAATTTCGGTAGTGGTTCCGGCTTCGGTTTCGGCTGCGGTTTGCCCTCCAGCAGCTTGCGCGCCAGGGCTTCGGTTTGCCGAACCGAGAGGCCCTTGGCGATCACCTCTTCGGCGCCGGCGATCTGCTGCTCGGGCGGAAGTGTCAACAATGCGCGGGCATGGCCCATCTCCAGATCGCCGCGCTCGAGCAGGGTTTTGACCTCGTCGCTCAGGTTCATCAGGCGCAGCAGGTTGGTGATGGTGGAGCGGGATTTGCCAACCGCATCGGCCACCTGCTGCTGGGTCAGTTCGAATTCGGTCTGCAACCGGTGCAGGGCGATCGCCTCCTCCATCGGATTGAGGTTTTCGCGCTGGATGTTTTCGATCAGCGCCATGGCGATGGCGGCCTCATCGGGTACGTCGCGGATCACCACCGGGATGGTGTCGAGACCGGCCAGTTGGGACGCGCGCCAACGCCGTTCGCCGGCGATGATCTCGTAACGCTCCCCGCCTATGGGCCGGATCACGATCGGCTGCATCACCCCCTGCAGGCGGATCGACGCGGCCAACTCCTCCAACGCTTCCGGGTCCAGGTCGCGACGCGGCTGATAGCGGCCGCGCTGGATGCGGGTCACCGCCATCTGCATCAGTTCGCCGGAGGGGCTGGTCTGGGCGGATTCGCTATCCACTGCACTATCGTTGTCGCTCATTCCCGACAACAGCGCATCCAAGCCACGACCCAATCCGCGTTTTTTTACTGCCATGTCAGTTTTCCTGTTCCGTGACCGCTTCTTCGTTACGTTCCCGCTCGGTACGGCGGATCAACTCCCCGGCCAGTGCCAGATAGGCCAGCGCACCGCGCGAGTTCTTGTCGTACTGCAGCGCCGGCATGCCGTGGCTGGGCGCTTCCGCCAACCGCACGTTACGCGGGATGACCGCGCGATAGACCCGCTCGCCGAAATACTCGACCAGGTGATCGGAGACATCCTTGGTCAGGCTCATACGCGGATCGAACATGGTACGCAGAATCCCCTCGATCTTCAGATTGGGGTTCAGCCGCTTGTTGATCTTGTCGATGGTACCGACCAGCGCGCTGATCCCCTCCAGCGCGTAGTATTCGCACTGCATCGGGATAATCACACCGTCGGACGCCGCCAGCGCATTGACCGTCAGCAGGTTCAGTGAGGGGGGGTTGTCGATCAGGATGTAATCGTACCGCTCGGCCAGCGGCAGCAGCGCCATCTTCAGGCGGAACTCGCGCCGCGGCAGTTGCAGCAGCTCGACCTCGGCGGCGGTCAGGTCCCCGTTGGCACCGATCAGGTGGTAGCCGCCCGGCAGCCCCTGGATCAACGCCTCCTCGACACCGCTCTGATCGGTGAGCACCTCATAGATCGAGGCATCGAGCTGGTGTTTGTCGGCCCCGGACCCCATGGTCGCATTGCCCTGCGGATCGAGGTCGATCATCAACACGCGCTTTTTCGTCGCCGCCAGCGATGCCGCCAGATTCACGGCGGTCGTGGTCTTGCCGACACCACCTTTCTGATTGGTGATCGTGAGGATCTTCACCACGCTCAGGCTCTCCCTAGGATCAGCAGATGCCGCTCGCCTTCGGTATCCGGCAGTTGCAGCCGGTGACTGGCCAGCAGTCGATAGCCGGGGGGCAGCTGTTCAAGTTCCGCCTCAGGATACAAGCCTTTCATGGCAAGAAAAACACCCTGCTCGGCGCACAGATGTCCGGTCCAGTTCAGCATATCGGCCAGGGATGCGAAGGCGCGCGAGACGATCTGTTGGTAGGGCCCGTTTTTACACGCTTCGACCCGGCCATGGATGATCTGCAGATTGTCCAGCCCCAGCTCCTGCTTCACCTGCTGCTGGAAACGGGTCTTCTTGCCGTTGCTGTCGAGCGTCGTCACCTGCAACTCGGGGCGCATGATCGCCAGCGGAATACCGGGCAACCCGGGACCGCTGCCGACGTCAAGCAGCGCTCCGGAGCCGATCCAGGGCAGAATGCTGAGGCTGTCGATCAGATGGCGGGTAATCATCTCCGCCGGGTCACGCACCGCGGTCAGGTTATAGGCCTGGTTCCACTTCATCAGCAGCGCATGGTAGGCCAGCAACCGCTGCAACTGGGTGTCATCCACTGCGAGCTGCAGCGCATCCGCCTGTCGCAGCAGCTGCTCTTTGAACGCATCCGTCATTACATCGCGGCCTTCTGCAGTTGACGCTTTTTCAGGTGTACCAGCAGCAGCGAGATCGCCGCCGGCGTCATCCCCTGGATCCGTGCGGCCTGGGCCAACGTGGCCGGCTGATGCTGTTTCAGTTTGGCCTTCAGCTCGTTGGACAGCCCGCCCACCTGGTCGTAGTCGAAGCCGGCCGGCAGCGGGGTGTTCTCCTGCCGCTGCATCTGTGCGATCTCGTCGCGCTGGCGATCGATATAGCCGGAGTATTTGATCTGGATCTCCGCCTGTTCGGCGACCTGCAGGTCCTGCACCGCCTCGCCCTTCAGACCGGCGACATCGGCATACTCCAGTTCCGGCCGCTTGATCAGGTCGGACAGGCTGTACTCTCGGGTCAGCGGTGAGGTCAGCTTGTCGGCCAGGCGCTGCGCTTCGGCGCTGGCGGGCTGGATCCAGGTGCCACGCAGGCGCTGCAGCTCCCGCTCGATCGCTTCGCGTTTGCGGCTGAAGTGGGCCCAGCGCTCGGCGCTGACCAGGCCCAAGCGGTAACCCTGCTCCGTCAGGCGCAGGTCGGCATTGTCCTCGCGCAGGATCAGGCGATATTCGGCACGGCTGGTGAACATGCGGTAGGGCTCGGAGGTGCCGTGGGTGATCAGGTCGTCGACCATGACCCCGATGTAGGCCTCGTCGCGCCGCGGATACCAGCTCTCCCGCTCCTGCGCCTGGGCGGCGGCGTTGATACCGGCCAGCAAGCCCTGCGCGCCGGCCTCTTCGTAACCGGTGGTGCCGTTGATCTGACCGGCGAAGAACAGACCGTTGATCGCTTTGGTTTCCAGCGTGTGCTTCAGATCCTGCGGATTGAAGTAGTCATACTCGATGGCGTAGCCGGGACGGGTGATATGTGCATGCTCCAGGCCGCGGATCGAGCGCACCAGCTCCAGCTGCACATCGAACGGCAGACTGGTGGAGATCCCGTTCGGGTACAGCTCATGGGTGGTCAGCCCCTCGGGTTCGATAAATACCTGATGCTGATCCTTATCGGCAAAGCGGTGGATCTTGTCCTCGATCGACGGACAGTAGCGCGGTCCGACCCCCTCGATGACACCGGTATACATCGGCGAACGATCCAGTCCGCCGCGGATGATCTCGTGGGTCCGGGTGTTGGTGTGGGTGATGAAGCAGTTAACCTGATGCGGATGCTCCTCGACTGAACCTAGGAACGACATCACCGGCGTCGGCGTATCGCCCGGTTGTACCTGCATCACCGAGAAGTCGACGCTACGGGCATCGATACGCGGCGGTGTACCGGTCTTCAGTCGTTCGACCCGTAACGGCAGCTCCCGTAATCGCTGCGCCAAGCGAATGGAGGGCGGATCTCCTGCCCGGCCCCCGGCATAGTTCTCCAACCCGACATGGATAACGCCACCAAGAAAGGTACCAGCGGTCAGTACGACACTGCTCGCATGGAAACGGATACCGCTCTGGGTAACCACACCTTTGACCTGCTCACCGTCGATGATCAGATCGTCGGCGGCCTGCTGGAATAGCTGCAGGTTGGGTTGATTCTCCAGGATGTGACGAATCGCCGCCTTGTACAGTATCCGGTCGGCCTGGGCCCGGGTGGCGCGGACTGCCGGCCCCTTGCGGGCGTTCAGCATGCGGAACTGGATACCGCCGCGATCGGTGGCGCGCGCCATTGCGCCATCCAGCGCATCGATCTCTTTGACCAGATGACTCTTACCGATACCGCCAATGGCTGGATTACAGGACATCTGACCCAAGGTTTCGATGTTATGAGTCAGCAATAGAGTCGATGCGCCCATGCGGGCTGCTGCCAGTGCTGCTTCGGTACCGGCGTGACCGCCACCGATCACGATCACATCAAAGTGGTCAGGATAGTCCACCGCGAATCCTCGTATAGAAAATCATCAAGAGTCGAGACCCGGTTGGGTCCCTGGGGAAAAGGTCGGTAAGTATAGCGCTGACGAGCCTACGAAGGAATGGTTAAAAAATAACCAGGCCTCTGTTTGAGATCTTCTATCCGTTCTTAAAGAAAGAAAAGATCTCTTATATATGAAGAAGATTATTGTGATTACTTATATATAGTCCCCGCCGTATTCCTGGAAAACCGTAATTTATCGTTATATTTCAGATAATTATAGCCTATTAAAGGTTGTAGACCAGGGCTGGGTTAGCGGCAGATAGGCTTGGGATCAACTGTGCGTAACCAGCGCGTTTATACACAGCTCGATTTCGACCACAAGCTACCCTCAACTTACCGTGCTAGAGTTATACATCTTACACACAGCAATATGTGAACAAATTGTGCTGTGAAGTGTTGCTAGATTAGCCTGTGTGCGAACTATTCATTAGTTGTGGATAGTAACCAGTGATTGCAAGCGGAGCTTCGGCAACCCTGTTGAAAGTTGGTATATAAATTTTAGTAACAGTCGTTACGGCGCAATTATACGGCTGTGAATAAAGTTTTCATTGAGATCGCTGTATATGTCTATAACTTTTTGATTAATAAAGGAATTAATACTAGTACCAAACTGTTGATATGATGTGATTAGAGGGCTAGGAGTTCGCATATAGCGCGTGGTAAATTACCCACAGCTGGTTTTCTATCTACTGTTGTGGGTAAAAACGGCGCGGGAAAACCTTTCGGATGTGGGTAATTTTAACCAATAATTTATCCACACAAAGCTCTCCAGTGCCCTGTGCATAACGGCGGTTAAATCTATTAAATGCATTTAAATCAATGAATTATGATCTATTTGACCCGCCTGATATGGGTCGTGTTGCCACAGTAGAGATCGTGCCAGATACGTGGATATCTCGATGTTATCTGGGGTCCAGCGATGCCGACGTGATGCAGTGTATAAACGACGTGCTGCGACAGGCGCCATTGCGGCAGATGACAACCGCGATGGGAGGTTCGATGTCGGTGACGACCAGCAGCTGTGGAGAATTGGGATGGGTCTCCGACAGCCGGGGATACCGTTATGCCGATCGCGATCCCGTGAGCGGACGACCCTGGCCGAAGATCCCTGATCGGCTACGAACATTGGCACAGCAAGCGGCAGAGGAGGCTGGTTTCGGCCGTTTCGATCCCGATGCCTGCCTGATCAATTGCTACCGACCCGGGGCTAAAATGGGGCTGCATCAGGACCGCGATGAGCGCGATCGCCGCCATCCGATCGTCTCGCTGTCGCTGGGGTTACCCGCCACCTTTGTGTTTGGCGGATTCCAGCGTAGCGGCGAGAAGACACGAATCGAGCTGAGGCATGGGGATCTGCTGGTATGGGGAGGGCGTGCGCGGATGCGCTTTCACGGCGTGCTGACGCTGAAGAGGGGTTGGCATCCGCTGCTCGGCGAACAGCGGATCAACCTGACCTTTCGTAAGGCTGGTTAGGCGTTGGCTCAGTAACGGTCGGTTATTTGCCGATACAGAATGAACTGAAGATGCGCCCGAGCAGATCGTCGGGAGTAAATTCGCCGGTGATCTCGTTCAGCGCCTGTTGCGCCTGGCGCAGATCTTCTGCCAACAGCTCGCCGGCGGCGTGCGACTGCAGCTGCCAGAGGCCGGTCTGCAACAGCTGATGGGCACGTTCAAGGGCGTCGATATGGCGCCGACGCGCCATGAATCCACCCTCCGTGGTCGCATCGAACCCCATAATCTGCTTCAGATGCTGGCGCAGCAGATCGACCCCCTCGCCTTTCTTCGCGCTTAGTGCAATCAGTGTGTGCTCACCGACCTGTTCCAGTCGGATCGGCTCGCCGCTGATATCCGCCTTGTTGCGAATCACGGTCACGTGGCTCAGGTCGTGCAGGTTTTCCCCCAGTTCGGGCCAGAGGGTGAGCGGATCGCTGCTATCGGAGCGGGTGCTATCGACCATCATCAGAATGCGGTCGGCGCTGCGGATCTCGGCCCAGGCTCGATCGATGCCGATGCGTTCCACCTCGTCCGGAGCATCGCGCAATCCCGCCGTATCGACGATATGTAGCGGCATGCCATCGATGTGGATATGTTCGCGCAGTACATCGCGGGTAGTACCTTCGATGGCGGTGACGATGGCGGTCTCGCGTCCGGCCAGCGCATTGAGCAGGCTGGATTTGCCGGCATTGGGACGACCGGCGATAACCACCGTCATCCCTTCACGCAGCAGGCTGCCCTGGCGCGCCTCCTGGCGCACGCTAGCGAGGCGCTCCATGATCGCTTCAAGATCGCTCTGTACCCGCCCGTCGGCGAGGAAGTCGATCTCCTCTTCGGGGAAATCGATGGCCGCTTCCACATAGATGCGCAGCTGGATCAACGCTTCCACCAGCGCATGCACCTTGTCCGAGAACACCCCCTGCAGCGAGCGCAACGCGCAGCGCGCGGCCTGCTCCGAGGCGCTGTCGATCAGGTCGGCGATCGCTTCGGCCTGGGCCAGATCCAACTTGTCGTTGAGGAAGGCGCGCTCCGAGAATTCGCCGGGGCGTGCCGGGCGGGCGCCGAGGGCGATCAGCTCCTGCAGCAGCAGATCGAGGATAACCGGTCCGCCATGGCCCTGGAGTTCGACCACGTCCTCCCCGGTGAAGGAGTGGGGATTGGGGAAATAGAGCGCGATCCCGCGATCGATCTCCTCGCCCTGCTGATTGAAGAACGCACAATAGTGGGCATGCCGGGCTTTGGGTACAAAGCCGAGCAGGCGTTTCGCCAGTGTCAGTGCCGCGGGCCCCGAAAGCCTGATGATACCGACACCCCCACGCCCGGGCGGGGTAGCTTGCGCGACTATCGTGTCCTGTTCGATCTGCATGGTCGTTCATTCCGGAGTCATAAAAGCAGAAAGGCTCCCTAAGGAGCCCTCTGTCTAGCCTGGAATCAGGCCTTGGATGCTTCGCCCGCCTCGATCTGGCGGTTGATGATCCACTGCTGGGCAATGGACAGGATGTTGTTGACCAGCCAGTACAGTACCAGACCTGCCGGGAACCAGAGGAAGAAGAAGGTGAAGATAATCGGCAGCATCTTCATGATCTTCGCCTGCATCGGATCGGGCGGTGTCGGGTTCAGCAACTGCTGGATGAACATGGTCACACCCATCAGGATCGGCAGGATGAAATAGGGATCCATCTGCGACAGGTCCTGGATGTAGCCGACAAAAGGTGCGTGACGCAGCTCGACCGATTCCATCAGGACCCAGTACAGCGAAATGAAGACCGGCATCTGTACCAGGATCGGCAGGCAGCCGCCCAGCGGATTGATCTTCTCCTTCTGGTACAGCTTCATCATCTCCTGCGACATCTTCGCACGGTCATCGCCGTACAGCTCCTTCAGACGCGCCATCTCGGGGCCGAACTTGCGCATCTTGGCCATCGACTTGAACGCCTTGGCGTTGAGCTGGAACAGGGCGAGTTTGACCAGCAGCGTGATGCCGATGATGGCCAGGCCCCAGTTACCGACCAGGGAGTGGATCCACTTCAACAGCATGTAAAGCGGTGAAGCGATCCACCACAGGATGCCGTAGTCCACGGTCAGCTCCAGATGGGGTGCGGTCGCTTCGAGCTGGTCGATATCCTTCGGACCGGTATACAGCGTGGAGCTGACGGTCTGGCTCTGCCCCGGCGCCACATCGAAGGTCGGCGACAGGAAGCTGACGATATAGTTGCCGTTCAGTTTGCGCGACTGGTAGCTGTACTCCGCACCGGAGGCCGGGACCCAGGCGCTGAGGAAGTAGTGCTGTACCATGGCAACCCAGCCGTCGGGGCTGCTCTGGCTGAAGCGCTCCTCGTCCATGTCGCTGAATTTGACCTTCTGGTAGTTGTTCTCGGTGGTTGAGAACACCGCACCCAGGTAGGATTTCATCCCCATCGAGGTCTGCTGGGACGGATCGGGACTGGCATCGCGTTTGATCTGACCGAACAGCACGCCCTGCCAGTCTGCTGCGCTAGCGTTATCGACAATGTAGTCTACGCTGACACGGTACTGGCCGGGTTTAAAGGTGAAGCGCTTGGTGATCGTTACGCCGCTGGCTTGAGTCAGTGTCAGGTCCACCTGCAGCTGATCCTGGCCGTCCAATACGTAGTCGGTTTTGGCGCTGTGATAGAGCGGACGTCCGGCTTTGCTGGCGTCGGGACCATCGCGGCCCACCAGGCCGCTCTGGGCCACGTAGGTGCGGTTGGCATTCTGCTCCAGCAGGACGAACGGGCCCGCTGACTCCAGTGCCGCCTGGTGCTTGAGCAGCGCGACTTCGATGACATCACCGCCCTGCGGGTCGATCAGCATCTCCAGGACATCGGTGGTTACGCGGATCAGACTGGTGTTCTCGGCTGCCGCGGCGGCGATCTTGGGTTCGCTGGTGCTGGCCTGGGGAATATCGGCGCTGGCTTCTACGGCAGCGGAGGCAGCTGGCAGTTCCGGTGTAGCGCTGGCGTTGCTATAGGCTGATATCGAGGCGGCCTGGGCCACCGGCTGCTGTTTGGGACCGTAGTCCTCATTCCACTGCAGCACCAGCATATAGGAGATCAGGGCCAGGGCGGCAATCAGTATGACTCGCTGTACATCCATGGCGGAGAAACCATCAACCTTTATTGTGAGCTTTTTGGGCTTTTTTGTTTAATCTGGACCAGCAACGTTCGATCATTCGGTGCAGCTCTGGATTTTCCAGCGTATCCAGTCCCTTACGGGCAAGGATTACCATATCCACAGGTGGCAACTTATGCTGGTGCAGGCGAAAAGACTCGCGAATGATACGTCGAACGCGGTTACGTTTTACAGCCCGGCGGACGTTTTTTTTGGAAATCACGAACCCGATGCGCGGATGGCCCAGTCCGTTGAGAGATGACAGTATCAGCAGCGGTTGCTCAGATACTTTGAGCTCTGCATTGTCGAAGACACGTTTGAAATCCCCGCCAGTTAACAGACGTAACTGGCGAGGATATTTGAAATCGCCCATGCAGTCAGGGGGACTCAAGCTGATCCGAAGATCAGACGGTCAGGCTTTTACGGCCTTTAGCACGACGACGGTTCAGAACCTGACGGCCATTTTTGGTAGCCATGCGGGCACGGAAGCCGTGGTTGCGGTTGCGCTTCAGTACGCTGGGTTGGAATGTTCTTTTCATTGCTTCAGTCCTAATTACGTTTCGCTACGTGAGAGCTGATCCACGTATAGGTATAAGGTAAAAATAAAGACGCGAGATTCTAATGAATGGATACCGTTAATGCAATACCTTGTTGCCGGCTAATTAACTATTCGGACCGATACCGCGTCCCGCGCCGTCTTTATTTAGGTAGGTAGCCGCTTTCCTGTCTGGTCGATAGGAGCTTTATTTAGGGATCTTAAGCGTTTTGGCGCGGGGAACTGGCACTACGAGCGAGTATGGCGACAGAGTCATCCAGAAGAGACTCATTAAATCTGTTTATAAATAAATAAATATTATATAAAACAAAATATTAAATTGTTAGTAAGGCTTTTGAAAGCTTGTATTCAAGCTGTGTTGAGGCGATTTGAACACTGACCGGTTCGGCGCAGTGATGCTAAATGGTGCGGCAAAGCCACGATTAGCGGGCGATGAAAAAGTTTGCTAACAGCTGTGGATAAGTGTGCAGTGAGCAGATAGAATGCCAAGCCAATCACTTATTATGTAGAACCGCCGAGGCGACGCAGAGGCGCCCGGTGTTTTTCTGGGATGCTAGGGTTTTCAGGGGATATTGGGATGTCGGTCGAACTTTGGGAGCAGTGCCTGGGAAGCCTGCAGGAAGAGTTTTCTGCCCAGCAGTTCAACACCTGGATACGTCCCCTGCGTGCCGATACCAACAGTGGTGATCAGTTGGTGCTGCTGGCGCCGAACCGCTTCGTCAAGGACTGGGTTGCCGATAAGTTTTTGTCGCGGATACGCCAGGTCGTCGTGGATGTTACCGGCGATATCAGTAAAGAGGTGTTACTGGAGATCGCCGGCCGTAGCGCGCCGTCCGTCGCCGCTACCACGTCGATGCCCCGCAGAAGGACGGCACCGGTGCGAAAACTGCGTACCGTTTCGCCTCTCGCGGACGAAGGTAGAGCCCGCTTCTCCGAGGAGCCCAGGGCTGTCGAAGCTCAGGCCGAAGTAAGTAACTACTTTAATCCCGGCGAGCAGTATAACGAGGTGACCTCGTTCGAGGTGGAACCCCAGCTGGAGCTGGACATGAGTCCGATGGAGGCGCCGGTTGCGCCACGTTCGGAGCGTCGGGTCGAGGTGGAAGGCAGTGTCCGGCACCAGTCGAATCTGAACCCCTCCTTCACCTTCCAGTCCTTTGTCCAGGGTAAATCGAACCAGTTGGCGCTGGCTGCTGCGCAGCAGGTGGCGGATAACCCCGGCGGCGCCTACAACCCCCTCTTTATATATGGTGGTGTCGGTCTCGGTAAAACCCACTTGATGCACGCGGTCGGGACCGAGATGCTCAAGCGCAACCCGAACGCGCGTATCGTCTATCTGCACTCCGAGCGGTTCGTGGCCGATATGGTCAAGGCGTTGCAGCTGAATGCGATCAACGATTTCAAACGCTACTATCGTTCCGTCGATGCCCTGTTGATCGACGATATCCAGTTCTTCGCGGGCAAGGAGCGCTCCCAGGAGGAGTTCTTCCACACCTTTAACGCCTTACTGGAAGGCGGGCAGCAGATGATCCTGACGTCGGATCGCTATCCGAAGGAGATCAACGGTGTCGAGGAGCGGCTGAAGTCCCGCTTCGGCTGGGGCCTGACCGTGGCGATCGAGCCGCCCGAGCTGGAAACGCGCGTCGCCATCCTGATGAAGAAGGCGCAGGAAGCCAAGGTGCTGCTGCCGGACGATGCCGCGTTCTTCCTGGCACAGAAGATCCGTTCCAACGTGCGCGAACTCGAGGGCGCCCTGAAGCGGGTTATCGCCAACGCACATTTCACCGGCAATGCCATCACGACGCCGTTCATCAAGGAGTCGCTGAAGGACCTGCTGGCATTGCAGGACAAACAGGTTAGTATTGACAACATTCAGCGCGTGGTCGCTGATTATTACAAGATCAAGGTGGCAGACCTATTGTCCAAACGCCGCAGTCGTTCGGTTGCCCGGCCGCGACAGGTGGCGATGAGTCTGGCCAAGGAGTTGACCAACCACAGTCTGCCGGAGATCGGCAATGCCTTTGGTGGTCGTGATCACACTACCGTTCTCCATGCCTGTCGCAAGATCAAGGAGCTGCGGGAGAGTGATACGGACATTGCTGAAGATTACAAAAACCTGCTGCGTCACCTGACGGCGTAGTGATCGGATCCAGACAAGGTAGACAGCCATGAGATTCGTTATTTCCCGTGAAGCACTCATCAAACCGCTGCAGTTGGTAGCCGGGGTCGTCGAACGCCGTCAGACGTTGCCGGTACTGTCCAACATCCTGCTGGTGGCCGAGGGGAATCAGTTAGCGCTTACCGGGACAGATCTGGAAGTGGAGCTGATCGGTCGTGTCGAACTGGACGAGCCGGCAACGGCGGGTTCGGTCACCGTCCCGGCGCGCAAGCTGATGGATATCTGCAAGTCGCTGGCAGACGATGCCCGCATCGAGCTGGAACTGACCGGCCAGAAGATGGTGATCAAGTCCGGGCGCAGCCGCTTCTCCCTCTCCACCCTGCCGGCCAGCGAGTTCCCCAACGTCGAGGACAGTCCGCAGGCGATGCAACTGACGCTGCCGCAGTCGGCCCTGCGTCATCTGATCGACCAGACCGGCTTCTCCATGGCGCAGCAGGATGTGCGTTACTACCTGAACGGCATGTTGCTGGAGGTGCGCGACGGCACGTTGCGAACCGTCTCCACCGATGGCCACCGCTTGGCTACCGCCGTATGCGATATGGAAGCGGAAGCGGGTATCCAGCACCAGATCATCGTACCGCGTAAGGGGATCCTGGAGCTGGCCAGGCTGCTGCAGGGCGGCGACAACCCGGTTAGCCTGGTGATCGGCGCCAACCATATTCGGGCCAACGTCGGCGATTTCACCTTCACCTCCAAGCTGGTGGATGGCAAGTTCCCCGATTACCAGCGCGTGATACCGCGCAATGGCGATAAGGTCCTGTTGGGCGACCGCCAGGAGCTGCGCCAGGTGTTCAGCCGTATCGCTATCCTGTCCAACGAGAAGTATCGTGGCGTACGCCTGGCCCTGACCGACGGCATGCTGCAGGTGATGGCGAATAACCCGGAGCAGGAGGAAGCGGAAGAATCGGTTGCTGTCGACTATAGCGGTGGCAACCTGGAGATCGGCTTCAACGTGAACTACCTGCTGGATGTGCTCTCCATCCTGAACTCCGATGTGGTGCGCTTCACCCTGTACGATTCCAACAGTAGCGCGCTGATCGAGGGCTTCGATGAGCCCGACTCCACCTACGTCGTCATGCCGATGCGCATGTGATCGCTGACAGGCGCCTGCGGGCGCCTAGCCCCCCTCTTTATACTGCTCAGCTATGTTGATATCCGAGCTCCAGATAGAGAATCTGCGTAATCTCGCTCGGGTTCAGCTGCATCCTTCCCCGCGGATCAACCTGTTGTATGGCGCCAATGGCAGCGGCAAGACCAGTTTGCTGGAGGCGATCCACATGCTGGGGCTCGCGCGCTCCTTCCGCACCAATCAATTTCGCCATCTGATCCGCGCCGGCCATGCGCAACTGCTGGTGTTTGCCCAGATCGATCCGGAGGGCATAGGTCAGGCACGCCCACTGGGGCTGACGCGCGAGCTTGAGGGGGAGATGCGGGTGCGTTACGCCGGCGAATCGATCGGTGCGGCGGAACTTGCGGCACTGATGCCGGTGCTGGTGATCAACTCCGATACCTTCGCCCTGCTGGAGGGTGCGCCGGCCACGCGTCGGCAGTTTATCGACTGGGGATGTTTCCATTCGCAGCCGGAATTTATCCGCCTCTGGCGCGGTTTCCACCGGGTGCTCAAACAGCGTAATTCGCTACTGAAATGTGGTAAAATCGACAATCGCATCCGCGTACTTTGGGACCAGGAATTGGTCCGTTTTGCCGAACCTCTGACGGCGCTGCGGCAGCAGTATATCGACGCGTTGATCCCCGAGTTCAACGCTATCCTGTCGGATCTGTTGCCTGAGGTCAGCGTCGAGCTGCGCTTCCAGCCAGGCTGGGATCGCAAGCGTGCGTTGGGAGAGATCTTAACCGAGGGGTTCGAGCGGGATCTACGCCAGGGCTTCACCGGCAGCGGTCCGCAGCGTGCGGATCTGCGCTTTCGTGTAGACGGGCAGGATGCGGCCGAGCGACTGTCTCGCGGACAGAAAAAGCTGGTTGTCAGCGCACTGAAACTGGCCCAGGGGGCGCTGTTTCATCGGCAGAGCCGGCGCGCTTGCGTGTACCTGATCGATGACCTGCCATCAGAGCTCGATGAACGGCACTGCAGGCAGTTTTGTCGTTTTCTGGAAGCCAGTGCCAACCAGTGTTTTATCACCTGTGTCGATCCCACCCTGCTGGGCAGTGTCTGGCAGGCCGATACCGCCCTGGCGCTATTCCGGGTCGAGCAGGGAAATATTTCGCAGAATTCTGCACCAGGAGAACAAGATGAGCGGTGAAAACCAGAGCTACGATTCGTCCAGTATCAAGGTGTTAAAGGGCCTGGATGCGGTCCGCAAACGCCCGGGTATGTATATTGGCGATACTGACGATGGCAGCGGTTTGCACCATATGGTGTTCGAGCTGGTGGACAACGGTATCGATGAGGCACTGGCAGGCTTCTGTACCGAAGTGGGTGTCATCATCCATGCCGATGAGAGCGTCACCGTCTCCGATAACGGCCGCGGCATTCCGACCGATATTCACAAAGAGGAAGGTGTGTCGGCCGCGGAAGTGATCATGACCGTTCTGCATGCCGGCGGTAAGTTCGACGACAACACCTACAAGGTCTCCGGCGGTCTGCACGGCGTTGGGGTCTCGGTCGTCAACGCGTTGTCCAGCGATCTGCGCCTGACCATCAAGCGTGCCGGTCAGGTGCATGAGCAGGTCTATCATCATGGCGTGCCCGAAGAGCCGTTGAAGGTGATCGGCGAGACCGATACCACCGGTACCATCGTGCGCTTCAAGCCATCCGAGGAGACCTTCAACAACATCTCCTTCCAGTACGATATCCTCGCCAAACGCCTGCGTGAACTCTCCTTCCTGAACTCCGGTGTGCGCATCCGTCTGAAGGATGAGCGTAGCGGCCGCGAGGAGACCTTCGAATACGAGGGCGGCCTCGCGGCGTTCGTCGAATTCCTGAACCAGAACAAGTCGCCGATCAACAAGATCTTCCACTTCAACGCCATGCACGAGAACGGTGTCGGCGTCGAAGTCGCCATGCAGTGGAACGACGGCTTCCAGGAGAGCCTGCACTGCTTCGCCAACAACATTCCGCAGCGCGATGGCGGTACCCACCTGTCCGGTTTCCGCGCCGCGCTGACCCGCTCGCTGAACGGTTATATCGAAACCGAGCAGCTGAACAAGAACGGCAAGGTTGCCACCAGCGGCGACGACAGCCGCGAGGGTCTGACGGCGATCATCTCCGTCAAGGTGCCCGATCCGAAGTTCTCCTCCCAGACCAAGGACAAGCTGGTCTCCTCCGAGGTGAAGACCGCGGTCGAACAGCTGATGGCACAGTTCCTCAACGAGTACCTGCTGGAAAGCCCGCAGGATGCGAAGGCGGTGGTGCAGAAGATGATCGACGCCGCCCGTGCCCGCGAGGCCGCCCGCAAGGCGCGCGAAATGACCCGCCGCAAAGGCGCGCTGGATATCGCCGGCCTGCCCGGCAAGCTGGCGGATTGCCAGGAGAAGGATCCCGCGCTGTCCGAACTCTACCTGGTGGAGGGTGACTCCGCCGGCGGTTCCGCCAAGCAGGGGCGCGATCGTCGCACCCAGGCGATCCTGCCGCTGAAGGGTAAGATCCTCAACGTCGAGAAGGCACGTTTCGACAAGATGCTGACCTCCGCCGAGGTCGGCACCCTGATCACGGCGCTGGGCTGTGGCATCGGCCGTGACGAGTACAACATCGACAAGTTGCGTTACCACCGCATCATCATCATGACCGATGCCGACGTGGACGGTTCTCACATCCGTACCCTGCTGCTGACCTTCTTCTTCCGCCAGCTGCCGGAGCTGATCGAGCGCGGTTACGTCTATATCGCCCAGCCGCCGCTGTACAAGGTCAAGAAGGGTAAGCAGGAGCAGTACCTGAAGGATGACGATGCGATGGACAACTACCTGTTGCAGGGAGCCCTGGACGGTGCATCGCTCTATATCGACGAGAACGCGCCGCCGGTATCGGGCGCCGCGTTGGAAAGTCTGGTGAACCGCTATCGCAAGGTCGAGAAGGTCTGCAAGCGGTTGAGCAAACTGTATCCGGCCGCGGTCTTGAACCAGCTGTTGTACCTGCCGGTCCTGCCGGTGGAGGCGTTGGCTTCCGAAACCGCCGTCAACGAATGGATCGAACAGTTGAGCGAAGCGCTGATGCTGAATGCGACCAGCACCTCCGAGCGCTACGAGTGCAGCGTGCAGCTGGATCGCGAATCGAGCCTCTATCTGCCGAAGGTGCGCTTCGTGCAGCACGGCGTGGAAACCGATTACACCCTGGACCCGGAGCTGTTCCGTTCCAAAGACTACCATACCATCGTTGCCCTCGGTGCCGAGCTGCAGTCTCTGCTCGAGGATGGCGCCTTCCTGCAGCGTGGCGAGCGCCGTTTCGGCCTCAGCGATCTGGGGGATGGGATCCGCTGGCTGGTGGACCTGTCGCGTCGCGGTAACGCCATCCAGCGTTACAAGGGGCTGGGTGAGATGAACCCGGAGCAGCTGTGGGAAACTACCATGGATCCCAACGCCCGACGGATGCTGCAGGTGTCGATCGATGATGCCATCGCTGCCGATCAGCTCTTTACCACGCTGATGGGCGATGAGGTCGAGCCGCGGCGTAACTTCATCGAGTCGAACGCACTGAACGTATCCAACCTGGACGTTTAATCCGCTGCTGTCGGATCTCAT